>JBBDSJ010000066.1:0-6918 GCA_040905025.1 Gammaproteobacteria bacterium
GACATTCATTACCGAATTCCCGACGGCCGTGTCACCGCTGGCACGGCGTAACGATGATAATCCCGAGGTGACCGATCGTTTCGAGCTGTTTATCGGTGGCCGCGAGATCGCCAACGGTTTTTCCGAGTTGAACGATCCGGAAGATCAAGCGGCCCGGTTCCGGGCCCAGGCCGAGCGCAAGGCCGGCGGTGATGTTGAGGCGATGCATTTTGATGCCGACTACATTACCGCGCTGGAACACGGTCTGCCGCCCACGGCGGGTGAGGGTATTGGCATCGACCGGCTGGTCATGTTGCTGACCGACACTGCCACCATTCGTGATGTGATTCTGTTTCCCCAGCTCAGACCGCGCCAAAATGAGGCATAGTCGGCATTTTTCCTGGATATCCATGCCGATCTGAACCTTGGCTGCATCTGTCTGGTCTTATCTGTACGTAATCAGGACAAGGTTTGAGTCTGTTTATATCGCCGTGGCTGTAACATATGCTGTCGGTTGGCATCCAAGCCAGAGTATGTATATCTGTTTCCCGTAGCTGACTCTGTTCACTGCGGGATTAAATCATCAACCAAGAGGGTTATTGCAATGTCCAAGAAAACTACCAGTCTGTCACTCGCCGCTGCCAGCACATTTGCCGCGTCGCTCGCCATGAGTCCGCTCGCCAATGCCGCTGAAAATCCATTCAGCCTGAATCCGTTGTCAACCGGTTACAGCGTTGCTGATCATCATGGCGATGGTGAAGGCAAGTGCGGCGAAGGCGAAAAAGCCGAGGGTGAAGGCAAGTGCGGTGAAGGCGAAAAAGCCGAGGGTGAAGGCAAGTGCGGCGAATAAGCCCTTGCTGAACGACTGACACGCAATTGTCATGTCGAACTTTGCTATAACAGGTTCCGGGCTGGGTCTGCGGCGCTCTTTTATTGAGGCGCTCGCGGCCCGGCCGCCTGCTGAAGTCGATTTTTATGAAGTCGCGCCGGAAAACTGGATTGATTTTGGTGGCCGTTATGGCCGCATGTTCCGGCAGTTGACTGAACGATTCCCCTTTGTTTGCCATGGTTTGTCCCTGAACCTTGGTGGACCGGCACCGCTTGATGAAGCATTTCTGCAGCGTGTGCGCCAGTTTCTTGATACCCATAACATCCGTTGTTACAGCGAGCATTTGAGCTACTGCGGCGATGATGCGCATTTATATGATCTGATGCCGATTCCGTTTACTGAAGCGGCCGTGAAATATGTATCCGAACGTATCCGTCGTGCCCAGGATATTCTGGGACAGCAAATTGCGGTTGAGAATGTGTCTTACTATGCAGCACCCGGTCAGGAAATGACCGAAATTGAATTTATCAATGCCGTGCTGGAACAAGCCGATTGTTTACTTCTGCTCGATGTAAATAATATCTATGTCAACAGCATCAATCATCGCTATGATCCGGTGGCATACTTGCAGGCCTTGCCCGGCAAGCGCATTGCCTATTCGCATATCGCCGGCCATTACAATGAAGCCGAGGATCTGCGCGTTGATACACATGGTGCCAATGTCATCGATCCGGTCTGGGATCTGCTGGACAAGGCCTATGACAGTTTCGGTGTGTTCCCCACATTACTGGAACGTGATTTCAATATTCCGCCGATGACCGAACTGTTAAGCGAAGTCGACACAATTCGTGATATTCAGGGCCGTTACCAGAATGCCTCACCGGCACGTCAACATGCCAGCGTCTGACCATTTTCAGCAGGTACAGTATGCTTTTACGCAGCACCTGCGGGATCCGGAAAATGTGCCAACGCCGGCTGATATTGAACCGCGGCGTATGGCCATCTATGAGCGCTTGCTGTTCAAGAATGTCGAAAATTTTCTGGCGAACGGTTTTCCGGTAATACGCAAACTGACAGCAGATGATCGCTGGCTGGAGATGATCAGGGATTACTTCAAGCACCACCAGGCGCGTAATCCGTTGTTCCCGCGCATGCCGCTGGAGTTTCTGGAGTATCTGGAACATGAACGTAATGATCCAGCGGATCCGCCCTGGCTGCTGGAACTCGCGCATTACGAGTGGATGGAAACTGCCATGGCAATCGATCCGCGCGAGATTGAGACCCCCCGACCAGACATTGAGCCGGATTGGCTGAGCAGCGTACCTATACTCAGCCCTGTCATGACGCCACTGGTCTATCAATGGCCGGTGCATATGATTGGAAAAGACTATCAACCTGAAACGCCACCCGATCAGCCTACCTATCTTGTCATATATCGTAATCGTGAAGATAAAGTCGGCTTTCTCGAACTGAATCCGGTCTCGGCACGATTGATTGCACTGATTCGGGAAACGCCGCGCACTGGCCGGGAACTGTTAGAACAGATAGCAACGGAACTCAATCACCCGAACCCGGACGTGGTGATTGGCGGTGGTCTGGATATCTTCAGACAACTCTTCAATCTGGATATCGTTACCAATACTCAGGACTGACTGTTGTAACAAATCCGTTACCTGTGTATCTACTCTTCTGTATTTATTTACAGGAGAGTTGGAATGAACCGCAGTATTGCCGCAATTGTTTTCGTGCTCGCCAGTATTTTCCATGGCACTGCTTTTTCAAAAGAGCTGTTCGACATGGATGCATTCAAGGCGCTGCAGGCGCAGGATGCCGTGATTCTGGTGGACGTGTACGCAAACTGGTGCCCAACCTGCAGAAAACAAAGCCGGATTATTGAGTCCTATCTGGAAGAGCATCCCGATAGCGGCCTGCAGGTACTGACTGTCGATTTTGATGATCAGAAAGACTATGTCAGGCATTTCAAGGCACCGCGACAATCAACCTTATTAATCTACAAAGGTGAGGAACAACTCTGGTTTAGTGTTGCTGCAACCAGCAAGTCGATAATTTATGAACAGCTGGACAAGGCCACTGGAGCACAATGAGTCTGGACTTTGTCTCCCTGCCAGTGGGGTTTCTGGCAGGGGTTTTAAGTATTTTGTCGCCGTGTGTGTTTCCGCTGGTGCCGATGGTTATGGCGTCGGCCGCGACCGCCGGTCGGCGCGGCCCATGGCTGCTGGCCGCCGGACTGAGTTTGTCATTTGCGCTGGCCGGTACGGTGCTGACCTATTTTTTGCTGCAGATTGGTTATGGACTCGAATCCCTGCGCACGATTGCAGCTGTTGTCATGTTGCTAATTGCAGCTGTATTGCTGATACCGGGGCTGACCGAGCGTGTCACCTTGTTGCTGTCAGGTTTTACCAGCCGTATTAATATGCCACAGATTGCTGACAGCCGTGCAACAGGTGCCGGCCAGTTTGGCCTCGGCGCATTGCTTGGACTCATCTGGCTGCCGTGTGTCGGGCCAACCCTTGGCGCTGCTATTGCGTTGGCCTCAATAGGCCAGGACATGGTGATGGCATTTTTTGTGATGCTGAGCTTTGGTCTGGGCACAGCATCGGCGCTTGTTGCGGCAGGATTGTTGTTTGTGAAACTTGTCAGTCGCTGGCGTACAGATATCGTATTCAGTGCCAGTTTTGGTAAAAAATTGCTGGGGGCTTTGTTATTGATTCTTGGTCTGATGGTACTGACCGGCACTGACAAAATACTGGAGGCCTGGGCGCTGGAATGGTTGCCGGAGTGGGCTATTTCAATATAGTGGTCACAATAATTATGCAAACGGGAGAATAACAAATGTATTTAATCATTTTTTTACAACAACTGCTGGATAAAACCCGGGCGCTGGATTTTCTGGCGCCATTGTTGCTACGCCTGTATCTGGCCCCAATCTTCTGGATTGCGGGCACGAATAAACTTGATGGTTTTCTGCCGGATGCTAACACAGTGGCCTGGTTTGGTAATCCGGACTGGGGGCTGGGTATGCCGCTACCCTGGCTGATGACATTCCTGGCCGCCTATTCCGAGGTGCTTGGTGCCATTGCGCTTTTACTGGGCCTGGCGGTTCGCTGGATGAGCATCCCGTTGCTGACAACCATGCTGGTTGCTGTATTGACCGTGCACTGGAAAAATGGCTGGCAGGCTATAGCCGATTCCACGATGTGTTTGTTTAACTGCGAAGCCGCCGAGGCTGCCGCGGTTCGCCTGGATAAAGCCAGGGAAATACTCAGGGAACACGCTAATTATCAGTGGCTTACTGAGGAGGGCAGCTTCGTCGTTCTGAATAACGGTATCGAATTTGCGGCGACATATTTCATTATGCTGCTGGTGCTGTTCTTCATCGGTGCGGGCCGTTATCTGAGTATCGACTACTGGCTGGCGCGGCGTTATCTTCATCTCCGCCAGTAACCGGCTTTTGATTTTTAAGTTTGGGCTCCTTTTGCTGTTATATTACCGGCCAGTTGATTTGGCAGGTCTTAAGGAGACTGGATGAGTGCCGATTACCAAGAGCCGGATTTGGCCGCTATCCGCAGTGATAAAAATGCGGCGTTTGCCGATTTAATTCGTTTGCATCATCAAGCCTTGCTGGCTGCGGTGCGGCCAATGCTGGATGCCAGTCATGTTGACGAGATCGTGCAGCGTGCCTGGATTAAAGCCTATAATGCGATTGAAAAATTCGAGGGCCGCTCCAGCATCAAAACATGGCTGATTCGTATCGCTATTAATGAAGTACACATGCATCATCGTGAGCAACGTCGCGATGTATCACTGGAGCAGATGGATGTGGCCGGTGAAGAGCCGATGGCATGGCGGTTCAAGGCCGGAGGTCGCTGGAGCAAACCACCGGCAGAGTGGCTGGAGTCGGCACCGGATGAACTGTTGATGCGGCAGGAATTGCTGGATTGTATTGAAAAAACCTTGGCCGGTATGCCGGTTAACCAGCGCTCCCTGCTGCAACTGCGTGATATTGAACAACTCTCGTTTGATGACATTTGTAATGAACTGGGCATTTCTGCATCTAATGCCCGGGTACTGCTGCATCGGGCGCGTACCTATCTGTATCAATTTCTGGACAATTACGAGGAAACAGGCGAATGTTGAAATGCCGTGATATGGTAAACCAGACGGATCAGTATTTGGCAGATGACCTGACGCCGGGTCAGCGTTTCGCAATGAAAACACATCTATTGATGTGTCGGCATTGCCGCCGTTTTGTTCGTCAGTTTAAATTGTTACTGGATTTTTTGCCGAGTCTGAGCCGCCCGGCAGATGAACAGACGGTCGATAAAATTATGCACGGAATCGAACGTGAAAGATTGGATAAAGATAACAAATAGATTGCTTTAATCAGCCTGCACTTTTATAGCAATGACATCTTCATGAAATACTGATTGTTTCATGCGTCCCCTTCCAGCTTCAGATCCGGTATATGCGTAAATGCGATCCGCATGGGTGCATTCTCACGGGCCTGATGCGCACCGCCAAAATACACCGTATGCCGGCCAAAGCGCTCATTAATCTTGTCCACGGCCCGGTTCAGTGGAACATGCCGGGTATCTTCCGCAAATAACGACAGACTTTGTTGCTGCTGATCGGATAAATCAGCGAGTACCACGCCAACACGTAACAAGGGTGTTTTTGTATCCGGCCGCCGTTGCCAAAGTTGTTTCAGGCCATGCAACAATGTCAGCGTGTCATCGGTCGCATCCAGTATCAACTTGTTCTGCCAGCCGTTCTTGTCCAGATACTTCAGATGTAGCCACAGACAGCCGGTGAGCAGTCCATCATGACGCAAGCGGGTGGCCGCTTTTTGCAATAACTTGTTCAGTATTGCAAAGGCCAGGTCGCCCCGGCGTGCATCCGGTGACAACACATGCGAATGGCCGAGGCTGCTGCGTTGCGTCGGCGGGGTATAAACCTGTCTGCCGCGTAGCAGATCATACAGGCGTTCACCGGCAATACCGCGCCAGGCATGTTGCAACTGGCGTTTATTGGCATTGCATAGTTGTTCCACGGTATGTATCCCGCAATCATGCAGACGTTGCTCCATGCGTTTGCCAATACCGTGGAGATCCTGCAATTCCAGCCGGAACAGAATTTCCGGCAGGTCGTTCGGTTCAATCACAACAAGCCCATCGGGTTTCTGCATCTTTGAAGCCACCTTGGCCAGATACCCGTTAGGTGCGATGCCAATGGAACTGCGCAGTTCAGTACCAACCAGTGCGCGGATGGCATTCTTGATCTGTTTTGCCAGTGCAACGGCATTGTCACGCTGTTGCAACTCACCCGTCAGCGAGCAAACCATTTCATCGATAGATAGCACCTTGTCGACATCCAGAAACATGCGCACGGCTGCCACCAGTTTGTGATGAAACCCGACATACAGCGGCGGCCTTGCATGCACGATTTCGATACCGGGGCAGAGCCTGCGCGCCTCCCGTACCTGCGTACCGGTACGTATACCGAATGCCTTGGCTTCATAACTTGCAGCAATACAACAGGTCGTTTCCGCCATGACCGGTGCCACGCCGACCGGTTTGCCGCGCAGCTCCGGCCGCAACTGCTGCTCGACGGACGCGAAATAGGAATTGAAATCAATGAACAGGGACTGCAGGGCCATGACTGAACTCTACGTTCTGTCAAAGTCCATGAAAAGAGAACGTTTATGATTGTTACCGAACAGGTTGCAATATGTAACTATATTAGTTACAGTTGGATATGATTCGACGAAACAGGCATAAAAAGCTGAAACTGCTGTATGAAAAGGGTGAAACTTCAGGTTTTGATGCACATGACATCAGACGCTTAAGACAGATATTGCAGCGTCTTGATGCTGCAGAACGGCCGGAGGAACTGGATTTGCCCGGACTTTACCTGCATCGTCTGCGCGGAAACCGCAAAAATACCTGGGCAGTGACGGTGCGCACCAATTATCGTGTCACCTTCAGGATGGACGCAGAGGGTCAGTTTATTGATGTCGATTATGAAGATTACCATTAGCCCGCGTCCCGGGGCCGAGCAGGGGCAGGAGTGATTGTTATGACCATGTATAA
>JBBDSJ010000067.1:0-37744 GCA_040905025.1 Gammaproteobacteria bacterium
TCATTATCTCTGACAAGATGTTGCAAAGCATTCTCATATGCCACAAACAAATCACCATGAGATTCCTGTTTATCCAGCAATCTTAAAGTCAATTCATTTATATAAAATCCGGTAAATGATTGGCTGCCAGTTAATTGGTAATTAATACCCGCAGATTCTACGCTGGTCAACGTGCCAAGCTCATTGTGCGCGACCCAGCTCAACATCAGCTTATGATACGGTTGCAAAATAAGCGCCTGGGCTGATTTCCCCCGACGCGCACCGCGCGCAACCATTGCTGTACGACCGTGCTCAGCCGAAAACACATCCAGTAACAGGCTGGTTTCCCGGTAGGAACGTTGATGCAAAACAAAGCAATGATGTGCGGTGACGCGCAATTTTCCGGGAATTAATGTTGATAACCAAACTGGCCCAGACTACGCTCATCATCTGTCCATTTATCGCGCACCTTGACCCATGTCTTGAGGTTCACCTTGTGCTCCAGGAATGCTTCCATCGAGAGTCGGGCAGCTGTGCTGATTTTCTTCATGCGCTCTCCTGCCTGACCGATCACAATGGCTTTCTGACCCTCAGTTTCCACCCAGATTACGGCATGTATATCAGTGATAACAATTTCAGCCTTGTTGCGATCACCCATATGTTCAATAGTCACAGCGCTGCAGTAGGGTAATTCATCACCGAGGAAGCGCATTAACTGCTCGCGCAAGAGTTCAGCCATAAAAAAACGTTCATTTCTGTCACTGATCTGATCGTCAGGGAAAATGGCCGGGGCAACCGGCATTTTATCAGCCAATAATTTTTCAAGCTCAGCTGTTTGATAGCCTGTTTTTGCAGAAATCGGTATAATATCGACAAATTCGTAGTATGTTGAAAGTGTCTTTATGAATGGCAACAACTCACCCTTGTCAGCCAAACGATCTGTTTTATTCAATACTGCATACACTGGCTTGTTGACCGATTTTAACTGCTCCAGTACATAAACATCTTCTTCAAGCCAACGTCCGGCCTCCAGTATAAAAACCACACTATCAACAGCCAGAAGCCCCTGAGCTACCTCACGGTGCATAAATCGGTTCATCTGGTTCCCGTGCTGACGCCGTAATCCGGGCAAATCCATGAATATTAATTGATAGTCCTGGTTACTTTTTATCCCGAGAATATGCCAGCGCGTGGTATGCGGTTTACGTGAAGTAATACTGAGCTTCTGACCCAACAATTTGTTTAGTAACGTGGATTTGCCTACATTAGGGCGACCACACAAGGCCACATGTCCGCAACGAAAGGTATCGGGCTGAACCGGATCTGTCATGATTTTATAAATCCAGTTTTTTTAATGCTGATAGCGTTTCTTCTGCGGCAGCCTGCTCAGCTATCTGTTTGCTCCGCCCTGTTGCTTCAACTGATGATTCCATGCAGGCAACGGAACAACGCACCGTAAATTCACGTTGATGTGCTTCACCTGCTTCAGAAATAACCTTGTAGGTTGGCAAAGGTTGATGGCGCGCCTGCAAAAACTCCTGCAAGGATGTTTTAGGATCTTTGCCAAGTTTTGCCGGCGTTACCTTAGCCAGCAATACCTTGTAAACATCCAGAATTCGTTGCTGACAAGTTTCAATACCTGCATCAAGATATATTGCGCCTATTACAGCTTCCATTGCATTTGCCAGAATGGAATCCCTGCGCCAACCACCACTTTTCAATTCACCCGTGCCGAGCATAATGAGTTCACCTAAATTTGCTTCCCTTGCCAATTCTGCCAATGTCTCGCGCTTTACCAAACTGGCACGCAAGCGGGTGAGACTGCCTTCAGCTGCATTTGGAAATTGTCTGAATAAAGTCTCTGCAATAACAAAACCCAGTATTGCATCACCCAGGTATTCCAGCCGCTCGTTGTTATCAACACCGACACTGCGATGTGTCAGCGCAGTTTGCAGCAATGTTACATTACTAAATGTGTGCCCAAGACAGGTTGCAACCGGATTCAATTGGCAGGCGTACCCAATTCCAGTGTTTTTTCGTATACCAGCACCATGTCCAGATTTCCAAACAGATTGTTACGAGCTTCATAATTCATGGTCATGGTGCGTGGCTTCTGCCCGATTTTATTAGCTGTCAGATAATCTTTTATATCTTTTTCGCTGAACCTGCTTAGACCGTTAATATTCGCATTACGGATGAAATTTCTGCGTAATTGGATCACTGGCAATTTATCCGCTTTCGGGTCCTTTGCCACTGACTCCAGTGATTTGGTCACTGCAAAACTCTCGTTATAAAGCGGGAAGAGTTTCATTGCCACCAATGCAAAGAAGCACACCAGTGCAATCACTAGCATGAAACCTGTCAGACTCAGACCTTTTTGGCGTTGGAAATTCGTCATCATTACCCCCTGCGGGTGGTTAGCTGAAGCTTGGTTATCAAGTTAAAACCCAGTATAGACTGACAAAATATATTAATTCAGATTACCGCTGTTTCACTGCAACAGGCCAAGCCGCGACCAGTGAATGCCCGCATCCCAGTTCATCCAGACCATAAAGGCACGGCCAATCAGGTTCTCATCCGGAACAAAGCCCCAGAAACGGCTGTCGCTGCTGTGATCGCGATTATCACCCATAACAAAATAATGCCCGGCCGGAACGACTCTGTCTATCCTCATACCGGGTCGGGCCGGATCATGCAAAATATCATGCTCAACACTGAGTAAATTTTCCGACAATAGCTTGATGCCATTCATCCCCCGTCCGGCACCATTCGATTCATACTGTCCGGTTTCTTCAACCGACACTATTTTATCATTAATAAACAATTGCTTACCAAGATAAGTCACACGATCGCCCGGCAACCCGACAATACGCTTGATATAAGGGGTGGACGTGTCCTTGGGGTAACGAAACACCACAATATCACCGTAGTCAGGCTCCTGCAGGCTCATTACCTTGGTATTCAGCACTGGCAAGCGGATGCCGTAATGATATTTATTGACCAGGATGAAATCACCGATTTCCAGCGTGGGCATCATTGATGCCGAGGGGATCCGAAAAGGCTCAACCAGGAATGAGCGTAACAGCAGTACTATCAGGAAAACCGGGAAAAAAGACCGGGCATACTCAACCAGTAACGGTTGCTGTTCTTCAGAATCTTCATCCGCCGCATCCAGCTCCAGAGCGGCGCGACGACCCGGTGCAAACAACCATGCATCCACGGCCCAGATCAGGCCACTGGCCACGGTCAGCAACACCAGCAATGCCGAGAAGTCGAAATTCATTTGTCTTTCCCTACGTCCAGTATCGCCATGAAAGCCGCCTGGGGTATTTCCACTGAGCCAAACTGCTTCATGCGTTTTTTGCCGGCTTTCTGTTTTTCCAGCAGCTTGCGCTTGCGGGTAATATCACCACCATAACATTTAGCCGTTACATTCTTGCGCAAGGCCTTGACGGTTTCACGCGCAATGATATGCGACCCGATGGCAGCCTGAATAGCCACATCAAACATCTGTCGTGGAATAACCTCACGCATACGTTCTGTCAGACCACGGCCATGTGACTGGGCTTTATCCTTGTGTACAATCATGGATAGCGCATCAATACGTTCATTATTAATCAATACATCCAGCTTGATAAGATTGGCTGGCTGATTGCGCACAAACGTATAATCAAATGAGGCATAACCGCGGCTGACTGATTTCAGGCGATCAAAAAAGTCCACTACCACTTCCGACATCGGCAATTCAAATGTCAGTGCAACCTGCCCCCCCAGATACTGCATATTTTTTTGTGTACCGCGTTTTTCTATACACAAGGTAATGACATTCCCAAGATAGTCCTGCGGCACCAGAATGTCGGCACGAATTATCGGCTCGTAAATCGATTCGATCTGTTCCAGCGGCGGCAGCTTGCTTGGATTATCAACCTGCAAGACCTCTCCCTTGAGAGTACGAACTTCATAAATCACTGTCGGGGCGGTGGTAATCAGCGCCAGATTATATTCACGTTCCAGCCGTTCCTGCACGATTTCCATATGCAGCATACCAAGAAAACCACAGCGAAAACCGAAACCCAGTGCCTGTGAGGTTTCCGGTTCATAATGCAATGCTGAATCATTCAGCCGCAGTTTCGAGAGCGCCTCACGCAAATCTTCATAGTCAGATGAATCAATCGGGAACAGCCCAGCGAACACTCGCGGCTTGATCTGTTTAAAGCCAGGTACGCGCTCAGTCGCCGGCCGTTCGGCCAGTGTCAGGGTATCGCCTACCGGTGCACCATCGATCTCCTTGATACCGGCCATAACATAACCCACCTGGCCGGTCTTTAAACGTTCCACGCGGGTTCGTTTCGGTGTAAAAATGCCTACGTCATCTATCATGTGATCATTGCCGGTAGACATTACCCGCATCTTGCGACCAGGCACCAATTCACCGTCAACAATCTTGACCAGCGAAACCACGCCCAGATAATTATCAAACCAGGAATCGATAATCAGTGCTTTCAGAGGTGCGGCCGGATCGCCTTTGGGCGGCGGCACCACCTTGATCAGTTGTTCCAGCACATCACGGACACCCTGGCCGGTTTTGGCGCTGACTGCCAGAGCCTCGCTGGCGTCCAGCCCGATAATATTGCCAATTTCCTTTTTGACGCGTTCCGGATCCGCAGCCGGCAGATCAATCTTGTTCAGCACCGGCAATACCTCAAGATTCAGGTCAATTGCCGTCAGACAATTTGCGACAGTCTGGGCTTCAACACCCTGTGCCGCATCAATTACCAATAGCGCACCCTCACAGGCATAAAGTGACCTTGAAACCTCATAGTTGAAATCAACATGGCCTGGCGTATCGATGATATTAAGCTGATATTCCTGGCCATCATCTGCCTTGTATTTCAGCGTAACACTCTGCGCCTTGATCGTAATACCCCGCTCGCGCTCGATATCCATGCTATCAAGAACTTGCGCCGACATTTCACGTTCGGTCAGGGCGCCGCATATCTGCAGAAACCGATCCGCGATGGTTGATTTGCCGTGATCGATGTGGGCAATAATGGAAAAATTCCGGATGTGTTGCATCAGATTCCTGGGTTCACTATCGGCATGGACATTCGAACTGGACGGCCCGCAAGCCGGGCAATATTACCTGACAAAATCAACTGGCAAATTGGCCCGGGGCAAAATAACAAAACCGCCCATGAGATTTTCATGGACGGTTTCGACAAAGCGCGGATTCTAGCGGATTTAGTCCGGCCTATAAAGCAGCGCCATGCATCACAGTGTCATTCAAGCGACTATTCCTCAATCCGTAATGCCAGAAATAACGGTCCACCCTGGCGTTGAATCAGCACAGGCACCGAACGATTCGCCGGCAAATCCGCCACCAGTTGGTCGAATACCTTTGTATCCGCGACTTTTTCGTTATTTAACAGCAATATCACATCGCCCTGGCGGATACCGGCAGCCCGGGCAGGACCGATATCCACTTTTTCGACCAGTACGCCGTGCCCGGGCAATTCAAGCTTTTCCCGCTGGGTCGCGGTTAAGGCCTTGACGGTCAGGCCAAGTCGGTTATCAATTTTTGCCGAATCACGGCCACTGCGACTGGCAATAACCTGATCATCGTCAGGCAATTCAGAGATTTCCAGCGACAATCGCTCTGATTGGCCATCACGGATAATATCCACATCGACTCTTTTACCAACCTCTGTACTACCCACCAGCGGTGGCAAATCGGCGGAAAATACAACCTCCTGACCATCGAATTTGACAATGATATCACCAACCTGAAAACCGGCTTCTGCAGCCGGCCCATTGTCTAATACCTGTGATATCAGCGCGCCTTGCGGCCGGCTCATTCCAAACGATTCTGCCAGTTCCCGGGTGACATCCTGAATCAGCACGCCCAGCCAACCACGCGACACCTTGCCGTGATCGCGCAATTGCCGGTACACACTCTCGACGACATTGGTGGGTACCGCAAAGGAAACCCCCATAAAACCGCCGGTACGGCTGTAAATCTGGGAATTAACACCAACAACTTCGCCGTCCATATTAAATAACGGACCGCCCGAATTACCCGGATTGATCGCGACATCAGTCTGGATAAACGGCACATAGTTTTCATTCGGGAGACTGCGGCCCTTGGCACTGACAATACCGGCGGTAACCGAGTGGTCAAAGCCAAAAGGTGAACCAATGGCCAGCACCCATTCACCCACCTTGAGTTTCGACGAATCACCAAGCTTAAGTGTTGGCAGATCCTCGCCCTCAATTTTCAATACTGCCAGGTCACTGCGTTCATCCGTGCCGATAACTTCTGCTACGAATTCACGCCGATCAACAAGTCGTACAATAATTTCATCGGCATCCATGATGACGTGATTATTGGTAACCACATAACCATCGCTGGAGATAATAAAGCCGGAGCCCAAAGATGAGCGATCTTCAAATGATGGTCCCTGCTCCGGCATTTGTTCAAGGAATTTACGAAAGAATTCATAAAATGGACTGTCTTCGGGTATGTCCGGTAAATTCATGCCCGGCGGCATCATCCCTTCAGCATCTGATTTTTTCATTGTCGTACTGATATTCACTACCGCCGGTGAATATGCTTCAGCAAGCCCGGTAAAATCCGGCAGATCACGTGCCTGGACAGACAAGCTGACTGTTGTAAAAAACAGAAAAAGCAGAGCGTTTGCTGGACGTAGAAAATGTGACATCAAATCACCCTAAAAGTGGATATTTGGATTTTTAAGGCCGTAAAATTAACAGGCGGCGCATTTGCAGACATCATCTGAGCAGGGGAAACTGCTAGGGTTGGCGTACAACCGAGCTTGCCATCAAGCGCACCGTCATCTGCGGCACTTCACCAACAACCATCACCTGATGACCTTCGGCCTGCCGCGCAAATGCGTTTACCGCACCAACGTTCGATGGACCAATCATAATATTGTCTTCATCAGCCAGTTTCTCTACAAACACAGAAACCATTGACAGACCATCGGTAAACACCAGATGTTGCAGGGAGCGTGGACTATCTCCCAATTGTTCATAGGTATGTTCACTCAGCCTGAAGCCCTGCGGCATCCAGTCTACCTGCCAAAGCTCACCATTAGCGAAGTCATCAGGTTTGTCTGCCTGCCCGGCAGTAGTTGATGTCATTATTGCGGCACCTGTGCCTTGCTCCTGCCAGGTAATATCAATGCCCTGCAATGTCGGCGCCAAACGTCCGTCGGCAATATCATCCAGGATTTCCAGCTCGGTAAACATCACCAGTTCCTGCAATCTGCCATTCTCATCCTTGAGTTCGGATTTCAGCAGGAGCTTGCTTTTTGCATCTATCCAGAGTTGATAACCATAGCGATACTGATCACGGGGCAACACATTCACAATCCAGGCATCACGGCCGGCGACCCGATCCTGACCGGCAATACGAAAATCGTAGCTTTCGGCGAGCTTGTCTATAGGTTGGGAAATTTGTGTGGAGACCAGACGGCGATGCGGACGGCTTTTATCAATGCGGATATGTTGCTTGTCAGGAAATATGCAGGTGACGAATTCATTGTTGCGAACCACTTCACGGGTAATACCGGTAAGAGATACCAGTCGCTCCTGCTCGCCGTCATTGTCGGACTTGTGAATAATTTCCATGGCGTCAGTCTGGTCGCCACGCTGATAAATAAAGGTTCCGACGTAATTCAGGTTGCGTGAGGCAGTTGTCATGGCATCCAGCAATTCACGCGCATTCACTTCTGATTCTGCCGGTTGTCCGGCCAGAGCCGGAGCAACAGATACAGTTGCCAACAATGACAAGATAACAGCCAGTAATCCAAGATAAGCCCTGGACACGGGAATAACCGGCAAATTTGGCAAACTATTATTCAGGATCATGCGCAATAATGCGGACGTAAGGCGTAACACCCTGAATACTGCCATTGCTGGCGCGATACTCGTTGTGATTAACCAGATAACTGTTCAAACGCTGCTGCTGAAGTGAAGTCGATTGTGGCGTATAGCGTGGTGCAATCACGGCCTGGCCACCTGATACGGTACGCACCGATGCAGTATTGGCAGGTGCGGTACCGGCAACTTGTGTTGCGGGTTGTTGCACGGGCGCAGTTGCTGCCACGCTCGGCTCAGCCGTCAAATCCTGACTAATATCAATGCCCTGCAGACTCACCAGTGCAACAATCGCTACCGACGCCGCAATCGCCATACCGGCAGCCGGTTTCAGGAACTGCTGCATGCGCCGGCCTGAACGTTGTGGCGCCAATATTGCAGGTTCATGCTGTATCAAGCTTGCGACCCGGGCACTGAAACCCGGATCAATCTGCGCAGGCAACTGCTCCCGCAGGCTGTCACCAATAAGATGATAGCGTTGCCAGGCAGCACGCAGAGCCGGATCAGCTTCGACTGATTTTAATGTGGCATCGACAGAAACTGACGTATCGCCGTCCATTAGACCGGACAACTGCTCGTATTTATTTGAACTCATTGCACCCTACTCATTTGATAATAATGGTTTTAACTGTTTATCAACTGCCTCACGCGCGCGGAATATCCGTGATCTTACCGTCCCTATGGGACATTCCATGACACTGGCAATCTCCTCGTAACTCAAACCTTCGACTTCCCGCAGCATGATGGCGGTACGCAAATCTTCAGGCAGTTCATCAATCGCCCTGATGACCGTTTCCTGAATTTCATCCCGCAGCAGCATGTGCTCGGGTGTGGCGTTGTCTTTTAGAGCATCGCCGGTATCAATTTGTTCAATTTCATCGAAATCCTGGTCCGCCTCCAATGGCCGCCGGGACTGGACCGCCAGATAATTTTTTGCGGTATTGACAGCAATACGGTACATCCAGGTATAAAACGCACTCTCGCCGCGAAATTTTGGCAGTGCACGATACGCTTTCAGGAATGCCTCCTGACTGACGTCCATGGCGTCGGCCGGGTTTCTGACAAAGCGTCCAACAAGATTCAGTATCCGCTGTTGGTATTTCACCACCAGCAGATCGAAAGCATGCTTGTCGCCTTTTTGTACCCGTTCCACCAACTGTTGATCTGATTCGCGTGCGGTCATTCCGACCGATCCCCTTTAACGTTGTTCCTGCTACAATTATTTTTTCCGGCACCACCTGCCAGCCCTGCTACAGACGATGCCTGCGCCAATCCCGGACGATTGATCATTCAATACAGCTTTCCACACGCGCATTCCGCCGGATGCCAGCCGGAGCTGCTCGTGCCGGTGTAGCGTCCATTCCGGCCCATCAGCTCACTGGCTGTCATCGGAAACTGGCATACTGCCGGGCACCGGCTCTGGCCGCTACCGGGCAATATGGTGGCATGAAAATCAGCGCTGCGACATGATGCAATTTGCCACGTATCATTAATTCATGCCTGATATCGACAACATTATAACAATTCAATTCAAATGACTCAGCATTATCAACATGATGTTCTGATTATTGGCAGTGGCGCCTCCGGGTTGTCCCTGGCTTTGCAACTGGCTGACCACGCCCGGATCGCTGTCTTATCAAAGGCAGCGTTGAACGAGGGAGCGACCTTTTATGCCCAGGGCGGGGTCTCGGCCGTGCTCGATACCCAGGATTCGGTAGATTCACATGTCGAGGACACGTTGATCGCCGGTGCCGGTCTGTGCAAGGACGACGTGGTTCGCTTTGTTGTTGAGCATGGCGCGGAAAGTATCCGCTGGTTAATTGATATGGGGGTCGATTTTACCAAAGTGGCATCTGCCAATGGCCAGTTTGATTATCATCTGAACCGCGAAGGGGGGCATAGCCATCGGCGCATAATACATGCTGCTGATGCCACCGGCCGGGCAATTGAGAGTACGCTCGAAAACCGCGTACGCGCCCATGCCAATATCGAATTGTTCGAGCACCACACGGCGGTTGATTTGCTCACACAGGCAAAACTCGACCGCAGTGATCCGACCGCTGCCGGCAATCGTTGCCATGGCGCCTACGTCTATGACCAGAAATCCGGCAAGGTGGAAGTCTTCCATGCCCGTGCCGTGGTATTGGCCAGCGGCGGCGCCGGCAAGGTTTATCTGTACACGAGTAACCCGGATGTCAGCACCGGTGATGGCATTGCTATGGCCTGGCGGGCGGGCTGCCGGATCGCCAACATGGAATTTGTCCAGTTTCATCCGACCTGTCTGTATCACCCGCGCGCCAAATCCTACCTGATCACCGAGGCCATTCGCGGCGAAGGTGGCGTGTTGCGGTTGCCGGATGGCGAAGCTTTCATGTCACGCTTTGATGATCGCGCCGAGCTCGCGCCGCGCGATATTGTCGCGCGTGCCATCGACCATGAAATGAAACGCCTGGGGATTGATTGCGTCTACCTTGATATCAGTCACAAGCCGGCTGATTTTATCCACGAGCATTTTCCCTCGATTCAGGCAACCTGCCTGAAATACGGTGTCGACATGACCCGTGAACCGATTCCGGTGGTCCCGGCGGCACATTATCTATGTGGTGGTGTCGTCGTCGACATGCGTGGCCATACCGACATCCAGGGCTTGTATGCTATCGGCGAAACCGCCAGCACCGGCCTGCATGGCGCCAATCGCATGGCCAGCAATTCGCTACTGGAATGCGTGGTTTTCGCGCACGCCACTTACAATGATATTTGCCGGCAACTGGCCGATCACATTCCAGCACCGGCGTTACCGGACTGGGATGAAAGTCTGGTTACCGATTCAGATGAAGAAGTGGTCGTTACCCATAACTGGCAGGAAATACGTCGTTTTATGTGGGACTACGTCGGTATTGTCCGGACTACCAAACGTCTGCAACGGGCCCAGCACCGTATCGACATGCTGAAACGGGAAATCCGTGAGTACTACAGTAATTTCCGCGTCACCAATGATTTACTCGAACTGCGCAATCTCTGTAATGTTGCCGATCTGATTATCCGCAGTGCGTTGGCACGGCGTGAAAGCCGGGGCCTGCATTACACGCTCGATTTTCCTGAACCGGACGACACCACCCAACCCGCTGACACGATATTACGCAAATGGTTTGAATAAACGCCAACCTGAAAATACGTTGCTGTTTAATCGAGTTCAAGCAATAGCAGAAATGCAGCTTCATCCAGAACTGCCACACCCAGCTGCTGCGCCTTGTCAAACTTGCTGCCGGGGTCAACGCCAGCCACCACATAGTCGGTTCTTTTTGACACGCTGCCCGTGACCTTGCCGCCACGTTGCTGGATATGCACTTTTGCTTCATCACGGGTCATGCGATTCAAACTGCCAGTCAGTACAAAGATCTTGCCGTTCAGCGGCTTTGGCCCGGCGGCAGTCCCGGCCGTTTTTTGCCATTGCACACCCAGCGCCAGTAACTCATCAATAATCCGGGTATTGTGTGGTTCGCTGAAAAAGTCAGCTATTTTACTGGCGATCACATGGCCTACGTTCCCCACCTGCTGCAGGGGCAGCGCTTTCAAATCCTTTTCAGCCAGGCCGTCGGCCATGGCCTTGTGATAATCCAGGGCTGCCTGCTTGAGCGCATCAAGATCACCAAAGTAGTCGGCCAGATCTGCCGCCGTCGTTTCACCGACATCACGAATACCCAATGCAAACAGAAACCGCGGCAATGTCGTCGCCTTGCTCGCCGCAACGGCGGCCAGCAACTTGTCAACTGACTTCTCACCGAGACCTTCGCGCCGGATCAGTGCCGCCTTGTGATCAGACAACCGATAAATATCAGCGGGTGTATGCAATAGAGCATCATCCACCAGCTGTTCAACCAGCACACTGCCAAGCCCGTCGATATCCATCGCCCGGCGTGATGCAAAATGTTTGAGTGCCTCCTTGCGCTGGGCGGCACAAATCAGTCCGCCAGTGCAACGCGCAACAGCTTCACCCGGTTCGCGCACAATATGCGAACCACAGACTGGACAGGCGGCAGGCAATTCAATGCGGGCAGCATTCTTCGGGCGGCGTTCCGGCAGCACCCGTACAACTTCCGGTATGACATCACCGGCCCGGCGTATATAGACCGTATCACCAATATGCACGTCCTTGCGTTCAATCTCATCCATGTTATGCAGTGTTGCATTGCTGACGGTCACACCGCCGACAAATACCGGTTCCAGCCGTGCTACCGGTGTCAGTGCCCCGGTACGGCCGACCTGGAATTCAACTGCCCGCAACACAGTCAACTCTTCCTGCGCCGGAAACTTGTGGGCAATCGCCCAGCGCGGCGCACGTGATACAAATCCCAGCACCCGTTGCTGATCAAACCGATCCACCTTGTAGACAACACCATCGATCTCGTACTTCAGTTGTTCACGTTTGCGGCCAAGCTCCTGGTAATATTTCAGACAACCGGCGGCGCCTTTGACCCGCCGTGTTTCCGGCGCAACACGCAAGCCCCAGTCACGCAATTGCGTCATCAGTTCACTCTGCCGATCCGGTAATTGCCCGCCTTCGGCCCGGCCAAAACTGTGAAAACAGATTTCCAGTGGCCGGCTCGCCGTAATGTGCGGATCAAGCTGGCGCAAACTGCCGGCGGCGGCGTTACGCGGATTAACGAATGTCTTCACACCCTGTTCGGCGAGGCCGGCGTTCATCCGGTTGAAGCCCTGTTTACTCATGAACACTTCACCCCGCACATCCAGTAACGCCGGATAGTTCTTGCCCTGCAGGGTTAGCGGGACGGATTTAATCGTACGCACATTCGCTGTGACGTCTTCACCGGTCGCACCATCTCCGCGTGTGGCGGCCTGAACCAGACGACCGTTCGCATAACGCAAACTGACCGCAAGTCCATCGAGCTTGGGCTCGGCAAAATATTCAACCGGTTGTTCGGTATCAAGTGCATTGCGAACGCGCCGGTCAAATTCCTCGATATCGCTGGCAGCAAACGCATTGCCCAGCGACAGCATCGGCACTTCATGGTTGACTTCGGCAAACTCACGCCGGGCATTGGCGCCCACCCGTTGGGTGGGTGAATCCGCTGTGATTAAATCCGGAAACTCCGCTTCGAGCTGTTCCAGTTCCTGAAACAGGCGATCATATTCGGCGTCCGGGATCTGCGGGTCATCGAGTACGTAATAACGGTGATTATGCCCGGCCAGGGTCTGGCGCAACTGCTGAAGTTTTTTCTCCGCATCACGGCGGGACTTGCTGGGCATGATGATGCTGGGAACCGGAAACTAGTCGTTATGATGCAATTGCGCGCGTAACCGCTGCAGCGTGGTATCGGTCAGTGGCCGGTGCTGGTCATCCTGTAACTCGCCATACAACCGGTCTGCGAGCCATTCACACTTGGACAACATGCGATCAAACGCATCGTGTTCATCCGCCGGGCCAGGCAACTGCATGAAGCAGGCAAGCCCGCGAGTCGTAAAGTTATCGCGATCAGCTATATCGAGCGTGCCCGGTTCAAACAGATTGGCAATACTGAAAACACACTCGCCGCGGCTGTTGATATCATGATAAATGCCCATATCAGCCAGTTGCATATCAACGGCCGCCAGTGCACTGAACAAATCATTGCCGCTAAACTCCTGACCGCTGGCGGCTTTCAGATACAACACCACAATACGCGGTTGACTCTGCGTTACAGAATCAGCCGTCTCTGCGGTTTCATCGAATTCATCATCGGATTCAGCATCAATGTTCTGGTCAGCGTCCTGGCCTGATACTTGTGATTGCGCCATGACATCCGGCGCAGGCTCAGGCATTGATTTATCGGCAGCTGTCAGTGAGGCCGGTGCATCACGATCCGGCTTGCGATTCTGAATCAACAGCTCATTCAAATCGGCCAGGGCTTCGCGGTAATAGGCTTCTTCTTCGGTTGCCCGCGGCGGCATGTTCAGGCCAGCGGTATCATCCTGCTCAAAGAACCGGTCAACCTTGCGTTTTGGCGAACGCTGGCGTTGGAGACGCTCGCTGAAATAGATACCGGCGATAATCAGACAACCGATGGCCAGCAGGATCCAGCGCAGGTTATCCATGACGCAGCAAAGCTACCCGGCAGCAGCCATGGCCACGGCTTCATCCATGTCCACCGACACCAGTCGTGACACACCGGCTTCCTGCATGGTGACCCCGATCAACTGATTTGTAATTTCCATCGTAATCTTGTTGTGTGTAATCACGATGAATTGCACATCCGCAGACATTTTCCGCACCAGATCACTGAAGCGGCTGACGTTGGTATCGTCAAGGGGCGCATCAACCTCATCAAGAATGCAAAACGGTGCCGGATTGAGCTTGAAGATTGAGAAAACCATCGCCACGGCTGTGAGCGCCTTTTCACCACCCGACAATAAATGAATACTGCTGTTGCGTTTGCCCGGTGGCCGCGCCATGACCAGCACGCCGGTATCGAGCAAGTCATCGCCTGTCAATTCAAGATAGGCATGACCGCCACCGAACAGATCCGGAAACAGTGTGCCGAGATTTTCGTTGAGCTGATCGAAGGTCTCCTTGAAACGGTTGCGCGTTTCCCGATCAATTTTGCGGATCGCCTTTTCCAGCGTGTCCAGTGCCTCGGTCAAATCAGCATGCTGACTGTCGAGATAGTCCTTGCGTTCGCTTAACTGCTTGTGTTCATCAATCGCAGCCAGGTTGATTGGTCCCAGACGTTCAATCTTGCGCTGGATACCGGCAAGTTGTTCACGCCAGTCAGTCTGGCTGGCCTCGGCACTGAGTGATTCCAGCACCGTTTGCAGATCGTGGCCACCTGATTGCAATTGCTCCTCGACCGTCTGCAGTCGCACCCGTACTTCCTGAGCTGCCAGCCGCACACTTTCAAGTGCCTGTTGCGCCTGATCAAGTTGCCTGTCGGCATCGGCGCGTTGTTCATCCAGACCACGCAGGGTTTCATCCAGTCCCTGCAAACGCTCACGCACTGTTTTTAATGCCTGCTCGGCAGTCTGCTTCTCGGTCAGTTTGGCCGATAACTGCTTCTGCATATCGGCAAGTGGCGCCTGCGTCTGTGTCAACGCCCGGGTTAATTCGTCATTTCGCCCGGCATGTTGTTCGAGTTGGCGTTGCAACCGTTGTACGCCCTGCTCCAATGACGCCCGCTGCGAGCTGGTCGACTCCAGTTTCAGCGCAATACCATGGCTTTCCTGGTGCGTTTCCTGCCAGCGCTGGCGGGCCGTGTCCAATGCGGTTCGATGTTCGTCACGCAGCGCCGACAATTCATTACGCTGGCTCTGCAAGTCGTCACGCTGTGTCTGCAGCTGAACCAGCCGTTCGCGCAAACTCTCACACTCCGTTGTTTCGTTCTGAATCTGCTCGGCAAGATCCTGCAAGGCGTCCTCAAGCTGCTGGCTGCGGTTCTGGACCTGCTCGGCACGGGCTGTTGCAGCGGCCTGTTCAGAACGCTTTGCCGCAACGGCGTTTTGTGCGGCCTGCAACTGCTGCCGGCTGTCATCAATGGCCTGCTCGGTTGTCGCCTGCCGGTCACGCTGTTGCTCGAGGGCTGCCGTCAACGCCACCAGTGTTTGTTCACTCTGGCTGACTTGCTCGCGCAGGTTGGCGATGTCGTTTTCACGGCTCAACGCACCGCTTTGGCCTTCAGCAACAGCCGGTGTACGCAACCAGTCCGGGCCAAACCACAAACCGGCCTGTGTCACGACCGATTCATGTGCGGCCAGTTGTGCTTGCATGCGCTGCGCTGTGGCGCTGCCAGAGGCGATATAAACACCGGCAAGCAAGCCTGTCAGTGGTCCCGGCGCCTGGATTTTTTCCGCCAGTGGCTGCCAGTCTGCATGCGAAGTTGCCGACCGTCCGGTTTGTGGCCGGTAAGCACCCAGATAACCGGCCGGCAACTGCTGCAACTGATTTGCCAACGCGCCAAGGTCATCGACTACCAGATCCTGCAAATGTGCACCGAGCACTGTTTCCAGTGCCAGCGTCCAGTCCGGCTCTACCTTGAGGGCCTGTGCCAGACGCGTGGTATCGGCATAGCCGTGCGCCTGCAGCCAGTCATGCACAGCTTCCTGGTCACCACCCAGCGCGATCTGTTGCACGGCTTCCAGCGATGCCAGCCGACTGCGCAATTCCTGATGTGTTTCGCGCTGGTGTTCCAGTTGCCGCTGCTGCTGATCAAATTGTTCGCGCAATTCACGCAATTGCTGCTGTTTGTGCTCAAGTTGTTCAGACGCCTGCTGCTGGTCAGCTTCCGCGGCAGTGACACTGTCGGCAAGCGCCGGCACAGCCGAATTATCGGCGCCATTCAATTGCGCCTGTTCCTGCTGCAGACGTTCGCGCTGGTGCCGGGCATCCTCGACACTGAGTTCAAGATGCTCCAGCCGGGTCCGGGCGTTTTCTTCCGCGCGGACGGCTTCATTCAGTTGCTCATTGAAGGCATCCCACTCCGACTGCCAGCTTTGCATGGCTTGCTCGGCAGCATTCAGTAAGTCATAGGCCTGTTCGCTGTCACTGCGGGAGCCTTCAAGCTGTGGCGTCAATTCACCAAGCTGGTCATTGAGTTGTTGTAACCGGGCCTGGTCCTGTTCCAGTTGTCGTGATGCGCCGGCACGATCCTGCTGCAATTGCTGCAGATCGTGCTCCAGTGTCGCGCTGCGTTCGCGCGCATGCTCAAGCTTTTGTTCCAGTTGCGCGATATCGGCACCGACTTGATAAAAAACAGATTGCGCCTGGTTCAGGTTTTCCGACGCCTCACTGACATCACTACGTTGCTGCTCCATCGCTGTTTCCACCTGCCGCAGGCGTGCGCGGGCTGCTTCCACTGCCGTTTCCTTGTCACGCAAGTCTGCAGCTTCCTGTTCGGCCCGGGCCTTGAATTGCTGCCAGTCCAGTGCCAGCAATTCAGCGCTCAGCCGGCGTTCGTCCTTTTTTAACTCCTGGTAACGTTCTGCGGCCCGCGCCTGGCGCTGGAGTTTGTCCAACTGCTTGCCGAGTTCTTCGCGAATATCATCCAGCCGGCTGATATTTTCCTTGGTGTGACCAATGCGCAGCTCCGTCTCACGGCGGCGTTCGCGGTATTTGGAAATACCGGCAGCTTCTTCGATAAACGAACGCAGTTCTTCCGGCTTCGCTTCAATAAAACGCGAAATCATGCCCTGTTCGATAATGGAATAGCTGCGTGGACCGAGACCGGTACCAAGGAAAATGGCGGTGATATCGCGGCGCCGGCAACGGCCACCGTTCAGATAATATTGCGACTGGCCGTCACGGCCCAGTTGCCGCTTGACCGATATCTCATTGTAGCTGGCATACTCGCCGCCGACCCGGCCGGCACTGTTGTCAAAAATCAACTCAACAGTTGCCTGACCCACAGGTTTGCGGGCCGAGGAACCATTGAAGATTACATCGGTCATTGCATCACCACGCAGGTGTTTGGCGGACGATTCGCCCATCACCCACATGATGGCATCAATGATATTGGATTTGCCGCAGCCGTTCGGGCCGACAATCCCGGTCAAGTCGCCGGGGACGTTGAGCGTGGTAGGATCGACAAATGATTTAAAACCGGCAAGCTTCATCTTACGTAGGCGCATGGCGCGTTAAGATACCGGGTAAACAGTTGCTATACAAGCACGAAAACTATTCTATATTTAACTTTAAATAAATATCGTATTTAATTGTTTTTTATACTAATATTGATAATTGTTATAGTCATGTATCAAGTCAGGCCCATGACCCTGACAAGTGACCTTTTACAGGTAAAAATTGAATGACTTCGCAACCAGGCAACCACCTTGAAACATTTCCCAACCCGATGCCGGAACGGGATTTCACTATCCGTATGCGTATTCCTGAATTTACCTGTCTGTGCCCGAAAACCGGCCAGCCTGACTTCGCCGTTTTACGGCTGGAATACGTACCGGCAGCATTATGCGTAGAGTTGAAATCCCTCAAACTCTATATCTGGCAATACCGGGATCAGGGCACTTTCCATGAAGCGGTAACCAACAGCATTCTCGATGATCTGGTTGCCGCTACAGCACCGAAATTCATGCGATTAACCGCAGAGTTCAATGTTCGTGGCGGCATCTTTACCACCGTTGTGGTCGAACACCGGCAACCGGACTGGCAAGCGCCAGCACCGATCGTCCTGCCGCCGGGTGGTGAAAATCAGGGCGAATCGCGAGGCGTTTG
The DNA here is from genome assembly GCA_040905025.1 of Gammaproteobacteria bacterium. Lineage (GTDB taxonomy): Bacteria > Pseudomonadota > Gammaproteobacteria > Methylohalomonadales > Methylohalomonadaceae > JBBDSJ01. Next base: position 18,095 of record JBBDSJ010000067.1, read on the forward strand.
AGCATGATACCCGCCCGAGGCTTTATAGCCGGATTCCGTACCCTGTTTCGCAGCTTTGAGTTGTTGAAACAACCCGGCGTGCGGCTCTATGTGGTCATACCATTGCTTGTTAATGCGGTGCTGTTTGCAGTCACATTGGCGTATGCCTTTCATCAGGTTACTGAACTGCGCGAATTTATTGCCGCGCAGTTCAGCCAGCAATGGGCCTGGCTGGACTGGTTCTTATGGATTCTGTGGCCGCTGTTCATACTGATCAGCCTGTTGCTGGTCTATTTCACTTTTGCGATAGTCGCCAATCTGGTTGCAGCACCTTTTAACGGCTTTCTGTCAGCAGCGATAGAACGGCACCTGACCGGACAATTGCCGGAAGATGGTAGTAACTGGAAAACCATCCCGCGTGAACTCGGGCGTGCATTCAAGGCCGAGATTATCAAATTTGGTTATTTTGCCGTGCGCGGTATTCCGTTATTACTGTTATTTGTGATCCCTGTCGTCAATGCCGTCGCACCGGTCATCTGGTTTTTTTTCGCCGCCTGGATGCTGGCGCTGGAATACATGGATTTTCCGATGGGCAATCGCGGCTACACATTTCCTGAAGAACGCCGCCTGCTTGCTGGTCAACGCGCAACGATGATGGGGTTTGGCAGTGCCACATTGCTGCTTACCATGATACCGGTAGTCAATTTCATTGCCATGCCTGTGGCTGTTGCCGGCGCCACCCGCTTATGGGTTGAGCAGCAACACCGGATCGAAACCGGACAACCGCCGGATGTTGCGGCGTAGCATGGCCTTTTGCAACAACCGGACGTTGCCCGGAAAGCATTGCCTGAAAAAATTCTTTCTGGTATAGATGCGCACTTGTTTCGAGCGCCGACGGATATTTGCGGATATTCAGGCTCGCAAAAGCGGTTGAAATCAGGAAACTCACAGGGACATTTTTGATGGCAGCGAAAAAGAAAACTGCAGCCAAAAAGAAAGCTGCTGCCAAAGCGGCCAGCAAGTCTGTCGCCAGGAAGAAAGCTGTTGCGAAGAAAAAACCAGCGGCGAAAAAGAAAACTGCAGCCAAAAAGAAACCTGTGACGAAGAAAAAACCGACTACTAAAAAAGCACCCGCCTCCAGAAAAAAAACAGGCAAAAAAGCAACCGCGAAAGCTGGCAAGAAAACGGCAACCAAATCAACCGGGTCCGTGGCAAAAAAAGCCCCGGCCAAAAAAGCTTCTGTGACCCAAAAGGCCGCAGGTCGTAAAAAACCATCTGTAAGTAAAAAATCTACTGTGACCAAAACAACATCTTCAGCAACACCAGCAAAGAAACCGGCAGCAAAAACCCGCAGCCTTGAGACAAAAATTGCCGATGAGACCCGGCCGGATTTCAAGCCCTATCAGGCAGCCCGCAATGAAGACTACATGGGCGACGACCAAATCGAGCATTTCCGCAAGTTATTGCTCGACTGGAAACGTGAACTGATGGAGGAAGTTGATCGCACAGTTCACCACATGCAGGATGAAGCAGCCAACTTTCCGGATCCGAATGATCGCGCCACTCTGGAAGAAGAATTTGCACTTGAATTGCGCACTCGTGATCGTGAACGCAAACTGATCAAGAAAATCAATGAATCGTTGCAGATGCTGGATTCAGGTGACTACGGGTATTGCGAAATCTGCGGTGTTGAAATCGGCATTCGCCGTCTGGAAGCCCGCCCCACCGCGACGCTTTGTATTGATTGCAAAACTCTTGATGAAATCAAGGAAAAGCAATACGGCTAATACCGACAAATAGCGGTTAGAGGATGGAGGACGCAGACGAATCCCTCCTGCTTTTCATCTTCTGTCCGCTATTGCCTTGCTGCATATTCTCGCCCGGTCATCCGGCCTGAGTCTGCAAGGCTGATTAAAATGACCGGCATCAGCGCCAATCCCTACCACGGTCGCTTCGCCCCTACGCCAAGTGGTGCCCTGCATTTCGGCTCGGTTGTCGCAGCCATAGGTAGCTACCTGCATGCCCGTCATGCTGACGGACGCTGGTCCGTTCGTATCGATGATCTGGATACACCACGTGTGCAACCTGGCGCGGCTGACGCCATCCTGTTTGAACTTGAAGCACTCGGTCTGGAGTGGGACGGCGAAGTCATTTATCAAAGCGGACAACACAGCCATTATGCTGAAGCACTGCAGCAGTTACAGACAGCCGGTCATACTTTTCCCTGCGGTTGTTCGCGGCGTGAAATTCAGAAGATTGACAGTGACGGCATCTATCCCGGCACCTGCCGACAGGGTCTGCCGGCCGGGAAACAGGCGCGCAGTATTCGCCTGCGTGTAGCTGACCATCGGATTACCTGCCATGATCTGTTACAAGGCGATTTCACCCAATCGCTGGCGGCAGAGACAGGCGATTTTATCCTGCACCGGGCCGATGGTATCCATGCCTATCATCTGGCCGTGGTGGTGGACGACGCCCGTGCCGGTATTAGCCATGTTGTGCGCGGGGCTGATTTGTTGCCCTCCACGCCACAACAAATCCTGCTGCAACAACTGCTGGGTTTGCCAACACCAGCCTATTTGCATTTACCCATAGCAGTTGACGCTGGTGGTCACAAGCTTGGCAAATCGACCCAGGCCAGGCCCATTGCCGAACTTGCTCCGGTGACTGTGTTGACACAGGCCCTGGAATTCCTCGGCCAACCCCTGCCCCCCACGGCTGCAGCCGCATCATCGCAGGAATTGCTTGTCTGGGCGGCGCAACACTGGGATACAACACGGATACCGCCGGTCCGTACACAACTGCTGGAATCCTGATAGACCATACGACCGATTTGCGGCATAGTTGCAGTGCAATCACAGTCAAGGCTTTCGCAGGTTTTGCTGGAGATATTCATGTTTTTCAACCGCCACACCACAACCACGAATTCAGAACGGCAGCCCGGCTGTCTGGCCACCCATCAGCTTTTACAAGGTCTTTGCATTTGCCTGCTGTTATGTCTGAGTTCGGCTACAGCAGCAGAAGTTGATCGGGTCGTTGTGGTCGCGTTGTTCAATGGCAAAGCCATGCTCGAAATCGACGGCCAGCAACAGCTGTTACGTGACGGTCAAACCAGTCCGGAAGGCGTAAAGCTAATCAAGGCAACCAGCGAGGAAGCCACTCTGGAAATTGCCGGAGAACAGCAAACATACAAGCTCGGCACGCACATCAACAGCGAATACAAACCGCGGGAAAGTGGCAGGCTTGTACAAGTCTGGCCTGATACCAATGGCATGTACCGGGTAGACGGGTCAATCAACGGTTTTGCCATGAAGTTTCTGGTGGATACCGGTGCGACTTCGATAGCCATCAATCGTAATGAAGCACGCAGGCTCGGTATTAACTATAAACTGGATGGCCGCAAAGGCACGGCGCAAACGGCGTCCGGACTCGAAACCATGTACATGGTTACACTTGATCGGGTGCGGATTGGTGAAATTGAATTGCGCAATGTTGAAGCTTCCGTCATTGACGGTGATTACCCGGCAACGGCGCTGCTTGGCAACAGTTTTCTCGGCCGCTTGAATCTGAACCGTGAGGCGAGTGTACTGGAGCTCCGGGAAAAACCCCGATAAGACTATTGACAACATTCAGGATTGGCGTTGCCATTGTGGCTCATCTGCAGATTCCGCCCGCGCCAGTGTTCGTGCGATCACAAACAAAACGTCCGACAGACGATTTAACCAGCCCAGTGTATTCAGATTTTGTGGTTCTACTGTGTGCAGCTGCCACATATGCACTTCTGCACGGCGACAAATAGCCCGTGCCATATGCGCATGGGCCGCCGGCAGACCACCACCGGGCAGAATAAATTCCTTCAATGTGGGCAATTGCGCATTGTATCTTTCCAGTACTGTTTCAAGCGCCTTGATATGTTCTTCAGTAATGCATGGATGACCCGGCAAGGCCAGCTCCGCACCGATACCAAACAGACGCTGCTGCCAGGCAGCAAGTTCAGCAGCAGTCGATTCCGGCAATGCCAATGACCTTAATATTCCGAACTGACAACTGAGTTCATCTATTACTCCCATCGCGGCAATACGCGGCCCATCCTTGGGCACACGACTGCCATCAGCAAGTCCGGTTGTGCCGTCATCGCCGGTACGGGTTGATATTTTAGTCAGTCGTTTAGCCATGGTATTAAACGTTTGTTGTCTGGTTAATTAAAATCATAGCCCAGTGTCAGCAGAAAATTACGTTCCGGTAATGGAAAGGCACTAAATCGGCCAGCCACTGCCGTGCTTCTAACGCCAAAGTCAAATGCCTTTTCATCAAGCAGATTGTTTGCCGATAAACTTAACTGCCAGTTACCCCATTTCTGACTGGCCTTCAAATCGAGAATATCAAATGCTGGTATCTGCTGACCGAAATCATTGGTTTGATCATTATCAAAACGTCTTTTGCCGAAATAGCTCCAGTTCGCAGCCAAGCTTAGATTTTCGGTGGCATCCCAGATCAGACCAATGTTACCTGTATGTCTTGGTACCAGTGGCACATCGTTACCACGGAAAGCGCCCTCAGAAAACTTGGAACGCAAATATGCATAGTTAACGCTGGCAGACAGTGTATCCAGAATGTCCCATTTTACTGCGGCTTCAATGCCGGCACGCTCTGTCGGATCGAGATTCTCATTGGCAAATATTGCCGAATTAAAATGTATCTCGTTTTCCAGATCCATATAATAACCGGTTAAAGAAGCAGACAGGCCAGAGATTGTGTAGTCCACACCCAAATCAAAATGTTTTGCGGTCTGTGGATCAATAACCGAAAACTCCTGCACAAAGGTTATCGGGTTTGCCTGAAACAACTCATCAACCGTTGCATACCGTGCGCTACGGCCAAATCGCCCGAAGATGGAAAAATCATGTGTCAGGAAATGCCGGATACCAATATTCAGCATGGGTTCGGTATCCGAACGATTCAAAGGCGCGGCGGCCGGAGCCACAAACGGACTGGCCGGGGCTGTCGGATCAAAAGTGTCATTTGTATCCAGGGTTACACGTTGAACCCGCGCGCCAAGCTCCAGAAAAGTATTATCAGTCACAGTGATTCGATTGTTACCATACAACGCGAACGACTTCTGTGTATTGTCCAGAATGTGACTCGGTGTATTGGCTGTCAATGGGTTCAATGATCGTTCTGAGTCATATTCATAATGATAATAGTCCAGCCCAACGATCCATTCATGAGCGCCGGTAGTAGCCTGAATTCTGGGGGTAATCGACCATGTATTCAGATCGGTATCCAGAAAATTGGCAAAGGTACCCGGCGGGAAAAACGGCGGGAAGCCGACGAGATCGTCAAAAAAAGCCTGCTGGTTTTTTTGCCGGTAACCGATATCCAGAATGGCTTCGCCGTTGCCATTCAATACAGGCTGACGGATTCCGGCAGTAACAAATTGACTGTCCTCATCAGCAAAATCATTTGGTGTCCCGGTGCCACGACGATCACTGCGTAATTCATCCAGTCCCATACTGGGATCAACCGTCCTGACCCCGGGCAAACGTAAATCCTGATCGGAAGCGCCGGCTTTCAGATAGACTTCTGTCACACCAATATAGCGACGGATATCTGCCTGAATATTTTTCTGGCGCAAATCATTGTTATCACGGTAACCATCAGATTCCAGGTAGTTGGCAGCGATATTGATGGCATAATCCTGATTTGCCCACTGTACAGAAGCTTCACCTTGCCGGGTATTATAGGAACCATAACCTGCTGAAACCGATCCCTTCATCGTGTCCGCCTGCGCACGTTTGGTAACAATATTAATCGCTCCGCCTACTGCGCCATCGCCATACAGAACACCGCCGGCGCCACGCGTTATCTCAATCCGCTCAATATTATGAATTGGTATTGCCGCATAGTTGATTGAGGAAAGATCTATATCATTAAGCCGCCGGCCATCTACAAGAATCAGGGTATTTTGTGTGCCACTGGCGCCAAAGCCGCGGATATCCACGGTGCTGCGAACGGCCGAATTTCCAAACAAACTGCGGCTGAGCACACCCGCTTCAAGCGATAATAAATCAGGCAGATTCCTGGCCGGTGACTTTTCGATCTGTTCAGCGGTGATAATGGTAATGTTAGCGGGCGTGAGTTTAATGTTCTCATCAATTCTGGTAGACACGACAGAAATCGGTTTGAGTTCAATCTCATCATCGCCCGGCGTCTGGGCCACCGCATCAGAACAGGCAAATGTTAGCAGCAAACCTGTGGAGAAGATTTTTCGGGATATTATTGAACTATTTATATGTAGCTTGTTATTGGTAATGTTTTTCATCTGCACCACCCGCGCATAGAGACAATTAAGTTCTACGGGAGCACGCGACGAAATCAACTGCTTAAAATCGCAGGAGTATTCTCGCCACTATTGCCCACCGCAATATGGTTATTAACGCGACAGGCCGGTCTCCGGGCTCATGGCTGATTGCAATTCAATATAAGGAACCTCTGGTTTATTCAGAGGTTCCTGCAGTACATGGATGTACTGCCATTTTTCAACCTTTTAAGTGGTTGAAAAATGAAGAAAGTCGAAAATCATAATTTTCGATTTTCGTGCTCTGAGAATTCACGGATGAATTATTCAGAGCTTCTTTGAATCTCAGCAATCCGTGTGAATCGCCTTCCCGTCTGTAACAACCAGACAGTGGCTGGGTAATTCACCCTTTTCCATTTACCGTTGCGGGGGCAGCGCCGGCCTTGTTTGCATGGAGTTTATGCAAACGCACCGGCTTCCCGTTTCACCTTGCCACATGGATTGTGGCAAGGCACCTGTAGCGCATAGATACGGCCAGAAACAGCCGCAATCTATTTGCGATGCAGCATAGTGTGTGCAGTAATTTCATGTCAAATGAATTGCATTCATACTGCACATGAGGCTGTCTACAAGCAATTTCAGCTGAAAAATGTTAATATACGCAAAATTTCCAGTTAAAACATTAAGTTACAAAAATGACACAAATACGCGATTACAAAGAAATTACCTCACGTCTGAATGATTTGCTCAAAAAACGCATCCTGTTTCTGGATGGCGCGATGGGCACGATGATTCAGACCTACAAACTTGAAGAAGACGATTATCGTGGTGAGCGCTTTGCCGATCATAAGAGTGATCTGAAAGGCAACAATGACCTGCTATCGCTGACCCAGCCCGACATCATCAAGGCCATCCATATGGCCTATCTGGATGCCGGTGCCGATATTATCGAGACCAACACATTTAACTCGACCACGATTGCCCAAGCTGACTATAACCTTGAGTCTATCGTCTACGAACTTAACAAGGCCAGCGCCGAAGTCGCACGTGCTGCATGCGATGACAAGACCGAGGCAACGCCTGACAAACCGCGTTTTGTCGCCGGTGTGCTCGGCCCGACCAATCGCACTGCCTCGATTTCGCCGGACGTCAACAATCCCGGTTATCGCAACACCAGTTTTGACGAGCTGAAGGAAGCCTACTATGAAGCCACCAAAGGTCTGGTGGATGGTGGCATTGATTTGCTTCTGGTCGAAACCGTGTTCGATACCCTGAATGCCAAGGCCGCATTGTTCGCGGTTGACGAATACTTCGCCGATCATGACATCAAGATTCCGATCATGATCTCCGGCACGATTACCGATGCCAGTGGCCGTACCTTGACCGGCCAGACGCCGACCGCGTTCTGGTATTCATTGCGCCATGCCCGGCCGTTCAGTATTGGCCTGAACTGTGCACTCGGTGCCGAGGACATGAAGCCGCACCTGGAAGAAATCGGTCAGGTCGCTGATACCTTTGTCAGCGCCCATCCGAATGCCGGTCTGCCGAATGAATTTGGTGAATACGATCAAAGTCCTGAATTCATGGCCGAACTGCTCAAGGATTTTGCCGCCGATGGCTTGATAAACATTATTGGTGGTTGTTGCGGTACCACGCCGGATCATATCAAGGCGATTGCCGAGGCACTGGCCGATGCCAAACCGCGCGAAGTGCCGGAACTCGACAAACACTGCCGTCTGAGTGGTCTGGAGCCGCTGACCATTACGCCGGAAATGAATTTCGTCAATATCGGTGAACGTACCAATGTCACCGGTTCACCGAAATTCCGCAAACTGATTGAAGATGGTGATCTGGAAACCGCGCTGGAGGTTGGCCGCCAACAGGTCGAAAACGGTGCGCAGATTGTCGACATCAACATGGATGAAGGCATGCTCGATTCCGAGCAGATGATGCATGATTTCCTCAACCTGGTCGCCGCCGAACCGGATATCTCACGCGTCCCGATCATGATTGACTCGTCCAAATGGACAGTGATTGAAGAAGGCCTGAAGTGCATTCAGGGCAAGGGTGTTGTTAACTCCATCAGCCTGAAGGAAGGCGAGGAAAAATTTCTCGAACAGGCGCGGTTGGTCCGACGCTACGGTGCTGCAGTGATCGTCATGGCCTTCGATGAAGAAGGTCAGGCGGATACGACCGAGCGTCGTTTCGAGATTTGCGAGCGATCCTACAAGATTCTCACCGAGCAAGTCGGTTTCCCGCCAGAAGATATTATCTTTGACCCGAACATCCTGACGGTCGCCACCGGCATGGAAGAACATAACAACTATGTCGTCAGTTTCTTTGAAGCCACCAAACTCATCAAGGAAAAACTGCCACACGCACTCATCAGTGGCGGTGTCAGTAATGTTTCATTCTCGTTTCGTGGTAATAATCCGGTCCGCGAAGCCATCCATGCAGTCTTTCTGTACCACGCCATCAAGGCCGGTATGGATATGGGCATCGTCAATGCCGGCATGCTTGAAGTCTATGAAGAGGTGGACAAGGAACTGCTGAAAAAAGTTGAAGATGTCCTGCTGAACAAGCACAGCGATGCAACTGAACAATTGGTAGAGTTCGCTGAGCAGTTCAAGGGTGAAGGCGCCAAAGACAACAAGAAAGATATGGCCTGGCGTGAAGAGCCCGTTGAAAAGCGTCTGGAGCACTCGCTGGTCAAGGGCATCGCCGATTTTATTGTAGATGATACTGAAGAGGCCCGCCAGAAAGCCGACAAACCACTGGATGTCATCGAAGGCCCGCTGATGGACGGCATGAATGTTGTTGGCGATCTGTTTGGCGACGGCAAAATGTTCCTGCCACAGGTCGTCAAAAGTGCGCGTGTGATGAAAAAGGCAGTCGCTTACCTGTTCCCGTTTATCGAGGAAGAGAAAAAGAAAAGCGGCAGTACCGAGACCGCCGGTAAAATGGTCATTGCCACCGTCAAGGGTGACGTCCATGACATCGGCAAGAATATTGTCAGCGTGGTCATGCAATGCAACGGCTTCGCGGTTGTCGATCTCGGCGTCATGGTGCCATGCGAAAAAATCCTGAAAGCCGCGAAAGAAGAAAAAGCCAACATGATTGGTCTGTCGGGCTTGATTACCCCATCGCTGGATGAAATGGTGCATGTCGCCAAGGAAATGCAAAAAGCCGGCTTCAAGGTACCGTTAATGATTGGTGGCGCGACCACGTCGCGCGCGCATACTGCGGTCAAGATTGATCAGGCCTATGACCAGCCGGTTATTCATGTCAAGGATGCTTCGCGTGCAGTGGGCGTAGCATCAAAGCTGATGAGCAAAAAACAGCGCGATGATTTTGTTACCGAGATCAAGGAAGAATACGTCAAACTGCGTAAACGCCATGAAGGCAAGCAACAGCGTATTGACTGGTTGACGATCGAGCAAGCTCGCGACAACAAGTTCAAGGGCGACTGGGATAATCACACGCCAACAAAACCGAAGAAATCCGGCATCCAGGTATTTGAAGACTACCCGCTGGAAGAGCTGGCTGAACGCATTGACTGGACGCCGTTTTTCTCAACCTGGGAACTGGCCGGCAAATTCCCGCGCATTCTGGAAGATGAAGTCGTCGGTGAAGAAGCCACCAAGCTGTACGATGATGCCAAAAAGATGCTTGATCAAATCGTTAAAGAGAAATGGCTGACTGCCAAAGGCGTTATCGGCCTGTTCCCGGCCAACAGTATCAATGACGATGATATCGTGATTTTTGAAAACGACGATCGCAAGAAAGAGAAAATGGTAATCCATTCATTGCGCCAACAGACCAAACGGCCACCACAGCAACCCAACCACGCCTTGGCTGATTTTGTTGCACCCAAAGACAGTGGTACGGATGATTACGTCGGCGGTTTTGCCGTCACGACCGGCATTGGTATTGAGAAAAAACTTGAGGAATTCGAGAAAGATCACGATGACTATCATTCCATCATGCTGAAAGCCCTGGCTGATCGGCTGGCAGAAGCCTTTGCCGAACGCATACATGAGCGCGTACGCAAGGAATTCTGGGGCTATGCCAGTGATGAACAACTGGATAATGATGCAATTATTAAAGAAGAATATCAGGGTATCCGTCCGGCACCCGGTTATCCGGCCTGCCCCGACCATACCGAAAAACCGTTACTGTGGGATCTGCTGGATGTTGAAAACAAGACCGGTATTACGCTTACCGACAGTTATGCGATGTTTCCGGCATCGGCGGTCAGCGGCTGGTATTTCTCGCATCCGAAATCACGCTACTTCGGCCTCGGCAAGATCAATCGTGATCAGGTGGAAGATTATGCCAAACGCAAGGACATGGATCTCGAAACCATCGAACGCTGGCTGTCACCCAACCTCGGTTACGATCCCGAGAAGCTGAAAAAACAGGCTGCGGCTGATTCCGCCAATGCAGATGATGAAGAACCCATGAAAGAGACCGCCTGATTATTTTCAGTGTCATTCAGGCTTCAGCATCAAAAAAGCCCGGCATTGCCGGAAAATCAGGGAGGGTCATTCCACCACACCGATAATCGGCCCGTAGCCGTCATGGCCGGGCAGATCATTTCGGAACAGCGCCGGACTGTAAATACCGGGGGCAGTGCCACCATCCAGATACAGCGCATTATCACAGCCCAGGTAATCCCGGAAAAAAAGCGCGAAATCATAAAAGCTCATACGATTATTGGTCATCACAAAATGCACCACACTGGCATCGGTGATACCGACACCGTTACGTACATTGCGCGCACTGGAGTCAGAAATAAACAGCGGATGTATCTCGCCATTGATTACCAGCATCGGTCCGGACTGCGTCGCGTATAGATGATCAGGCTGTTGTTGTTGAAACTGGTCGGTTTCCATGACGCCGGCATGGCTACTTCCGATATAAAAAACTCCATTCGGCTTTTTATAAAAATTCGGTATCTGCGCGGGACTGCCTTCAATACTTGCAGTATTCAGCGATTTGAGTTCCCGGCCAGCCTCGATATACAGACCCAGCGGCGTGAAATCACGCTGGTACATGCCACCATTCATCGCAAAAACCAGTTCCTTTCCGCCGCTAGCCAATTCATCCGCCAGTGCCGAGAATGTGCGGTAGGGCTGACCATCACCATTTTGCCAGAACAGGCGTATATCCGTCTCGACCAGATCAAAGCTGCATACCAGATACTGATTCCCCGAAAACGTCTGCTCCCGGCAAGGCTCGGCACTGACCATGCCGGACGCAAGCCACAAGACTGTGAGAAATATAATTTTGTGTGTCAGGGAGACCATCTGTTCATTAGGTGCTGATAATTCCGGACATGCCTGTGGTGATTGCTAGAAGTGGTCTCAAAATGTTACGCACCCAAGGGTGTAATAAAACGCGGCCGAGACCAGGCGAAAGCGGACGAAAAAGCGCAGTGTATAGACAATACATGAGCATTTTGAGTCTGCTTTCAACGCCCGTTCGTATATTCCAGGGCGGCAAGTGCAGTAATTTTGAGACTGCTTCTAGATAAAGTACCACTATTTCATATTACCAGACAGACCCTGCCGGTATGAATTTACCGGCCAAACTGGCCATGCAATCAGGATTCAGCTACGCTCACATGACACTTCAGAAAAATAACGGGGAACACTCATGACGCAGGAACTCGTACTTTCGCTGCTTGGCTGGTCCACTGTAGTCAACCTTGCCCTGCTGATATGGTGGTTTGCATTTTTTGCACTTGCCCATGACTGGATGTACCGGTTGCACGGCCGCTGGTTCAATTTCAGAATCGAGACCTTTGATGCCATTCACTATGGCGGCATGGGCATCTATAAAATGGCTATCATCCTGTTTAATCTGGTGCCTTATCTGCTGCTACGCTGCCTTGGCTAGAGCTGCAGTTCGTTTTATACCGTTATATTTCAAATAATCTGTTATCCACTATGACCATATTACTTGAGTACTGGTTCGTCACGCTGGCGGCCCTGTTTGTAATTGTGAATCCGCTCACCACAGCGTTTGTGTTTTTGTCCATGCTGCCGCGAGCCACTGACGAGATACGGGAAACCACAGCACGCCGTGCTGTTATCGTTGCCACTGGCATATTCTTCACCTTTGCGCTGCTCGGCGGCATTATTTTCAAATTATTCGGTATTACGCTGGAAGCTTTCCGCATAGCCGGCGGCATTATTCTGTTTGGCATCGCGATGCGCATGATCGGCAAGGGGCAGGATGAAACGGACACAGACAGTGAAAATTATGCGGCAGATGGTCACATCACAAACGACATATCAGTTATCCCGCTGGCGATTCCGTTCATCAGTGGCCCGGGCTCGATTGCCACCGTCATGATCCTGACCGGTGAGGCACCGACCGCATGGCATCTCGGGCTGGTATTCATGGCTATACTGATCACAACGGCTTCCTGCTATTTCGCCATGCTCTACTCCAACTACCTGGTACGCTATCTGGGCGAGACCGGCAAGGAAATCATCACCCGTGTATTTGGCGTTATTTTAAGTGTTATTGCCGTACAGTTTGTTATCAATGGCGTTCTGGATATTTATCATGGCTTATAATTTATCACCAGCAGGCTGCATGGAGGCAAACCCTGATGTTCATCATCACAAATCGTGAAGTTAATAACAGCGCGCGTGGTCTGGCCAGACTCGGCGCCACCCCAAACATCAAGGGTCCGAACGAACTGCGGCTGGTAGAAGCCGAGAAAAAATCACGCAGCTGGAATATCACGATTTTGCCCGACGAGATCACGCCGGCAATGCGTAAACGTGCAGGCATCGAACAATCTGAATCGCCTGTCTATGCCAGTGAATATGTCGCCAGAACCCTGTTTACTCGTGTACGCAAGGAGAAAAGAAATCTGCTGTTTTTCGTGCACGGTTACAACAACGATATAAAATCTCTACTCGAACGTGCCCACACACTGGAAAGACTTTATGGCGTTGAAGTGCTGGCTTTCAGCTGGCCGGCCAATGGCGGTGGGCTACGTGGCGTGAGCAGTTACAAAAGCGACAAACGCGATGCCAAAGCGTCAGTAGGTGCGTTTGATCGCTGTCTGGGCCGCTTCAATGAATTGCTCACGAAGATGATGGAAACCGAAGTTGAACAGCTGCATATCGAAGCAGAAACACATTTCCCGGATGACTCGGAAAAACGCGAGCAATACTTTGCCAGATTGATGGAAAAACGCTGTCCGCTGACAGTCAACATGATGCTGCACAGTATGGGTAATTATTTGTACAAACACACATTACTATCGACCGTCGGCAACGGCATGTATCTCAGCTTTGACAACGTTATCATGGCAGCAGCCGACACCAACAACGCCGAGCATGCCTTGTGGGTCGATCGCATACCGTGCCGCAAGGCCGTTTATATCACGATCAATGAGAATGATTCTGCCCTGCTCGCTTCGCGCATGAAAGCTGGAGAACAACAGCAAGCCAGGCTGGGGCATTACCGCCATAACCTGAATTCAACCCAGGCCACCTATGTGGATTTTACCGATGCCGCCAATGTGGGTAATTCACATGCGTATTTTGAAGGCACGACAGTACGCAGCAAAAAGTCTGCAGTACGGCAGTTTTTTCAACAGGCTTTCAACGGTCAGCGTGCCGAGCAGGCACTCGAGTTTGATCCGGCCAATCGCATGTATCTGATCGAACGGTCAGCGCCACATCCCACTGACAATATCTAGAAGCCGTTGCTTGATTCAGGATTTTGTCGGTTTCTCGAATTTACCGTGGACTTGCAACGGTTGTGGCCGACTGCCGAAATACGCACCGACACTGGTTAATACCAGACCTGCGCCCAACGTCACTGATACCGGTTCATCCAGCAACGGTATTGCAGCAAATCCGGAAATTGCCGGCACCAGTGCCATGAAGCCTCCCATTCCGGTTGCCCCAATGGCAGTCACCGCACGCAAATAAAAGATCATGGCCAGTATTGAGGCCATTACGCCCTGATAAAAACCCTGCATGGCAATAATGCTCCAGGACGCCGCGGCGATCGTTTTCGGTAAAAACAACAGATAAACCGGCAGATAGATCATCGCAGCAATTAGCACCACGCCAACGGTGGCTTCCCACGGCCGTACCGCCCAGCGCCGGGAAAGCACCGTATACAACGACCAGCATGCTGACCCGGCCAGAAACAGCAAGCTGCCAAGCCATAAATCACCGGGCGAACGCCAGCTGTCACTGGCCAGACATACCACGCCCAATGCGATCACACCCAGGCCGAAACAGCGCAACTTGCCCGGCCGCTCTTCAAGCAATAACCACGCAAACAGGGTGATCAGAAAAGGCATTGTCCCCGGCAACATGATTGCGGCATAAGCAGCCGGGGCAAACTTGAAACCGGAGTAGACAAACAGTGAATAGCTGATCCCGCCGATAATACCAAGTCCAAGAATGCGTTTATCAAACAACTGTACCGGCCGTTGCCACCACCAGATTGGAAACAGAATCAGGCCGGCAACACCAAACCGTAATGCTGTGGTATCAAAGCCGGTCAAAGGGCTGGTGCCGCCAACCCTTGAGACAAGATTGAAACCGGACCAGATCAATACCGCCAGCATGGCGTAGATATAACCGGACAACAGCGTTGGCGCACGCTCGGTCATGCATGACGTCCTGTGAATTGCGTGGCCATCACAGCCGTTCCAGATCCTTGCGTATCGCCTCAAACGCCTTGACCCGATAAATCGGTTTGCCGGGGCGGCCATTGACCAGCATCGCGAATGCGCCCCAGTTGCCGTTTCGCAAACGCATGTACCCGGCAATGGTATGCACCGAGACCGGTTCACTCAGTCCGCCGGTTTTTAATGCCAGCCGCTTCCAGACTTCATGGCTGCCGGACAAACCACGCGCCGGACTGTGTAATGGCACACGCAGCGACCCAAGCAGAAACGGAAAATCCTCGGTGCGGTGATACACCGCTTGCAACATGGCCACCAAATCAACCGGCGCGAGTTTGTTATCAGGGTTCAGACCGCTGCCATCAAAAATACGGGCCTGGCTCGGATTATTCGTAAGACTGGAACGTTGGGTCAATTCACGCGCATAAGTCTCCAGGATATTCCCGGCAGCAAGCATGTTCGCCGGTTGCGCATTTTGTAACTCAACCAGCAAATTCAGTGTGAGTGTATCGGCCAGCATGTTGTTGCTGTAATAAAGCATGTCACTGACGGCACGGCCGAGCGTTTGACTGGGCAAAGTGGCCAGACGTGTGCCCCGTATCGGCGTCACTGTGTTGATCATGGTGCCGCTTTCTACAGTCACATCAGCCGCCTTTAAAAAGCGTTTGAACAATTCACCAGTATATTCCGCCGCTTTGCCAACCGAACGATAGACCCTTTGACTGCCTGCACCAACGCCAATCTTGCCGCTGACACGCAGGCGCTCGGAGTGATCATCGGTATAACGCGAGACATTGAATTCGGCACCACGACCCGCCACGGTGGTTATGTTTCCTTCAATCACAAAATGATCGAGCGGATATGGATCAATACTGATATTGGCGGCCTGACCGATCTGGCTTCCAGGCGTTACCACCACGGCAACATTGCCATGATTCACCGGAGCCGCCGTAATCAAGGCATCATAAGAACGCCAGCTTTTGTCTTCAGCCTTGCAGCGGTCTACCGTCACACACGTCACCCGGCCAAAGCGTGACTCATCAACAATTACCTTGCCGGTGACGACCTGAATGCCACTGCGGGCCACGTCCAGTGCCAGACGCCAGAGTCCCTCGTTGGTCAGCGTCGCATCACCGCTGCCACGCAGGATTAAATCCCCTTCCAGCCGCGAACCGACGCGTCGTCCGGTATAGAGTAATTCGGTTTCAAAGCGATAATCAGGGCCCCAGGTCTGTAACGCCAGCGCGGCGGTGTAAATCTTGGTGACCGAGGCCGGTGTCAGTATTTTTTCGGCATCATATTCAGCAATTTTCTCACCGGTTTGCAGGTCAACAACCAGTCCGGCAACGTTATAACCCTGCGCCTGCAATGCGCGCATGGCCGGCAAATCGGCAGCATACACAGTAGTGAATAAGGTCAGAGACAATATCGAAAACATATACAGAAATGACTTTATCATAATGATTTAAATAATTGTTTTGTATTATAAATTTAAGGGATTTTAATGTATTCAACCGCACCATTGCCACAGCAACATACAGTAAATAGCCGGCAACTCTTCTTTATTGCTTGCGCCAAACCAGCAACCGGTTGTTGGCCGGTAAAGCATGATCGTGAGCAAGATTGAAACTGTGCTGCGTGGCCAATAATTCCAGATCGTGCATATCACGTACACCCATACCGGGATCTTCGGCTCGTAACTGCTGATCAAACCGGGCATTGCTGGCGCTGGTATGGCTCCCATGATATTTGAACGGACCATACAGGCAAAAGTAATGCCCGCTTGCAAGCAAAGTACCGACGCCGGCAAACATGGCCTGCACCATCGGCCAGTGCATGATATGCGCGGTATTTGCCGAGAACACACCCGCGGCAGCGGTTACTGGCCAGGGCTGGCGCATAACATCCAGTTCCAGCGGTGCTGCCACATTCTTCAGCGCCGCGTCGGCAATCCACATGCGGCAACCGGGCAAATACTGCGATTGATCGCTGGGTTGCCAGGTCAGGTGCGGCAAGTGCCCGGCGAAATGCACCACATGCTGGCCGCTACCACTGCCAATCTCAAGAATGATGCCTGGCTCAGTAAACACCGTTACCAGCACATCGAGTATTGGCTGCTTGTTGTTCTCGCAGGCCCGGGAAAAAGGTTTTTGCAACATCATGGTTAGCTATCCTACGCGTTCCGGATAATCATTCATAAACCTGCAAGCATGGCGGCCGGAATCCGTGCATTCCTCACAGTCCTGACAAGCATTCATGGACAACAACAACCACAAGCCTATACTGCAATTCGTCTTCCATGGGGGGAGCGAGGGTACATGTTGTTCAGGAATTATCTTAACCCCGAGAGGACAGACCATGTTTGAATTCAACAAACGCGACACCACAGCAAAATCAGATGAATTACCGGATCAGTTCAGCCCGGATAACGAGTCCAACGATCCTGCCCCGCAAGCGGCCCGGCCCGGCGCACGCAACAACACCGGCAGCGAGGCGGCTGTTATCGGCCCATCCATTCACATAGACGGTGATTTACATGGCGATGAAGACCTCATCATTGAAGGTGAGGTCAAAGGCGCGGTTCATCTGAAAAACAACAGCCTGACCATTGGCAGCAAGGGCAAAATCAGCGCTGATATTTATGCCCACACCATCTATGTCGATGGCTATATGAATGGCGACCTGTATGGTTCGGAGCGGGTCTCGGTGCGCAAAACCGCACAAGTGCAAGGCAACATCACATCGCCACGGGTCAGTCTTGAAGATGGCGCCCGCTTCAAGGGTTCAATTGAAATGGATCCGGAATCCGAAGCCCTGAAAAGTGCTTTTTCCGACAGCCGTAAATCCGGTACCGCAACCGACAAACCGGCTGCTGCTACTGTAAATACTGGTGCTACCGGCAAGGCAGACAGCAGTGCCGCGGGCTTTACCGCAAAACCCGCGGCAACAGGCGGGAGCAACAACCAGACCTGACGATCACTACTGATGACGGATGTAAACGGCGCCGCTGCACTGCAGTTGGAATCTGCCAGTTCAAGTAACCTGCGGGCGCCGTTGTTTGCAGCTCTGGTTGAACATCTGCGGCAGGATCAACGCTGGGTGATACTCGACCTTGGCCCGGCACAATCCGCCAGCATCCGGTTCTTTAACCGGTTTCGCTGCCGCCTGGACATTGCCGATTTGCCTGCCGATTTGACCACTCTCAATGGTACTGCTGACAAGCACAGCCTACGCCAGCAGTGCGAAGCGATCCTGCCCCCGGCACAGAATAATGCCACCGACGTCGTGCTGTGCTGGAGCTTGCTGAATTACCTGGAACGCCCTGCCCTGACAGCAATGATGGCTACGATCGCCGCCCGCGCCCGACCCGGTACGCTGGTACACGCATTGATTGTTTATTCGGCCAGTCACATGCCTGTGCAGCCGAACCGATATCACCCGATTGTCGTTCCCGCGGCCAATGGTGATGACAGCATTGCGCTGGCCAGCACCACAGTGACGGTTGCTAATCGCGATGCCCCGCGGTATACGCCCGATGACCTGGCGCGTTGCATGCCGCGCTATCAGGTTGAACGGGGGATGTTACTGAATAACGGTATGCAGGAATTTCTGTTCCGCTTGTAAAGCACAGTGAAAGCCTGTTGCAATAGTCGTATGGACTATCAGCAGATACTTGATGACATTCATGGCGAAATACGGCCGCTGCTTACTGAAGGCAAAGTCGCCGATTACATTCCGCCGCTCGCCGGCCGTTCACTCAATCATTTCGGCATGACTGTGCGCACGGTCACCGGTGAAACCTGCCATGTTGGCGAAGCCCATGAACGCTTTTCCATTCAAAGTATTGCCAAAATATTCAACCTGACCTGTGCGATGCAGCTGGAAGGTGAAGCTATATGGAACCGTGTCGGCCGGGAACCCTCTGGTGCAGCTTTCAATTCACTCGGGCAACTGGAACAGGAAAACGGCATCCCGCGCAATCCGATGATCAACGCCGGCGCACTGGTCATCATGGATATTATTCTCAACCATACCGACAGCGGTGAAGATCGGATTCTGGATATGGTACGCAGCATTACCGCTGAACCAACCATTGCCTATGACCAGATTGTCGCTGAAGCCGAGCATGCCACCGGCCATCGCAACCGCGCGACAGCCTGGCTGCTGAAAACCTACCGGAATCTCGATAACCCGGTCGAACGGGTATTACAGGCCTATTTCAGACTGTGTTCACTGTCGCTGAGTTGTGCCGAACTGGCAACGGCATTTCATTATCTGGCCGCCGGCGGCATGGCATCGACGGGGGCGCTGGTCGCCACCAAACGTCAGGTCAAACGCATCAATGCCGTCATGCTGACGTGTGGGGTCTACGATGAAGCCGGCGATTACGCTTTTCGCATTGGCCTGCCGGCCAAAAGCGGTGTCGGCGGCGGCATCGTGGCGGTGTTGCCGGGCCAGTTTGTCGCTACAGTCTGGTCCCCGGGCCTGAGCCACAAGGGCAATTCACTCGCCGGGACGATGGCACTGGAATTGTTGACCACCAAAACCAGAACCTCAATTTTCTAGCGCCAGCATCAATCAATCCGGACATAACGCCGTTTGGTCAGTGCGGGCGCCGGTTTGGCTCGTTCAATGGCCTGCGCGGCCTGCGCCAGCGTCGGTACATCCACTTCCCCGCGCCAGAAGCTTTCCAGCAACTGCC
>JBBDSJ010000068.1:0-37560 GCA_040905025.1 Gammaproteobacteria bacterium
TGCGGGGAGTCGCAGTGTGGTCACGGATATCCGGCAGGCCGGTCTTGCCCGACTCAGTGTCTTGCTTTGTCGTCATAGTCACCTCGAGGCTGTTCAAAACTCTGTGTCAACCCATCAGCTTTCATAAGCTGATGTGTGATCATCCAGGCGGCCCATCGTGAGGAATGCGCAGATTCCTGCTCGTGCACCATGCGAACGGCGCGTTCCCGGACTTCCGGGGAATAGTGACCTTGTTTTTTCATCGGAGTATCCTCTCAAGTTAAAAGGTCTCCGGCAACCCCGGGGCGGTTCAAAACCAATATGACTGCCATTCCCGTACATGTGTATCAGTTGAAGAACTGATAACTGTTTGGACCGCTTTCCTTGGTAGCGAACATGGCGGCATCTGCATTCTCTATCAATGTGTAGGCATCGGCTCCGCTTTCCGGATATAGACTGATGCCGATACTCAGGCTTATTTGGAGTTCCTGACCATCGATAACGCGCGGCAAAGCGGACTTGGCCAGCATTTTTTCTGCCACCTGGGCGGCATCCTGCCTCGCTTCGATTTCGTTCAAGATAACAATAAACTCATCGCCACCCTGTCGGCTTACTGTGTCTGTCGCGCGTACACAGGCCACGATGTCCGCCGCTACTTCCTGCAGCAAATTATCGCCGGCCGCGTGGCCAAAAGAGTCGTTAATTTGCTTAAAATCATCCAGATCCAGAAACAGCAAGGCAATTTTCTTGTTGTGCCGATTAGCCATGCCTATGGCTTGGGCGAGACGGTCCATGAGCAGCGCTCGATTGGGCAGGCCGGTGAGGAAGTCGTGTTGTGCAAGATGATCCATCTTCTGCATCTCAAGGCGTGATTGACGCGCATCGTGGAAAACTATCACCGCACCAGCCACCTTGCCGAAACGATCAGGAATGGGCGCTGCGGAATCCTCAATCGCCATGTCGGTACCATCGCGGCGGACCAGTATGCTGCCCAGGGCCAGCTCGACAATCCGATCCTCGGATATGGCCCGCTGCGAAGGGCTTACCGCCCGCTGTCGAGTGGTACCATCGATAATCAGAAAGACTTCCTCGACTGGACGCCCAAGCGCCAATTCGCTCGACCAGCCGGTCATCATTTCGGCTACCTTGTTGAGATAGACCAGCTTGCCTTTCAGATCAACGACCAGCACAGCATCTCCAATGGCATCCAGCGTGATCTGCGCCATATCCTCGAACGAAACATCACCGAAGTCTCTCGTAGAAGGCTCATTGGTTTGCCAGACACGCTTTGCCGTTTTGGAGCGGTCAACAGGATTCAGCAGTTCACTTATTTTCCAATTCAACCAGTCTGGTTTTTTCTTTATGCTGTCGGGAAGATATTGAAACACCTTCCCCTTGCCGACAGGTTGTATGCGCAAAACTCCCTCCCAGACACAATTCGAATCCTGTTTCCAGGAGCTGCAGCGGTAACGCTGGACCGGCAGGACCAGGTTCAAAAGTCGATCGGCAAGTCGATGCGGAATCCGAGCAAGGGGGCTGTCACAATAGGGACATGCAAGTCCCGTTTCGGGTGGGCTGGGACCTTTATAATCCAATGATTTCAAAGGCGTAGATGTGCCAGTAGTATTGGCCATAATGACTAATTATTCATAAGCGGTTATATGGCGTCTGTTCGATAACGCACCCATGATCGATATGGCAAGGTGGCTCTCCGGATAATTGGAAATAAGGGGTCGGAGTGAATAAAATTTATTCACTCCGACCCCTTATTATTCCGTGCTGCGCTGGATTGGCGACTTCTTCAGGGAACGCCTGCGCACCAATGACATCTGCGCGCGCCAGGGTGGCGAGGAATTCGTGATTCTATTACCGGAAACCGATACCGAAGGTGCCACTAAGATCGCTGAATCGCTGCGCCAGCAATTCGAGAATCATGCCCTGGAGTATAACGATGGCGAGATCCGTTTCACCTGCAGTTTCGGGGTTTCAGCCCTGGCCGATTTTGCCAACGACTCGCTGGAAAGTCTGCTCAAGCGTGCTGACAAGGTCCTTTACCAGGCCAAGGGCGACGGGCGCAACCGCGTCATGGTGAACTGACATTCAGGTATGCCGGCTATCAGACCGGTTTCTGCAACACGCCACGCATGAATGCGTGGCCGGCTGGTCATTGATCCAGAAAAATGCTATCGTTTTTCTGGATTATCTAAGACCTTTATGTTATGAAAAATCTAATAGAATCATGCTATTACTTTATTATTGGCCACGGCAGGGGATGGGCATTCTCGTCCAGTGACTTGTTGAGCCGCTTCAGTCGCCAGCAGGCCGATAGTCTGCTTTCGGAGTTGGTAAAGCAGGGTAAGATCCGCCGGGTGGCTAGGGGTATGTACGATTACCCCGCCTACAGTGAGTTACTAAAAAAAGAACTCAGCCCGGATATAGATCAAGTGGCCAATGCCTATGCCCGCAAGTTCAACTGGCGCATTGCCGTTTCCGGCGAAACGGCCCTGTATATGCTGGGGCTGTCCACCCAGGTGCCGGCCAGTTATGTGTATTTGAGTGATGGCTCCGGTCGCCGCTATGAGGTGATGGGGCAGACTCTGGTGTTTAGAAAAGCCAAACTCAAGGACATCGGCTTTAAGCATCGTGACAGTACCCTGCTGGTTCAGGCACTCAAGGCGTTGGGTAAGGAGCATGTTACGCCGGAGGTCATTGCCAGGATTCGGGCGCAGATTGCCCCCGTGTATTATGAGCGCATTCTCAGGGATACCCGCAGTAGTACCGGTTGGATCTATGAGGCTATCGGGCAGATATGCAGGAGTGACAGCGATGGATAGCGTCGCCCGCTTGCCGGATAAGCAGCGTCAGGATCTGTTCGCCGAGACGGCGGCGGCAATGAAGACGGTTCCCGCTATTATCGAAAAAGACTTCTGGGTAGTGTGGGTGCTGGGCAATCTGTTTGCTGACCCTGTGCTTGGGCGGATTCTCCAGTTTAAGGGTGGTACCAGCCTTTCCAAGGTATTTGGTGTCATCGGCCGGTTTTCGGAAGATATTGATCTGATTCTGGATTGGCGTGAGGTGGTGCAGGGTGATCCGCATCAGGACCGCTCGAAAACCCAGCAGGTGAAATTCAACGAGGCGACCAATGTGCAGGCGATTGCCTATATCAAGGAAAACTTGCTGTCCCGGATTTCCGGGATATTGTCGCCATTGTGCGCTTGTGCAATTGATGCCGACAATCCGTTTGCGATATCGGTTCGCTATCCAGCTTTGTTCAAGGCCGGATATTTGCGTCCGGAGATACTGCTTGAGATAGGCCCGTTGGCATCATGGTCTCCATCGGATGTGTTTGATGTCATGCCTTACGCAGCCGCACATTTTCCGCAGGTGTTTTCAACGCCAATGTGTCGGGTGCCGACTATTCTGGCCAAACGTACCTTTTGGGAAAAAGCCACGATTTTGCATCAGGAGGCGCATCGCGATCCGAAAAAGCCGATGCCGCCACGCTATTCGCGACATTACTATGATTTGGCCTTGCTCGCGCAATCTGATGTCAAAGAGCAGGCTTTGTCGGATTCCGGTTTGCTGGATGAAGTTGTGCAATTCAAGCAGCGCTTTTACCCCTGCGCATGGGCCAGATATGAGTTGGCGTCGCCTGGTGCGTTGAGATTACTGCCGCTGGATGGTCGCATGAAGGAGGTCGCCAGCGACTACGACAAGATGCGGGAAATGATTTTCGACAAGCACTTGGCGTTTGCAGAAATTATTGAACGCCTGCGGGACTTGGAAAACGAAATCAACACACTGTCGAGGCAGGCATGACTGAAAAACTTACCGAACGTAACAAGGATATCTTCTCGCGTATGATGAACGACGATGCTTTCCGCAATGTCGCAGCGGGATATCTGATGAAGGCGGTATATCGGCATATGTCGAGTGGTGGTGTTGAAAAGTAAAAAATACGGAACTGCCTAAATGATAGCCACCAAAGCTAAACTAGATGAAATATTCCAGTATGTATTTCAAGCCTATCAGACAGTGCCTTCGCTATTTTATGCATCGGTCTAGTTTCTGATCTGTCATTTTGTGACCATTTTAGCTAACACTCACTTTTTGCCAGAAATGACACAATGTAAATTCAATGCAGCAAAAAGTTGGTCACAATTTGGTCACAGAGGGTCAGTGATAACTTACCTCTTTCGGAAGCTAACCCCGGAATTCGATTTCGCTCTGTTTCAATTGGTATAAATATTTGTTAAACAATAACTTATATTGATTTCTCCCATTCGGCGGGTATCTCATTACACCTATTAAAACAGATAAAAGTCATTATGGATGGGCACAATTGGCAGAATTGGAATGGACAGAATAATGGGGTATTCTGACCCTTAGCCATTCTTTAAGGTTGCTCGTGCCAAGGAAAACTGCAGTAAAAGCAGAGATTGTTTGGTCGCCACTCTCCAGTGTTATCAGGACGCATGAAGAACTGTGTCGGTTACTTCTGGATATTGATTTTCCACCTTTGTCTATTCCTGCTGATAATCCTGTACCAGCATCAGCGTATGTCCAAACTCATCTCCTTAATTTGTGCCCCATTAGGGTGCAGTCAGTACGCGACGGATATGTCTGCATCGGTGGCCTGCGGTGTCGTCAGCGTCTGACAGTGGCGATGGATCCGCTGGTGCAACGGTTCGATAACGAACAGCACCAAGGTAAATAACAGCCAGATCGCAATCATGGCATGCATCCACTAAAAGTCGATATCCAGCAGACGCCCCCAGGCCGCAAGCCGGTGCGTGAGGTAAAAGCCGGTCAACCGGCAACCGTGACGGATAGCTTCGCCTGCCGAGAAAAGTGAGCCTCCAGGCTGGTGAACTATGCTAGCGCCGTGATCGCGTTTGGCTGCCGTCGCATAGCCAGCAGGATGGGTGTTTTTACCAACACGTAAAGCAAAAGCGTCAGACTCCACGGTAGGCTAGGCCAGTCAAGCAGCTCGTCAATTACGTAAATACTCGTTAGCACCCGCAGACAGACAGCCAGCGGCATCCATGTGAAGGCGGCGAACCGCCCCCCCATCGGGCGACTGCCCCGCTGCCGGCTGGATAGCATTAGCCGCTGTTGCCTCCAGGTCGATCGGCCTTCCAAATTTTTTCCCGCCCCGTTATCTGTTGCAGCGATAAACGATTACAGGTTGTCGGCAGGGTCGGCCTATATGTCTATCAAACCTGGATCAACGATCATGGACGCGACCGGAACACGTTGCGGGCGCTGTACGAGGTGGGGACAAAGACGAGATCTACATTGCCACAATATATAGCGTCTTGATGTAAATCAATGCACAATATATAGGGAATTGTATAGTACGGGCTCGTACAGTCATGGTCGTTTGCCCACGTGGAGGAAGATACAATGCCCGAGCTAGACAGTCCTGCCAGTACCGTTCCATTGTCGTCCCCCACCTGCCGGGCTGTGCGCAAGCGCGATGGTAGCAAGGCCGCCTTTGATGTCGGCCGGATCAAAGCCGCAATTCTTCACGCCGGCTTGGCCAGCGGTGAGTATACCGATGCGGCGACGTCGGAATTGTGCGCCCGGGTATTGGAGCGGTTGCATGGATTGCAGCCAACCGAGCCGGTAGCGATCGAGACCATCCAGGACGTTGTTGAGCAGACCTTGGCAGACAGCGGCTATTTCCGGACCGCGCGCGCGTATATCGTCTACCGCGAACAGCACCGTCGTCTGCGCCAGGATCGTCAGACCCTGGTGGATGTCGAAAGCGCTATAAATGAATACCTGGATCGCCAGGACTGGCGCATCAACGCTAATGCCAACCAGGGCTATTCACTCGGCGGGCTGATTCTCAATGTCTCGGGCAAGATGGTGGCCAACTACTGGCTGAGCCATGTCTATCCACCCGCAATCGGCCAAGCCCACCGCGATGCAGATATCCACATCCATGATCTGGACATGCTCTCCGGCTACTGCGCCGGCTGGTCGCTGCGTACGCTGCTGCACGAAGGACTAAACGGTATCCCTGGCAAGATCGAGGCCGGCCCGCCACGGCATCTGAGTTCGGCGGTCGGTCAGATCGTCAATTTTCTCGGCACCCTGCAGAACGAATGGGCCGGCGCCCAGGCGTTCAGTTCGTTCGATACTTACATGGCACCGTTTGTACGCAAGGACAGTCTCTCCTACGACGAGGTTCGGCAGTGCATTCAGGAGCTGATTTACAACCTTAACGTGCCATCGCGCTGGGGTACCCAGACGCCGTTCACTAACCTGACTTTCGACTGGACCTGTCCAGCGGATCTGCGTGAGCAGGTACCGGTTATCGGTGGTGAGGAGATGCCGTTCACCTACGGTGATTTGCAGCCGGAAATGGATCTGATCAACCGTGCCTACATCGAGGTCATGACCACCGGCGACGCCCGTGGCCGGGTGTTCACATTTCCCATTCCCACATACAACATCACCCGTGATTTTCCCTGGGAGTCTGAAAATGCTGAGCGGTTATTCGCCATGACGGCTAAATACGGTCTGCCCTATTTCCAGAACTTCATTAACTCGGAGCTCGAGCCAAACATGGTGCGCTCCATGTGCTGCCGACTGCAGCTGGATTTGCGCGAACTCTTGAAACGCGGCAACGGCCTGTTTGGCAGCGCCGAGCAGACCGGTTCCCTGGGCGTGGTCACGGTCAACTGCGCGCGCCTCGGGTACCTGTACAGCGGTAGCGAAAAGGCGCTCTACCAGCGCTTGGATGAATTGTTGGAACTGGGTAAACAGAGCCTGGAGATCAAGCGCAAGGTCATCCAGCGGCACATGGATGCAGGGCTCTTCCCCTATACCAGGCGCTACTTAGGCACGCTGCGTAATCACTTCTCTACGCTCGGCGTCAATGGTATTAACGAGATGATCCGTAATTTCACCGCCGGTGATCACGATATCACCAGCGACTGGGGTCACGATTTTGCCGGCCGTCTGCTCGATCACGTACGTGAGCGGATGGTGGCGTTCCAGGAGGAAACCGGTCACCTTTACAACCTTGAAGCGACGCCGGCCGAGGGGACTACTTACCGTTTTGCCCGCGAGGACCGGCGGCGCTATCCCGCCATCCTGCAGGCGGGTACGCCGGAGACACCCTATTACACCAACTCCTCGCAATTGCCGGTCGGATTCACCGACGATCCGTTCGAGGCCCTGGCCCGGCAGGATGAGCTGCAGCGCAAATATACCGGCGGCACGGTGCTGCACTTATATATGAGTGAGCGAATCTCATCTACCACGGCCTGCAGCCGCCTGGTGCGACGAGCGTTGGAGAGTTTCAGTTTGCCCTATATCACAATCACGCCGACGTTCTCCATTTGCCCGACACATGGTTATCTGTCCGGCGAGCACGAATTCTGTCCGCGTTGCGATGAGCAATTATTGATCCACAAGCAATCGCAAGGTGACAGAGGTTTAAGTAACAATTTTTCCCAGTACGCGTAGTCCATTGCATCCCTTAAATATAACTGGAGAGAGGTATTATGAAAGAGCAAACACCATCTACACCCCGGGATATACAGCTTAGTGATGATGAACGCCAGCCATGCGAAGTTTGGACGCGGGTCATGGGGTATCATCGGCCGGTGGCTTCGTTCAATACCGGCAAAAAGGGTGAGCATCATGAACGCCGCCATTTCCGCGAGCAGCACTCCACGGATTGCTGACAGACCGGTGCCACCCACCCTGCGGGTGGGTGGCCTGGTTCCCCTGACCACTACCGATTTCCCGGGACGGCTGGCCGCCGTGGTGTTCTGCCAGGGTTGTCCCTGGTCGTGTGGTTACTGTCACAACCCGCACCTGATCCCGGCCCGCGGGACCGGTGATCATGACTGGGCGCAGGTGCTCGACCTGCTCGGCCGTCGCCGCGGGCTGCTCGACGGCGTGGTCTTTTCCGGTGGCGAGCCGCTGGCGCAGCGCGGATTGCCCGAGGCCATGAGAGTGGTCCGGGCCGCCGGCTTCGATGTTGGTTTGCATACCGGCGGCGCCTACCCGGAACGGCTGGATGATGTACTTCCGCTTGTCGACTGGGTGGGATTCGACGTCAAGGCGTCATTCAGCGATTATGAGCGTCTGACTCGGGTACCGGGCAGTGGCGAAGCCGCGCGCCGCAGCCTGCATGCGCTGCTGGCAAGCGGAGTCGACCATGAAATCCGCACCACCGTGCATCCCGCGATCTTCGATCGCCGTGGTGTATTGCGGTTGGCCCGTGGACTCGCCGACCGGGGCGTCCGCTGCTATGCGCTGCAGGTCTTTCGCGGTAACGGCTGCCTGGATCCCGCCTACCGCGACAGCCGTGGCGCATCAGCCTTGATTGATCTGTCGCTGCTGGAAGAGATCCGCACTCTGTTCGAGCGCTTCGAGATACGCGGCATGCCGGGCTAGTAGCCTCCCTTTTTGCCGACGCCGACATACGTGAATTCCCAATGCACCTCGATCGGATCTGTCCAAAATTCGGGTACTCCCATTTCCCGGTCCGTATGGCGGACGAAGCCGTTAGACACGGCGAGTAGATCCGATACAGCAGGTAGTACTTTCCCGGTCCGTTCATTGGCACGTCATCACCATAGTGAGGACCGTTATTGGTCGCCATGGTCATCAGGAAGCCCTTTCTGAACCATTCATTGAGTTACAACATTCACAGGGGCACGGTTACCATGTCTGTGACCACAGGAAGGCTGTTCACGGACATATCGACGGCACAAAGTGTCCCATATTCGAGACACCGGCGGACAGTGAGAAATAGGCTGTCAGTAGCCATAACAGCAGCCTGAAAGGCAAGTGCGGTGGTAACTCTTACGACTGCCGTCGCTTCTCGTAGACCTGCAGGTGCGAATACGCCAACCGCAGGCAGTCGCCGGCGAGACCGTCGCGTTCGGCGCGGGCAAGCATATCGCCGAGGATATGATCGGCCTCGGTCCGCCGGCCGGCCTCGATATCGCGCAGCATGGAAGCCGTATAGGCGGTGGTCCGGTCAGAGAGAAGATTGCGATATTCCACCAGCGTGTTTTCCGGCGGCCGGTAACCGGCGGTCTCGGCGACCGTGATGCATTCCTCCAGCAGCCCCTGTATGAATCGTTCGCCACCGGCGCTTTGCAGGATCATGCCGATCGGTCCACGGAACAGGCAGGTGGCCCCGGCCAGGGTGGCCAGAAAGACAAACTTGTTCCACAGGTCCTGTTCAATGGCCGGCGAATGCCGGCATTCCAGTGAAGTCTGCGCCAGCACGGCGGCCAGCCGTTCGCTCACATTCTGCTGGGCCTCGTAACGGCTGCCGAAGACCAGCCGGTGAAAATCGTTCAGGTGACGTATCTCGCCTTCACGCTCGCGTTCCACGGCCAGATGGGCCAGGCCGCCGAGGACACGCCCCCGCCCGAACCGTTGATCGAGGCTATCCAGGTGATCGATGCCGTTGAGCAAGGGCAGCAGAAAGCTCCGCTCGCCGATGAACGGGACAATGGTATTGATGGCGGCTTCGAGGTCGTAGGCCTTGCAGGCCAGCACGATGCACGTGTAATCCGCTGCCGCCCGCTCGGGCGTGATCACCCGTGGCTGCAGGTGGACATCGCCGAGCGGACTGCGGATGCGTAATCCATGTTCGTTCAGTCGCTGGCGCCGCTGTTCGTCGCGTACCAGAAAGGTAACATCGGCCCCGGCTTCCTGCAGGCGGCCGCCGAGATAGCCACCGACCGCGCCGGCGCCGACGATCAGAATCGGCAGTGCACCGTCCGTTGATGGCTGGAAGTCTTCCGGATCGGCATAACAGACCGGTGAGCTGGGTTGATTCGGGATCATTAAATATCGGCTTGCTCTCAAAGAGCCACTGATTTGCAGCCATTCATGATTGCCGCAGATAATCCTTCAGCACCACGGCGTTGTTGTGGTCCTCGTCGCGTGCGCTGAACACCAGCGTAACGCGCTCCTTCCCTGCCAGTTTCCTGAGCTCGGCGACCGCATCACGGTTGCGATCCAGTTCGCCAAAGTAACGCCGCTTGAATTCCGTCCATTTGTCGGGATCATGACTGAACCACTTGCGCAGCTCGGTACTCGGTGCGATGTCGCGCAGCCAGTGATCGATATGGGCGTCTTCCTTCTTCAGGCCGCGCGGCCAGACCCGATCGACCAGGATGCGGGTATCGTCCTGTTTCGACGGTTTGTCGTAGGCACGTTTCAGGCGGATCTGCATGACATTGCCGTGACTCTGGGTATGTGAAGCGCGAATCTCAAGACATCACAAGATATCGCGCCATGGCTTTCCGTACCATTTTGCTCTCGACGGGGCTATCCGCGGTTACCTGTCAACTCCGCGGTCAGTGCCGGGCGCGGCTTGTGCGGGATGTCCCAGTGCCGCCCCTTGAGCATGATGTCCCAGTAGAGCAGCGGCAGGAAATACTTTTTCAGCCACCACATACTGCGACGCTCTCGCCGTGGGTCAAGCGGAAAACTCGGCGTCACTTTGCCGCCATAGATGAACTCGGCAAGGATGACACGGCCGTGCGCGGTGACCAGCGGGCAGGAGGCATAACCGTCGTACTCCTGCGGTAACGTCTGGCCTGCCAGTGCTGCAAGCAGGTTGTGAACCACCACCGGCGCCTGCAGGCGCACAGCAGCAGCGGTCTTCGAATTCGGCGTGGCGGCAGCATCGCCGAGAGCGAATACGTTGCTGTAGCGATTATGCCGCAGCGAATGGATGTCGACATCCACCCAGCCGGTGTCGTTGGCCAGCGGACTTTGCTTGATGAAATCGGGCGCACTCTGCGGCGGGGTCACGTGCAGCAAATCGAAGCGGTGGGTTACCTGTTCCTTGTCACCGTTGCCACCGGTCGTTTCGAATACCGCCTCGCGTGCGTTACCATCGACTGCGACCAGCCGCTTACGGTATTCGACCTCGATACCGTAACGTTCCGCTACCTGCTCCAGCGGCCGCTGAAATTCCTTGACGCTGAAAATGGCCTCGCCGGCCAGGGTGAAACGCAGGTCGGCATTGTCGAGCAGACCCTGACGGCGGAAATGGTCGGCCGCCAGATAGGCGATTTTCTGCGGTGCGCCGGGGCACTTGATCGGCATATCCGGCTGGGTGAACAGTGCGCTGCCACCGCGGAAGGCGCGGATGCAGTCCCAGGTATAGGCCGCCAGTTGCGGGTCGTAATTGCTGCAGACGCCGTTTTTGCCCAGCGCCTCGGTGAGGCCGTCGATGCCGCCCCAGTCCAGCTGCAGGCCGGGGCAGACCACCAGATAGCGGTAGTTCACATGGTTGCCATCGGCCAGCTCAACCCGGTTGTTGTCGGGATCGAAGCCGGCGGCCGCCTGCCGGATCCAGGTCACGCCCTCCGGTATCAGTGTCGACTCACGGCGTCGCGTACGTTCGAGCGCATAGGCGCCGCCGCCGACCAGCGTGAAGGCGGCCTGGTAGTAATGATCCTCCGACGGCTCGATCAGGGCGATATCGAGATCGGGCCGCCGGCGCCGGAGGGAGGCGGCCACGGTGATGCCGGCGGCGCCGCCGCCGACGATCAGAGCGGTGTGGCTGCTGTTGGGTGCGGGTGTAGTCATGATTTTTCCGGATTCTGGTCTGGATCAAGGCAGTCCTGTCTAAAGATGCATAAAATATACTGCATATCCTTTGTATAATTAAAGAATGAATCAAAATAAATTTAGGTAATTGCCGGTTTCGTTGGCCCCAGCCGTATGTAGTGGTAAATGGCGAACCCTAAGAAGAACAGGGACGGGATGGATGACTCGGGCTAGTCGTTGAATTCGCGGCCGTCGTGGACCCCGGCCACGTAACCGCCACGGATGACGAAATCGCCGAACGGTTCGCCGGCCTGGCGCTCCTTCGCGTAACGCCGGATCATCGGCTCCAGATGCTCGAGGATCGTGGCCTCGTCGACATTCTCTAGATAAAGCTTGTTGAGACGCTGGCCGTGATAGCCGCCGCCGAGGTAGACGTTGTACTTGCCCGGGCCGCGGCCGCTGAATCCGATCTCGGCGACATAGGGCCGCGAGCAGCCGTTGTTGCAGCCGGACATGCGTACGATGATCGCGTCATCACCGATTCCCGCTTCCTCCATGACCGTTTCCAGTTTCGTAATGAGGTCCGGCAGGTAGCGCTCGCTTTCGGCCATGGCCAGGCCGCAGGTGGGGAATGCCACGCAGGCGATGGAGCTGCGCCGCAGGGCACTGTAGTGTGCCGGGTCGCGCAGAGCGTACTCGTGCAGGAGTTTCTCGATACGCTCGCGCATTTCGGGTGTGACGTTGGCGATGGTCAGGTTCTGGTTGGTCGTCAGCAGGTAATCGCCCTCATGCTCGCCGGCAATGGCGCGCAGTCCCGACATCAGCGGATGGTTGTCCCTGTCCTGTATGCGACCGTTCTCGATGAACAGCGTGTAATGCCAGTTACCGTCGTCGCCCTCGAACCAGCCGTAGCGATCGCCGTTGTGCTCGAACCGGTAGTCGCGCGCCGGCTCCAGCGAACGGCCCAGCCGCTGTTCCAGCTCTCTCTTGAACCAGTCGAGACCGCGATCGTCGATGGTGTATTTCATGCGTGCGTGCTTGCGGTCGACCCGGTCGCCGTAATCGCGCTGGACCGTGGCAATCTTCTCGGCGACATCGATGACCTGGTCCGTGCGACAGAAACCGACGACGCGCCCGAGCTGCGGATAGGTTTGTGGCTCGTTGTCGGTGCGGCCCATGCCGCCGCCGGTACAGACATTGAAACCGGCGAGCTCGTCGCCATCGGCGATGGCAATGAAACCGACATCCTGGGTATAGACGTCAATATCATTGATCGGCGGTACGGCGAAGCCATATTTGAACTTGCGCGGCAAGTAGGTCCTGCCGTAGATCGGCTCGACGATTTCGTTTTCGTCGCTGGTGCCGGGTTCCTGGTCCAGCCAGATTTCATCATAGGCGGGGGATCGCCACGCCATGTGATCGCTCAATGCCTTCGCCAGCGACTCGACCTCCGCGTGAATCCGTGATTGCCAGGGATTGACGGTGCAAACGACACCGCGGGTGTCGTCACCACAGGCGGCCCTGGTATCCAGCCCCGCGGTGCTGATTCCCTGCATGAGCTTCTTCAGATCCCGTTTCAGCACACCATGGAACTGGAAGGTCTGGCGGGTGGTGATCCGCAGCGTGCCATTGGCGCAGTCACGTGCCAGGCGGTCCAGCGCCAGCCACTGGTCCGGACGACACAATCCACCGGGCAATCGCACCCGGACCATGAACTGATAGGCCGGCTCCAGCTTCTGTCGGCGGCGCTCGCTGCGCAGGTCGCGATCGTCCTGCTGGTAGATGCCGTGGAACTTGGTCAGCTGGTTGTCACGTTCACTGATCGCGCCGGTAATCGGATCGGCGAGGCTATCGACGATCGTTCCGCGCAGGTAATCGCTCTCGAACTTGAGCCGCTCGTCCGGATGGAGCCGTTCGAGCGGCTGGCTGAGGTCGTGACTGCGATCTTTGTCGGTCATTCCGGTTATCTTGCTCTCATGTAATCCGGACGGGAAGCACCCGCAATCGGTCTAGTACACATCGCGCTGGTAGCGCTTGTCACGCTGCAGTTGCTTGACGTACTCGGCCGCCTGTTCGTCGCTGTGGCCGCCTTCCTCGCGTACAATGTCGATGAGGGTCTGATGCACGTCCGGGGCCATGCGCTCGGCGTCGCCGCAGACATAGAAGTACGCCCCTTGCTCCAGCCATTCGTACAGTTCGCGGCTGCGCTCGCGCATGCGATCCTGGACGTAGACCTTGTGCTTGCCGTCGCGCGAGAAGGCGACATCCATGCGCGTGAGTACGCCGTCCTTCAGCCAGCGCTGCCATTCGATCTGGTACAGGAAATCGGTACGGAAGCGCCGCTCGCCAAAAAATAACCAGTTGCGGCCGCCGGCAGCGGCCTCTTCACGTTCCTCCAGGAAGGCGCGAAACGGCGCCACCCCCGTACCTGGCCCGACCATGATCACCGGTGCGTCCGGGTCGGCCGGCAGCTTGAAGTTCTTGTTGCGCCTGACGTAGACCGGCACGGTATCGCCCGGCTGCACGCGTCCGGCGAGAAAACCGGAGGCCGCGCCCTCGCGGTAACCGTGCTCGGTTTCGCCGCGTACGACGGCCACGGTCAGATGTACCTCGTCGGGGTTGGCGTTGTAGCTCGAGGCAATGGAATACTCGCGCGGCTGTAGCGGCCGCAGCGCGTCGACGAAGGCCTGGGCGTCGATCGACTGCGGCGGATAGTCGAGCACGACGTCCAGGACCTGACGGCTGCGGGCGTAGGCCATGAGTTCCTTGCGCCGGTCCTCGCCGGCCAGTGCGGCGAGCTCACCGGAGCCGGTCAGAGGCGCATAGGCCTGGACGAACGGCGGCGCGACCAGCGTGATCTCGCACTCGTCTCGCAGCGCCTGTCCCAGCGCCAGCTCGCGATTGCGTATTACGACCGTTTCGCTTGCATCCAGGCCCAGGGCGGCAGTCAGGTCGAGCACGGTTTCCGGGCGGTTCTTCGGGATCAGGCACAGCACGTCACCGGGCTCGAAGGCGAGCCCCGACTCGGCGATCGACAGTTCGATGTGGCGGGTTTCCTTGTCGGAGCCGCGGCCGGTCAGCGGAGTGTTGTCCAGTACCTCGGCCGCGAGCGGGTTCTTGCGGTCATAGGTCGGAGCGGGCCGGTTCGATGGTGCCCCGAAGGCCACGACGTTGTCGCCGCGGGCCGCGTCGGCATGCTCGGCAAAGGCATCGAGGGCTCGATCGATCCATTCGCCGGCGGTGTCCTCGAAATTGACATCGCAGTCGACACGCTCGATCAGGCGCTGGGCGCCGAGACCCTCGAGCCGGGCGTCGAAGTCCCTGCCCGTCTGGCAGTAGTGCTCGTAGCTGGAATCACCCAGGGCCAGCACGGCGAATTTGGCGCCTTCGAGCTTCGGCGCCTTGCGTCCGTGGACGAAGCGGTAGAAATCCTCGGCCGGATCAGGCGGATCGCCCTCGCCATGGGTGGCGGTAATGATCAGAATCAGACGCTCGTTCCGGAGTTCGCGCGGCTTGTAATCGGCCATGTCGATGACGCGTGCCGACAGGCCCCTGGCCTCGGCGCGCTGGCAGGCCAGTTCGGCCAGCCCCTCGGCATTGCCGGTTTCGGAACCATAAAGAATAGTCACGGGGGCCGCGGTCGCCGTTGCCGCCTGCGGGCGGTCCGAGGCAGCCAGGGCACCGTGCACGCCGGCCAGGTAGCCCGCGGCCCAGCGGGCCTGTTCGGGCGACAGGTCGGCCGCCAGCCGTTCCAGCAGTTCGGTCTGCTCGGCGGTCAGCGGACTGTTCCACTCCTGGAGAGAATTTGCCTGCATAAGATCTCGTAATATTCCGTAAAATTGAATCAGTCGGACCGCGGCGTGGTCCGCGGCTGCCCGATCATGATAGCGCAGGCGATATAAATGGAATAAGAATAAATATTAATGTTGTTATTCTTTAAATGAATAATAACAATTTGCCGGCCAGAGAGGCGGTTTGCGTCGGCCGCCGTTTATGGTGTCACCGGCAGGGATGTCGCCCGGTTCTCAGCCGATTCAATTATCCAGGTCCTCGCTGCCGGCTTGCTCATGCCGGCGAGGATAATCCTACAGCGCCATGACGACGGCATAACCCTGGGCATAGTCGATGCCCATTGCATCAAGTCGCTGCAGGATAGCCTCGTTCTCGACGAACTCGGCACAGGTGGCGATGTTCATGGCGCGCCGTATCGGGACCGGTTGCCGACGGTGTGAACCGCGTCAGATTCCCCTCGGCGCGCTATGCCGTTCGCTGAGGGGCCAGAGAGTACCGGAAAGTTGCATCGTCATGACTGACGAAGCGGTTGAACCATGCCACAGAATCATATAGTACCTGTCCGTGCAGTCAGAAGGGTTCCCGCCAAGGCCGCAGGTCGAGTTCGTGGGTCCAGGCGTTGCGTGGCTGGCAGTGCAGTTGCCAGTAGCTTTCGGCAATAGCGTCCGGGTCGAGCCGGCCATCGTCAGCGTCGGCCTCGCCTTCGGCGCGGATCCGGCCGTCGATGATCACATGGGCGACGTGGATACCCGCCGGCCCGAATTCGCGGGCCAGGCACTGGGCCAGCGCCCGCAGGCCGAACTTGCCTGCTGCCAGGTTGTGGAACCGGGCGCCGCCGCGCAGGCTGGCGGTGGCGCCGGTGAATATCAGGCTGCCGAACGTGCCGTCGGCCCGCGCGCCGGCGGCCTGCATCGCGCGAATAGCCTGCTGCGCGACCAGGAAACCACCGAGGCAGCCGGTGCGCCAGCTGCGTTCGAAGTCTTCCGGCGCCGTCTCGAGCAGGCCCGCGGGCTCATACACTCCGGCGTTGAAGACCACCAGTCGCGGCGTGCCGAGTTCGTCGCAGGTGCCGCGAAAGGCCGCGCGTACGAAACCGGCGGAGGCGACATCACAGGCATAGGCCCGGGCATCAGCCGCCCCGGTCTCGTGCAGTTCGGGCAGCAGTGACTCGAGCCGCCGGGCATCGCGTGCGGCCACGGCGACATTCAGCCCGGCGCGGGCGAAGCGCCGGGCCAGTGCCGTTCCCAGCCCGGGGCCGGTACCCAGAATCAAAGCCGTTTCCGTCATTTCAGTTGCCTCCACAGGGCCAGTCCTGCGATCGTAGCGGCGGCCGGGGCGTGCGAAGGCTGGGCGGCAAATCGGACGTACCGCTCAGATACAGATCGATCTGGCGGGCCAGGTCGCGGCCTTCGCCGATGGCCCAGACCAGGATCGAATGGCCCATGTTGCAGTCGCCGCCGGCGAACACCCCCCGCCGTGTGGTCATCATGGTCACATCAGTGGCGAAGCTGCCGTTGTTCGCGGTCGTCAGGCCGGCGGCGGCGAGCGGCTCGGTCTCCGGCCGGTCGAAGCCGATGGCAATAAGAATCAGATCGGCGGCGAACTCCATGTCCGGCTGGATCACCTCCTTGTCGCGGCGGCGGCCCTGTTCGTCGCGCTCCCAACGCACGCCCTCGGCGCGCAGCCGGTCGACACGGCCGTTGCCGTCCTGATCCTCGAAGGCCAGGCTGGCGACGGCAAAGCGTTCCTCACCGCCCTCGTGCTGGGCGTAACTCTGGCGATAGGTACGCAGCGACAGCGGCCAGGGATTGCCGGCGGGGCGTTCGCGCAGCGGCTGCTCGTTGATGTTGATCTGTGTGACCGCCGCCGCTCCCTGGCGCAGTGCCGTGGCCACGCAGTCGGCGCCGGTATCGCCGCCGCCGAGCACGATCACTCGGCGGCCGCGGGCGTCGGGTTCCGCGGCGTGATCGCGACCGGCCTGGCGGCGATTCTCGCGCACCAGATAGGGCATGGCGAAATGGATGCCGCCCAGTTCGCGGCCCGGGATCGGGACGTCGCGCGGATGCTGGGCACCGATGGTCAGGCCGACGGCATCGAAACGCCGCTGCAATTCGTCCAGCGACGGATCGCGGCCGACCTCGACGCCGCACGCGAAGTCGATACCCTCGGCGTGCAACTGGCCCAGGCGCCGGTCCAGCTTGTCCTTGCTGAACTTGAATTCCGGGATGCCGTAACGCACCAGGCCACCAGGGGCGTCGTCGCGTTCTAACACCGTCACGGAGTGGCCGGCGCGGTTGAGCTGTTGGGCGCAGGCCAGGCCCGCCGGCCCGCTGCCGACCACCGCTACCCGGTAACCGCTGCGCCGGCGGGGCGGTTCGGGCACGATCCAGCCGGCTTCCCAGCCGCGATCGACGATGGCGCGTTCCAGGTCCTTGATGGTCACCGGCTCGAGGTTGTAGGCCAGGGTGCAGGCATCCTCGCAGGGTGCGGGGCAGGCATAGCCGGTGAATTCCGGGAAATTGTTGGTGGCGTGCAGCCGATCCAGGGCGGCGCGCCAGTCGCCACGGCTGACCAGGTCGTTCCAGTCCGGAATGATGTTGCCGATCGGGCAGCCGGCGGTACAGGTAGGCACGCCGCAGTCCATGCAGCGCATGCCCTGCTCTCGCAGGCGGTTCTCGTCCCAGGTCGGGGCGTAGATCTCCCGGTGGTCGCCGGTGCGGTCGTCGGGCGGGCGGTAACCGATGGACTCGCGCCCGTGGTCGCGATAGCCACCGGGATGGTTCTCGTCGCTCATCCGATCTCCACCTCTGCCGGCTCCGGTGTCGCGGCCGGTGGCAGCGGCGTGCGCGGATCCTCGCCGCGCGCCAGGGCCTCGGAAACAACCGTGGCGTAGCGTTCGGGCGTGATCTTGCGTAGCCGCCGGCAGCTCCCGGGCCAGCCGTCGAGCAAGGCCGCTGCGACGCTACTGCCCGTATAGTGATAATGGTTATCCAACAGACGCCGGACCAGGGCACGGTCGCGGCGATCCTGCAACAGATCGACTTGCATGCCCCGTCGCTGTAATGCCCGGAACGAGTCATCGTCTTCCGTCAGCAGATAGACCTCGCCGCCAGTCATGCCGGTGGCGAAGTTGCGTCCGACCGGTCCCAGGATCAGCAGCGCGCCACCGGTCATATATTCGCAGCCGTGATCGCCGACACCCTCGACTACCGCGACCGCGCCAGAATTGCGCACGGCGAAACGCTCGCCGGCCCGGCCCTGACAATAGAGGCTGCCGCCTGTGGCGCCGTAGAGCACGGCATTGCCGATGGTAGCGCTGGTGGTCGGATCATAGCCGGCATCCGCCGGTGCCCGGACCACTACCCGACCCCCGGACAGCCCCTTGGCTACGTAGTCGTTGGCGGCGCCGGTCAGATGGATGGCGATGCCGCGGTTGACGAACGCCCCCAGACTTTGACCGGCGACGCCCTTCAGGTTCAGCGTAATCGTGCCGTCGGCCAGACCGGCACTGCCGTGGCGCCGAGTCAACTCGTAGCTTAGCCGGGTGCCGACCGCCCGCCGGCGGTTGTCGATGCGACCGTCGAGCACCACCGGCCGGCCCCCATCCAGGGCAGGGATCGCGGCCGCGAGGTACTCTTGATCGGCAGCATCGGCAGCCGTGTGCGCCTGGGCGCGAGTACGGCGTGGTGCATCGCTGGGCTCGGGCCGGCGCAGCAGCCAGCCGAGGTCGATCGCGGCCAGTCGCGGGTCGTCGAAATGCCGCGGTTTCAGTAGATCGACCCGGCCGATGAGATCGTCGAGCCGGCACACCCCGAGATCGGCCAGATAGTCTCGCACTTCAGCGGCGAGGTAACGCAAGTAATTGCTGAGATGCTCCGGGCGGCCCGGGAACAGCTTGCGCAGCTCCGGATCCTGGGTGGCGATGCCGACCGAGCAGGTATTACAGTGGCATTTGCGCAGCATGATGCAACCCAGGGTAATTACCGCGGCCATACCAAAACCGAAATCCTCGGCGCCGAGCATGGCCGCTACGATGATGTCGCGGCCGGTCTTCAGGCCACCGTCGACGCGCAGCCGTACTCGCGATCGCAGCCGGTTCTCGACCAATACCTGCTGGGCCTCGGCCAAACCCAGTTCCCAGGGCACACCGGCAGACTTGATCGAGGTCTTGGCCGCGGCGCCGGTGCCACCGGCATCGCCGGCGATGAGGATGGCGTCTGCGCCGGCTTTGGCAACGCCGGCAGCAATAGTGCCGACGCCGGCACTGGCGACCAGCTTGACGTGGATCTCCGCCTGCGGGCTGGCGCAGCGCAGGTCGTGGATGAGCTGGGCCAGATCCTCGATGGAGTAAATGTCGTGATGCGGCGGCGGCGAGATCAGGCCCACGCCGGGTGTGGTAAAGCGCAGCCGGGCGATCAGACCGGCCACCTTCTCGCCGGGCAGCTGGCCGCCCTCGCCGGGCTTGGCACCCTGGGCGATCTTGATCTCGATCTGGCGGGCCCGGGCCAGATAGGCGGCAGTAACGCCGAAGCGGCCGCTGGCGATCTGCTTGTTGCCGCACTCGGCCTCGGTACCGAAGCGTTCCTCGGGCTCGCCACCCTCGCCGGTATGGGCAGTGCCGCCGGCCCGTTGCATACCGATCGCCACCGCCTCATGGGCCTCGGGCGACAGCGCGCCCAGCGACATCGCCCCGGAGAAGAAACGCCGGATGATCTCGCCGGCAGGCTCGATCCGATCCAGCGGCAGTGCTGGCCCGGCGGGCTCCAGTGAGAGCATGCCGCGGAGGTTATACGGGCCGCCGGCCGCGGCATCGATACAGGCGCTGAACCGCCGGTACAGTGTCTCGTCATCGTTGCGGACGGCTGCCTGCAGCATGCCGATGGTGGCCGGGTCCCAGTCATGATGCTCGCCGTCCCGGCGCCAGTACAGTGTGCCGCCGCTGGCCAGCGGCGGATTCCCGGCCGTAGACGGGCCCCAGGCGGCGCTATGGCGATCGCGCACGTCGGCCTCCAATCGGGCGAAATCCGCGCCGCCGATCCGGCTGACGCTGCCGGTGAAGCAGCGTTCGACCACCTCGTCGGCCAGCCCCAGGGCCTCGAACAACTGGGCGCCGCGATAACTATCGACGGTGGAGATGCCCATTTTCGACATGACCTTGAGAATGCCGTCGTCCAGCGCGGCCAGGTAATGGGTCAGCGCCTGCTCGTCGCCGGCGATCGCCGCCACCGAGGCCAGGCCAAGATAAGGATTCACTGCGTCGGCGCCGAAGCCCAGCAGCGTGCAGACATGATGCACCGTGCAGGCGTCCGCGGCTTCGACGACCAGTCCTACCTGCAGGCGACGGTCGGTGCGGATCAGGTGCTGGTGTACCGCACCCACGGCCAGCAGGCCCGGTATGGCCAGCCGCTCGGGGCCGGTACGCCGGTCCGTCAGGCAGAGGATGGCGGTGTCGCTGCCGGCGACGGCCTCAGCCTCTGCCTCGATGCGTTCCAGGGCCTGAAGCAGGGACTCATCGGAACGGAAGCTGATATCAATGTCGTATGTATGGAAACGTCGGGCATCCAATCCGCGCAGGCAGGTCAGTGCGCCGTTGGTCAACACCGGTGATTCGAGATGGATACGCCGGCAATGATCGGCGGATTCGGTCAGCAGATTCGGTTGCGGGCCGAGGTGGCATTCCAGCGAAGTGACCAGACTCTCGCGCAGGTAATCGATTGCCGGATTCGAGACCTGGGCGAACTGCTGCTTGAAATAGTCGAACAGACTGCGCCGAGATTCCGACAGGCTGGCCGGAGGCGTGTCATCGCCCATAGCGCCCACCGGGTCCTTGCCGTCGTCGGCCATGGGGCGAAGGAATCGATCAATGTGCTCCACCGTGTAGCCGGCGGCGGACTGGCGTGCAACCAGATCGTTGAGCACCTCGCCGCGCTCTGCATCGCGCGGCGGTGCGTGATCGGACAGACGCGGCCGACCACGCAGCCAGCGGCCATAGCGTGCATCAGCCAGGGTCGAGAATACGGCGGCATCATCAAGCAGACCGCCGGCTTCCGGATCTACGGCCAGGATCTCCCCTGGGGCCAGCCGCCGACGTTGCCGGATCTCGGCCGCCGGCGTGTCCAGTACCCCGGCCTCGCTTGCCAGGATCAGCCTGCCATCGACAGTGATGTCATAGCGACAAGGACGAAAGCCATTGCGATCCAGAACCGCAGCAACCCGCTCGCGGTCGCTGGCCACGGCCAGCGCAGGCCCGTCCCAGGGTTCCATGACGGTGGAGTGAAAGTCATACCAGTCGCGGCGCGAGCCAGAGATTCCCAGGTCTTTTTGCCAGGCCTCGGGAATCAGCATGCGCAGTGCGTGCGGCAGGCTGCGACCGCTTGCCATCAGCAGATCCAGTGCCGTATCCAGGAGCGCGGTATCGCTGGTGTCGGTGTCGATCCACGGCCGCAGGCGGGCCAGATCCGGTCCCAGTTCGGGATGATCGAACCCGGCCTCGTGGGCGCGCAGACGGTTCAGGTTGCCACGGTAGGTGTTGATCTCGCCGTTATGCACCAATACCCGGTAAGGATGCGCCAGCGCCCAGGTACCCAGGGTATTAGTGGAAAAGCGCGCATGCACCAGGGCCAGCGCCGATTCCACCGCCGTGTCTTCGAGGTCGGGGTAATAACCGCGCAATTGCGGGTTGGCCAGCAGCCCCTTGTAAACCAGCTGCCGGCGATCCAGTGAGCAGATATAAAACGCCTCCCTGCCGGGCAAATCGCACTTGGCGACAGCCAGCTCCAGCGCCCGGCGCAGCACGAATACCCGACGATCCAGGGCCGGACCCTCGAGTCTGCGGTTGTGGCTGACGAATACTTGCTCGACCGCCGGTTCGGTTTCCAGGGCACCGTGGCCGAGTCCCGTGTTATCGGTCGGTACCGGACGCCAGCCGAGCA
Source organism: Gammaproteobacteria bacterium (assembly GCA_040905025.1). Lineage (GTDB taxonomy): Bacteria > Pseudomonadota > Gammaproteobacteria > Methylohalomonadales > Methylohalomonadaceae > JBBDSJ01. The sequence continues at coordinate 22,254 of JBBDSJ010000068.1, forward strand.
GACAGAAGCCCTCGTCGGTAAGGACCGTCTCGATCCGGCGACGAAGCGCGGCGGCCTGGTCACGGTCGCGTGGCAGGAATAACTGACCAACGGCGTAGGCCGGTGCCGGCGGTAGTCCGGGTACCTGCTGACGGAAGAAGGCATCCGGTTTCTGCAACAGTATGCCGGCACCATCGCCGGTATTTTCCTCGGCGCCGCGGGCTCCACGGTGATCGAGGCGCTCCAGGATCTGTAGCGCGTCCTGTACGATACGATGACTGGCGAAGCCCTGGAGATCGGCTACGACACCGACGCCACAGTTGGCGCGGTCGCGAAGCTCTGCGGGCCTGCCGCCGGCTGAAGAATGTTGCATGGATTGGTTCCCGGAGAGATTATCCGCTGTTTAATATGCATATAAAATACATATTAAATAATGCCTGTCAATTGACTACGAATATTTACAACCGGTATACAATAAAAGCCTGAAAAACCCGCTGGATCGGGCTCAGTCGGTCTGCGCCTCTTTATGATCCGGGAATGTCGCCAGGGCATGCCGGGAGTGGGCAACGGCACCGCCGGCGCGCATCTCCGCAGCTACCCAGATGGCCTCCAGCAGCTCCTGGCTGGATGCATTTTCGTGCTCTGCGGCCCGGGTGTGGACGCGGATGCAGTCCTGACACTGGGTAACATGGGCTACAGCCACGGCGATCAGCTGTTTGGTCCGGGCATCCAGGGCACCGGCCTGGAATACAGCCTTGCTGAACTGACGCCATGCATCCTCGATCTCGGGCGTCAACTGCTTGCGTATGTCTGCGGGTTGTTGTTGCGTCATGAGCATACCTCTTGTGATTTGCATTTGTATGGTCCTGCAGGAGATGCAGAACAGAGTGATCACACCATGCGCCAGCAGCCTGTAGTGCCGAGCGTGAGGGGACTGTCACGAGAAAACTGATGTGGCCTATATAGAAAGATCGAGCATCAGGAACAGCACGAACATCAATGTATCGATGGCCCATGCCACCGTGAGCCAGCGGGCGAGAACACCGTACCTGGCATTGTCGGGATTGCTTACATTCTCGGCGCATTGCCAAACGGCCGTGATGCGTCACGTCGTGAAAACTGCCAAGACGACAAGCAGTGCGTCAATCACAGCGGCACTGGCGGACTTCTTCAGCAAGACATGTATGATCTCCAGTAGCAGGTTGCTGGGAATAACCCCGCAAATCCAGAAGACTTTTCATAATGGCCCTTTCCCGCGCAGGTAAGTGACAAAAACATTGTGGATAGTGGTCCTCTCAAATCAAGGGGTTCCCCTGAAGTCTCACCGGTTGTTGCCGTTACGACTATACCACTGTGAAAATATTCTCATCTCTCGCAATACAAAAGCGGCGCGGATTCGCCTAATTAAGTGCAATTTCTTAAGGTAAAGAGCCAGCTGCTATAGTTCGGCTTTTTTCCCGACCAAGAGAAATTGCACTATGAACTATAGACAGCTGACTGAGAATGAACGATACCAGATTTATGTCCTCAGGAAAGCCGGCCACGGGCAGCAGGCGATAGCGACCATGCTGGCACGGCATCCTGCCCACCATTAGCCGTGAACTGCAGCGTAATACGGGGCTGCGGGGTTATCGACCGGCCCAGGCGCAGCGGTTATCGAGTCGCCGCCGGCAGGCAGCGGCCAAGGCCTGCAAGCTGACCGCCGAGGTTGGCGACTGGATCCGGCAGCTGATTCGCCAGGAGCTGAGTCCGGCCGGGTATACGGATTTAATGGTTGAAGGGGCACCTTCACCCGACCAACCTGATACCACCCTCAGGTGGTTGATAGATCGACCCCGTAGTTGAGTTCCTCTGAGAAGTCCGGCAGTCCGTAACCGATGGTTTTCTTGTAGAACGGAGAGACCTTCGCAGTCGGGCCCCTCTTCTTGTGCTTCGCGGTGTAGAGCATTCGTGCCCGCATCACCTTGAATGAGTAACCGCGCCCTTCACGGTTCTTGTCCTTGGCCAGTCGGTTTATGGACTCAGTGTAAGCGTTGGTGACGGGGGTGTCCGTCTCGAAGTAGGTCATGATCTCTTTGCGCCAGTTGCCTACCGCCCTGACCAGATCGCTCCAGACTTCCTTCTTGCCCTTTGGAATGGTGGCTATCCAGTCGTCCAGGGCGGCTTCTGCCTGTGGCCGCGTGGTGGCGTCCAGATGCCATAGAAGCGTTCCTTGTGCTCGTAGGCGGCCAGCAGTTGCGGAAATGCGCCTGTCCAGGTCTCCATGATCAGTCGCTCTCGGTCTGAAACGTCGTAAGCGCGTTTCAGCAGGATTTTCCGGTCACCCTTGAGGGTTCGCCTTTGGGATGGATTCAGCTCTTTTCTGAGACCCTTGCGCACCTTTCTGAGACCCTTGCGCACCTTTTCCAATGCATCGTTGGCCATGCGTACCACATGAAATTTATCGACCACGATACGGGCCTGTGGTAGCACTGCTTTGACCGCTGACCGGTAGGGGTTCCACATGTCCATGCTGACGATCTCGACTTTCTGCCGGTCTTTCATCTTCATAAGATAGTTAGCCACCACTTCCTGACGGCGGGTGACCAGAAGGTCGAGCAGGGTCTTTTCCTCTATATTGGTCAGGATGCAGCGATAGCGCTTGTTCAGGTATAACTCGTCGATGCCAAGAATGCGGGGCGTCTCGAAGCGATGCCAGCGGCCTAAGAATTCGGCACGAGCGCTGAAGATGTCGCGTACGGTCTTCTCGTCCAGGCCGGTCTGGGCCGCCACGAAGGTGTAGGGGTGGTTGAAGGACTCCTTCTCCACGTATTCATACAGACGCAACGTCATGCGAAAGCCGTCCATTATCTCAGGTAATAACGGCCTGAATGTAGACTTGCAGGCTCGGCAGGAGTACCGGCGGCGGACCACCCAAAGGGTGACCCGCTTGCCGTGGATCGGCAGATCTCGATAGGGAACATCACGCTTGCCGAACCGCACAAATTCATCGTGCACGCCGCATTCTTCGCAGGCAATAGGATCAGGCGCGCCCACCTGAAAGTGCATGTCGTCGTCGGTGGAATCGTATCCCAGCACCTCATATGACGGCAGATGCAGAATATTGTCAGGCATTCGAGCCATCAGCACCCTCCTTCAATGACCTTCAGATCGACAATGCAGGTGTCGCTCGCAGCAACTTAACCAGCCTGATGTTCACAATACTTCGTCCCGCCCGGTCCATATTTCCTTTGCCAGCCGGTGCTTCTGGCCTGGCACAGGTGCAAAGCGTTCATCTCGCAGTGCCCGCACCATGCCCACCACCATGGCCAGCATCACAGCGGAAAACGGCAGCCCAGCGGTAATCACCGCATCCTGAAGCACCTGAACGCCGCCGGCGACTAGCAGCACTGCCGTCAGTGCGCCGACACCCAGCCCCCATAGCACCCTCTGAAGCCGGGGAGGCTCCGGGTCGCCGTGGGCCATGATGGTGGTAATCACCAGCGTGCCCGAGTCTGCTGAAGTGATGAAATAGACCGCGATTAACAGGGTCGCCACACCACCGGTGAGAGCAATTGCCTCGCTCGGCATGGGCAGTGTGCCGATGGTCTGATACAGGGCCACGGCCACGTCCTCGCGAACCGCCTCCAGGATCGTGCCGGTGCCGGTCAACTCCATATACAGGGCCGTTCCGCCGAGTAGCGCGATCCAGACGAATGTGATCAATGAAGGCACCAGAAGAACCCCGAAAACGAACTCGCGGATGGTGCGTCCTTTCGACACCCGGGCGATAAACATGCCCACGAAAGGCGCCCAAGAGATCCACCAGCCCCAGTAAAACACGGTCCAGTCAAACTGCCATTGGTAGTCGGTGCTCACGCCGGTCCAGAAGCTCATCGCCAGCAGCGAGTCCAGATAGTCGCCAGTAGCCTGAACGAGCATGGAGCAGAGGACGACTGTGGGACCGGCCACCAGGAAGACAAGCAGTAATACCATCGACAGCCCGAGATTGAACTCACTCAATCTTCGCACGCCGCGGTTAACACCGGTGACGACCGATCCCGTGGCGATGACGGTGACAACGGCGATGATTACCAATTGGGTCGTGGAAGTCACGCCGATGCCAAAGAGCCAGTCCAGCCCAGTGTTCATCTGACTTGCGCCCAGCCCTAAGGTGGTGGCGATACCAAAGACCGTGGCCACCACGGCAAAAATATCTACGGCATGACCAATCGGGCCCTTGATACGGTCGCCCATCAGTGGGTACAGCGCCGAGCGAATGGTCAGCGGCAGCCCTCGCCGGAAGCTGAAATAAGCCAGCGACAGCCCGACCACGGAGAAAATCGCCCAGCCGTTCAGTCCCCAGTGGAAAAACGACAGGCTCAGACTCTTGATGGCGGCCGAAGGCGTGCCGGCCTCCTCGCTAAATGGGTTGCCACCAAAATGCGTTATCGGCTCAGCAATGCTCCAGAACAGCAGCCCCACCCCCGTTCCGGCCGCGAACAGCATCGCGATCCATGGAAAGGTGGCAAACTCTGGGGGTTCGTCGTCCGGACCCAGGCGCACGTTCTTGTATCGGCCCATCCCCAACCACACCACGAAGACGAGAAAGAAGCCCACCAAGGCAACGTAATACGTCGCCAGTATTGGGGACAGCGCCTCGCGCAGCGACGTCAGCCACGCCAGGCTGGCCTTGGGCATCGTGATGGCCAAAGCCATTGCCACCAGAACCAGGCCTGCTGACCCCAGGGTTACGACAGGGTTCATGCCGCGCAGAGGTCCACGCCGCGCCTGCCCAACGGCCGTATGGTTAGCGTAGCTTGCGGTCTCTATGCTCATTGCTTCAAATCTCCCGAAGTGGTTTGAGTGTTTTGCCGTAACTGATAAATGAAAATCCCTGTAAACGATTTGACTGAAGGTCAAAGATCTAAGTTGAACATCGGCCTTTAATCCAGAACGCTGGCGCTGCGCTGACTTTCCCTGGTAAGCAGGAGATACAGGCAGGGCACGATGATGAGAGAGAGCGCCGTCGAAGCAACCAGACCGAAGATAATCGCGTAGCACAGTGGCGCATACATCGGGCTACCGATGGCGAGCGGTACGAGCCCGACAACGGTGGTTATCGAGGTGGTCAGGATTGGGCGCAGTCGTGTTGCGGCGCCTTCAGCGGCAGACTCGGCGATTTCGGCACCATTCCTGAGTAGCCGGTTCATGGTATCCACCATGACGATGCCATTATTGGCGACGATACCGATCAGCGACACCACCCCGATGACGGCGAAAAAGCTGAGTGACATGCCCGTCAGCCAGAAACCGAGAAATGTACCGATCAAGGCGAGCGGCATGGTCGTCATCAGTATCAGTGCCTGACCAAATGAGCCGAACACAATGACCAGAACGCCGAAGACCATGATCAGTGCTACTACCAGCATGGCCCCTGCAGATCCAAAGGTTTCGGCCATTTCTTCTGATTCGCCGCCAATCGACCAGGCATATCCCGAGGGCCAATTACGTTGCGCCTGATCAAGCTTCGGTGCCAGTTCGGCGATGATCTCGTTAACGTTGCGACCATCAATTTTCGAAAGGACGGTAATTGTTCGTTTACCATCCTTATGTATAACCGAAATAGGCGCTTCCGTGACGTGTGAATCGAGCAGCGACAGGAGGGGAACGGTCTCACCGCCCGGGGTGAAGGCGCGGATCATCGACATTTCTGCAAGCTGGGTTGGGCCGCCGGCCCCACCATCTCGACTTTGCCAGCTGAGGCCCAGATGAATGTCGAGATCATCTTCCGTGCCGGTTGTTGCGAAAGAGCCGATTTTGTCGTTAGCCATTGAAAAACGGACTTGGGTAGCGAGATCCTGCTGGCTCAGGCCATAGAAATCTGTTGTTTCACGGTTAGGTGTTAATGTTATTTCAGATTTGACGCTGCCCAGATTATCGCGAACATCGGTTGTGCCAGCGATGCGGTTAAGTATGCCCTGTATTTGGGATGATAGACGCTGCAGTTCGTTCATATCATCACCGGAGACGGCAATGGAAATGGGGTCCTCCGTGCTCGGCCCCCCAGTTGCAGCTTGCACGAGAAGAGAGGCACCTGGCACGTTCGCCTTCAGATAGCTCGAAAGTTCGGCGCGGATATCCTGTGCAAGTACATAACTGGGCTTCTCGCGTTCGCCAAGCTCAACCAAAGTAATCGAAAAGCCGATAAAATTTTCCGCATCGGAAGGGTTCAACGCGGATGATATCGAGCCGCCGACCATTGGACTCTTACTGCCAACCAGCTTGATGACCGTGTCAAAGTAGGGCTTGTCGCGCAGCAATTCACCCACGGCGTCGGCCACTTCTTGAGAGGTGTCGAGCGTCGTTGAGGGGGGAAGCTCGATATTGATTCCGAGGTTAAGCCCGTCATTATCAGGGAAGAGAACAAGCGGTACACGGGTGGCCGCAAGCATCGAGAGCACGAACAGAATAAGTGCCCCCGCCACCATGGCACCGGCCCTTTTTTTGCTTACCAGTGTTGTTTGCAGGCTCCATGCCTTTAGCCTGTTGGCGATATTGTTCATGGCACGATCAGTGCGTGTCTCCTGGGTATCAGCTCCCTGACGAGCGACAGGGCCGAGAACAAACCTTGAAAGCGGCACGCTGACGAGCATGGCTACAACGAAGGCGGCCACAAGGGACACAATGGCGGTGACGGGCAGCACCTGAATAAATTTGCCGGCGGTGCCAGCAATCGCGATCAGTGGCGCAAGGGCAAGGATGGTCGTCAGCTGTCCGGCAAACGCCGGCATACCATATTTTCCAATCGTAGCGAGCGCGGCTTGCCCGAACGTTTTTTTGTTAGTGTAAATTTCCTCGTGCAAACCTTCCATCATCAGGATGAACACATCGACGAGCAGGCCAAGCGCGAGCACCATGCCGATAATCACCAGCTCGTTAAGGCTGTAATCAAGCAACCAGAGCGCAAGCATGGCGGCAAAAAATGAAAGTGGTATTGACAGGCTGGCGACCAGGCCCTCACGCCAGGTGAGGATCAAAAACAAAATGAAAAAAACCGCCACCATGGCCTGCAGGCCGCTCATAAAGACGTTCGACAGAGAATCCCAGATCTGTTCGGCTTCGTCCTGAGTGACTTTGTAGCTCACGCCTTGCGGCCAGAAATTGTCGCCGTGCCAGAGGCCGAGGTCTGCTTTGATCTGCTCGATCAGTTTTACCGTGTCGGCACCGGGTGCCTTTTTGATACTGACTTCAATGGTCTGGCTGAAAGGGCTGCCCGCTTCACTGAAAAAAGCGCGAGTCTCCTCTTTCTCAAGTTGGCGGCGTACTTGACCGATATCGCTCAATCGAAGCAATCGTTCGTTGATGGTGTTGCCAAGTCGCACCACGGGCATTTGTGCAAGGTCTTCAATACTCTGAAATTGCCCGGCGAGACGCACGACCGCGCCGATATCATCGCTCTCGATTTCCCCGAAGGGTTGATCAAGATTGGCGGCGGATATGGCCTGGCTGACCTGGTTCGGTGGAATGCCGAGCGCGAGCAGGCGTTCAGGGTCAAGCAGGATCTGGATGATTTCGTCCCGTGAGCCACCGAGGTTGACTTCGTTGACGCCACTGACGGTCTCAATTCGCTCCTGGAGGGTTTTAGCAAGCTTGTTGAGCTCAGCATCAGACGCTGCGCCATGCAAAGCGATCGTCATAATCGGTCGGTCGTCTACGGAAACCTGTTGGATGGAGGGTGATTCAGCATCGCCAGGAAGCTCGCCTTCAGCATCCGAGACGGCAGTGCGCAAGCGCTGCATCGCCTGATTCGAGTCTGAGTCTGCAGTGAACTCAACCGCGATAATAGAAAAAGAATCAAATGATGCACTCGAAAAGGTCTTCAAACCTTTTAGTGTCGCAATCTCATCCTCTAATTCCTTGGTGACCTGACTTTCAATCGTCTGAGGGTCGGCACCGGGCCAGGCAGTGGTGATCATTGCCATCGGAATGTCGAGATCAGGAAGGGATTCCTTGACCAGATTCGTATAGGCGAAGTAGCCACCTGCAGTCAGCAAAACGGTAAAGAGAACCGCAAACGTTGTCTGCAGGAAAAAGAAACGGGCAAGAGGATGGGCGCGTGTGACCTCATCCGTCTCGCGTGGCGTGTTGCTGGTTGTGGATGGTTCGTCGATATCGCTCATTGGTTGTTCACCCCCTTGTCGGTGCCACCAATGATCCGAACGGTGTCGCCATCCGATAGTCGAGCACGGCCTTCAGTGACGATGCGGTCGCCTTTGTTCAGGCCCTGCAACACCTGTTGGTGTTCGCGCCCCTGCAAGCCAAGGGTGACATTGACGCGTGAAACCTCATTTGCCTCAGGATCCACCCTGAATACGAAGGGCTGGTCATTGTCAAAACGCGTCACGCCGAGCGGGATGAGAAGGGCATCTTCGGCACTGGGGCCCGCAATCCAGGCCGTCAGGAATTCGCCGTCCTGTAAACGGTCGGCGCCTTGGGTGGTGCGCAACTTCACTGAAAAACTGCGCGTTTCCGGATCAACCGATGGGCTGATCGCATAAACCTCGCCAAGAATGTTGAAACGTTCAGGTACACGGGATGGAGCTTCTGTACTTTGCGAATTGAGTCTGCCTACACCGCCTTGCCCCGCGCCAGGCTGAAACAGAACCGGGGAGCCGACCGTCACCTGTCTATGGGCGTAAGAGGGCAACTTAACCGTTACTTCAAAGGCCGACGGGTCGATGATGACCACTGGTACTGTATTGAGAGCACCCGCCTCACTGTTGGACTGAATTTGCTGTGGGGAAAAATAGAAGCCCTGCTCGACATTAAGACGTGCAAGCACGCCACCGATCGGCGACACAATGCGTGATTCATCCGCGATGACTCGGGCCCGGTTCGCTTGTGCCTTGGCGGCCTCAATTTGAGATGTCGCAGCTGCAAGCTGTCGCTCTGAGCGAACCTTGGAGGCGCGTGCCTGCTCAAGTTTCGCTCTGGCGTCCTCAAGTTCTTGCTGCGATGCGGATTGCTGCTCAATCAGCGTTTGAAATCGCCGAAATGTGTTTTGTGCGACATCCAGGTTGGCTGCGGCCTCTTCGACCGTAGCTTGCGCAATGGCTTTCTGGCCTTGTGCATCCACGATACTGGCGCGGGCATTTGCGACATCTGCCTGCGGACGATCTTGTTGCTGATACGCGATGACCTGTCCCTGGCTGATGGAATCACCCTCTTTCAGGTCAGGATCGACATAGGCAATTCGGCCTGCGCTTTCGAAACTGAGAAACTCCCGTTTTACAGCGCGGGCAGTGCCTTCAGCAAAGACCCATGTCTGAAGTGCACCAGAGTCTACTTCAGCAATACGAACACTGATCGCCGTGGTTTCTGGCGCATCCGTCCCAGATGTGGTCGAGCTGTCGCAAGCGGACAGTGCCGTTAAAACGAAAGCGCTCATGATCAGCGAGCGGTAGATAATCATTTGGCTGTCTCCTGTGATGAACCAAAGCCGCCGCCCAAGCCGAGATGCAGGTCCACTCGGTTGTCAAGACGGGCTCGCCGAGCGGCAATCCACGCGCTTCTTGTGTCAAGGGCCCGCTGCTGGGACTCCAGAACGGTGATAAAGGGCGTCAGCCCCTGCGCATAGCGATTGAAAGCGATACGCTGCGCATTTCCCGCGGCTTCGGCTGCCGCTCGAAGTGATGTCTCGCGATCTGCCAGGTAGCGATCGGCGGCCAGCGCATTTTCAACTTCACGCAGCGCCTGTAAAACGATTTCAGCGTAAGCTTCCGCCGCCTCTCGCTGTCGTGCCTCGGCAAGGTCCAGACTGGCGCTCAGACGGCCGCCCTGGAAAATTGGCTGAACGATCTGGCCGGCAATGGACCACACTGAAAAACCGCCATTGAGAAGATTGTCGAGCTCGCTGCTCTGCCTGCCCGAGGATCCGGTCAGGGTAATGGCGGGCAAAAAAGCCTTACGGGCTGCCTCCGTTCGCAGTCCCGTTGCACGAAGGTTGCGCTCAGCCGCGGATATATCGGGGCGGCGCAGCAAGAGCTCGGCGGGAAGTCCCGCCGGAGGAGCGGCCGGTATGGGTGGGAGCGCTTCCGGCGCGTGGATTTCGCCGGCCGGATAATCCCGCAGGATGGTTTCAAGCTGTCTTGATGAGCGTTGTTCGGAGTCCAGGCGCTGCTGCAGTCCACCCCGGGCGGTTTCCAGGTTGGTGATGGCAAGCTGCTTGTCGGCGGGGGAAATGGCTCCGACATCGGCCCGGTTTCCGACCTGGCGTGCGGTCTCGGCGAGGGCAGAAACCGTTTCTTCCGAGAATGCCATCTGCTCACGGGCCTCGATGACCGCGAAGTAGGCTTTGGCGGTTTGCCCCGCAATCGACTGACGGACCGATCGCAGTGTGTCGGCCGAGGCGAGGTATTCCTCGCGCGCTGCTTCCGATTGAGCGCCCAAGCGGCCCCAGAGATCGATTTCCCAGGATATATTCAGCGACGCGCCGTAGTTTTCGGTGATTGCGCTGTCGCCGCCAGGCAGGGGTTGTTTTTGCCGACTGGCGTCAAAGGCGCCGCTGAGCTGGGGCAGACGGTCCGCGCCGGCGATTTCCGCTTGCGCCCGGGCCTGCTGCTCACGTGCCTCGGCCTGACCGATACCCGTATTGAGTCGTTGTGCTTCGTTGATCAGCGCATTCAGCCGCTCATCCTGGAAGCGAAGCCACCACTCAGGTTCGACCTCTGAAGCCGCTGACTCTGTCGTCCAGGTGGCAGGTAGGTCATCAAGATTACTCCCAGTTTCCGGCCCAGCCGTGGAAGCACATCCTGCAAGAATAGCTAGACTCAAAATGGCGGCTAAGCGCAGGGAGTGGAGAACATGTTGATGTGGAAGTTGGACCATGACCCTTTTATGCTCCATCTTCAGAGGATTGCGACTTCAATCGCTTCAACAACTCTTTGGAGCTATCGTGGTACAGCGTGTAGAACCGCTCCAGGTCAGCGAGTTTGGTGCGAGTATGATCTGCAGTAATCGCCGATTTGGTTTCGGCGACAACTGCCTTTGCCGCCTCAAAGCGTTTTACCTGTCCTTCAACCAGGGCAGCGTAGGGGTTAGGTCGGATCGAGAAAAAATCCTGCCGTTCGCCAGGTTTTGACCCTCGTTCAACGATGCCGAGCATTTCAAGAAGGCGTGTATTCGTACTGATGCTGCCCTTGCTGATATGCAGCAGTTCCACCAACTCTGACGAGCTGACTGGACCATCCGAGACGATTAGTGCGGCCCAGATTTGCCCCGCGATCTTGGAAAGCCCGTCGGATTGGGCCTGCTGGCCCATACGTTCAATAAAGTGCGATTCTGGTTCAGTGAGTATTTTCATGGCTAAAGAATTCCCATTTTTGTCATTCTGTCGAATCTCGTCGTCTTCTCGACAAGAGCCACCAAGACTAATCGCGCGTTAAGTCGGTCGATTGCCATCCTCTTTGCCCACCTATCTTCGCTGGGTATTGATCGTTAGTAGCTGTCGATGCTCCCAATTCCTGTCAGAACCGATAACTCACAAAGACGCCGGCATAAGCCTGGGTGGCATCGCCGATATCAACGACAATCGGGCTGTCCTTGGCATCTCCCGTCAGCCTTGAGACGCTAGCCAGTCCGGTAATCGACCAATCGGGTGTCAGCCAGTAGCTCAAGGTGCCGCCCAGGCCGATACGAAAGTAGCCATCACCAGGGTTGAAGGCGGACAGGCCAGAACGGACATTTTCACGCGAAGAAATACCAAACATGTCCTTCGTCCAGTCTGTGCTACTGTATGTCAGACTCGGGCCTATGGAAGCGGACCAGTGCTTACTGAGCCGACCCTTCCAACGCGCCTTGAGCGAAAGTTGGTAGCCATCCATATCGCCACTAAAGGGAGTCTGTGCGTCGCCACTGTATGTCCAGGAATCGTTTGTATAAACCACGCGCACGCCTGCGGCCGCACCGCCGTCGACTTTATCCAGGCGATTCAGGTCGCCGTCATTGTCACGGCCCGGGGTATAGCTGATAAACGGCGACACACGCCAGTTTCCTTGGCGAATGGCATTCCAGCCTAATCCACCGAGAGAACTAAGGTAGAAGCGATCTCCGTAGGTCAAGTTAATCGTAGGCCAGGCCCTGGTTTCGTAATCGTCACTACCGAGATAATCCGGTGCGTAGATCGCCCCGGCTCCGATCATACCGTTCCAGTTCTCCTCAGCGATGCTCGGCGTAACAGCGAGCACAAACGGAAGCGAAACCAATAGTGGTCAACGATGAAAGCATTTAATCTGCATATTTATCACCTCTGTAAAAATAAACGGCGCAAAGGCCGCATGAAGTCTGTCTGTTGTCTTAAAACCAAGTCGAGATAACGATCGACCCAAACTGATCGAAGCCTTCCTGCTGCTCAAACTCGTCACTGCGCCACAGGTAGGTATAAGCCAGCTGCCAGCGATCCCAAGTCAACGCAGCGCCCACCTGGGCATCGCCGACCCATTCGCGACGATCTACGGAGTGGCTGTCCTCGAAGGTGTTACCGTCGAGTAAGAGGTTGTGCGCCATGTAGCGGCCTGCGATAGCGGCAAAGACGTACCAGCTGAAGCCCTGGTCGCGCTGAAAGGACGATTGCCCTCCATACGCAGGGGCCACGGCGGGAATGCCAAAGCTACGATCGAGTCCCTCTCCCAAGCGAAGCCCCACGCCACTGGACGCGTAGGTATACAAGTTGCCCAGAGCAAAACTCGCAGACGGTCCGTATTCGACTTCAAGACCGGCGAAATGCTGCTGAAATATCCAGGCGCGCTTGTACGCAAGATTGGCGATCAGCTCATTCTCAAGCTGATTATCCCAGCCCTTCGGATCGTCCAAGGCAATCCACTCATGATAACCCCTCTGCAAAGCCCCGGCTCCGGAAGCCGGCCCTACAATGCCGATATCGATGTGTAGGCTTTCTGCCAGTCGCCATCTGTCATGTTGGTGATTGTTTAGAAGCGAGACTCCGCCGACGAGCAGGCCGGCATAGGGGCGATCGTCTTCGATGAGCGCTTCGACCTCGATATCTTCCGGCGTATACATCTGCTGTCCAAAGCGATAGGCCACGCCGACCAGGCTGTCGGCCGACCATCCCGGAAGCGCCTCGGCGAAACGGCGGGTCCAATGCCCTTCAACGGGTTCAAATGCCCAAATCGCCTCGATGCCATTGGTGTAGTGACGATCGCCGCCAGCAGAGAAGGCATCGTTTTCTACTTTGAGAGAGAGGAGACCATCGGCGAATGCAGAGGGCGCAAGGCCGGCGAGCATTAGCCCGAAGCAAAACCGAGTCAATGCACACCCGCGCTGCATTCAAAGTTCCCAGTCATGGAGCGAGGGCCTGCTCCCCCCCCCCTCGCAAGACATTCCAACAATGTTTTGGTCGGGAAATGTTGACATTATCCATGAGCTACTTGCCCCAATTAAGCGCGTTTAATGCGTTCAGTTTAAACTGAACAATCTGATCCGTAAAGCATCTCGCTGCGATCTCTGGCTCAACGGCGGTCTCAAGTTCCAAGCGCAACGCTATTGAAGGGTGCTCGGTCCGGTGACCGACTTCTTGAGCACCTCGGCGAAGACTTCCAGCGGCGTTCGCCAGTCCAGTGTCTTGCGAGGCCTTGTGTCCAGTGAGTCGGCGATGGCGTCGAGTTCTTCCTGGCTGTAGACCGACAGGTCCGTGCCCTTCGGCAGGTACTGTCGCAGCAGCCCGTTGGTGTTCTCATTGGAACCCCGTTGCCATGAGCTATGCGGGTCAGCGAAGTAGATCGCAGTACCGGTCTTCTGAGTGATCTCGGCATGCTTCATCATCTCTCTGCCCTGGTCGTAGATCATGGACAGGCGCAGGGCTCGCGGCACCTCTTTGAGTTTGTCGCTGAAGCCAGCTGCCGCCGCTGTGGCGGTGGTGCCATCCACCTTCGCCAGGATCACCAGTCGCGTGGTGCGCTCTACCAGCGTACCGACGGCAGGGCGATTGTTGGCGCCAATGATGAGGTCTCCCTCCTAGTGGCCAGGCATCAGAAGATCTTCGATCTCAGGAGACCGCAGATGGATGCTGACCAGGTCCGGAATCTGTTGCCGCCGATCCTTGCCGCGACTGCGCGGGCGCCACTTACCTTTGCACTGCCGCAGACAGGCAATCAGCTCTTTCTTGAGCGAGCCGCGAGGCATGACGTAGAGCGCGTTATAGATCGCATCGTGTGAGACCTGGCGGTCCGTATCATCAGGGAACATGCGTTTCAGTGTGCGGACTATCTGCTCCGGTGACCAGACCTTGCGCAGCAGGTAGACCACCAGCTCGAACAGCTCGCCATCGAGATGCAGCTTGGGTCGACGGCAAGGCCGGTGGCGGGTCAGCTGGGCCCGGCAACCAGACAGACTGGCATCATAGCCCTTGCCAGGCCCAATCGTGTGGCGTGCCAGTCCCCGTGAGATGGTGCTGGGCGCACGTTCCCATTACCGCGCGATGGCCCGGATCGAGTAGTGAGCCCGCATCAGCATGATGGCGGCTCGGTCTTCAGCAGAGAGGTGGCGATAGCAGTGAGTCATGGCAATACCATACCGGATGGGTCGGGTGTTGCACTTGGTCATTGAGACCGCCCGCCGTCACACTGCAATCGATGATAAGACTCGCCCCTATCTTACTGCTCTAAAGCCTGGGTCCGGGAGGAGAGGTGGGTTGTCCGGAGTGAAACCGACAATGGATGAAGTGATCAACCAATAAATCCGTTGAGGGTCTTGCTAGTTGCCGACTACACAGGCTCGCCCATCAACCATTAAATCCGAATACCCGTCCGGCCCAGGTCGTCGCCTATCTGCGTCGCCGACGGGGTATCCGGCTACACCATGAGACCGTGTATCGATTCATCTATGCTGACCAGGTGAACGGCGGCGATCTCTATCAACACTTGCGGGTTGCCTCGAAGCCCTATCGCAAGCGCTATGGTCATTACGACCGGCGCGGTCGCATCCCCAACCGGACCAGCATCCATGAACGGCCAGCCGTGGTGGACCGACGGACGCGGTTGGGTGACTGGGAAGGTGGTACGGTTATGGGCAAAAACCGCCAGAGTGCCCTGCTGACCGTGGTTGAGCGCAAGAGCCTGTATACGATGATTATCAAGTTGGCCGGCTGTGCGCTTCAGCGCGATCAACGGCAAACAACAGTGCTTGTTTAACTCAAATTCACAGGCCATGGAACCATGATCAAAACAGATTGCCACGGTCGGTGGAGTTTACCCTGAGCGTAGCCGAAGGGCCTCGCTCGCAATGCCACCATAAATGTCATCCCGACCGAACGCAGTGAGCGGAGGGATCT
>JBBDSJ010000069.1:0-6744 GCA_040905025.1 Gammaproteobacteria bacterium
TATTTTATGCCTGTATTCATGTTTATGAAAATGGACGACGTGGCCGGTGATTCAAAGAATTATCAGCACGAGGGCTGGTCGGATGTGCAGTCCTGGCACTGGGAGATGACGAGCAATCGCCAGCCGGTGCCGGCCGACACTGAGGCCAAAACCGCTTTTAATGAAATCAGTCTGGTCAAGCTGGTGGGGATGGACAGCATGGCCATTCGGTCTTTTTACGCCGCCGGTACCATTATTCCGACGGTCAAGCTCAATATCATTCCGGCGGTGGGCAAACGTGAAGCGAAACAGAAATATTTATTTCTGCAGATGGAAGATGTGCTGGTGAAATCCATTAGTACCGGCGGCAATGTAGACGACGATGTTTTCACCGAGACGATTACACTGTTATTTGCGCGGGTACATTTTGCCTACAATGCACACACGCCGATCACTGCGGAAAATCCGGCCGGTACGTCAAAGGAATATACGTTTGCCTGGGACATTGCAGCCAACAAGGCGCTGACCGCAGGCTGAATCAACAGCGGATCGGCTCAGCTTTTTTGCTTGAGCAGGTCTTTGAGTCCGGCGAACGGTTGATTGCCACCGGACGTTGTGTGCTGGCCGGTGTCGAGTGTGCCGGCGTTGTAGTCCAGCTGGCGTGAATGTTCGTTGTCATGGCAATAAACGCACAGCAATTCCCAGTTGCTGCCGTCCGGCGGATTGTAGTCATGATCATGATTGCGATGATGCACCGTCAGTTCACGCAGATTGGCGCGGGTAAACTCACGCTGACAGCGGCCGCAGATCCACGGATACATTTTCAGCGCCTGCTCACGATAGCCATGCCCGCGTTGCTCGGCGGCGCGGCGTGCTTCTGATAGAACCTTGTCGAGCTTATTGCTGCCGGTGTGTTTGTCTGCGGCCATGATGGCGATACTTGCGGGAAGACAAGCTGCAAGCATAGGCAACAAAACCGGTGTCTGCAAGTCAGATACCTGCAGATAGTCAATAATGGGAAGTATCATGACAGACACTAAATTGCCTGAAGAGTCGGTCTGGGACTATCCGCGCCCGGCTGTTTGTGAAATTTTTAATGGTCACTGCCAGGTCATGCATCAGGGGCGGGTGATCGCCGCAACCCGCCAGGCATATCGGGCACTGGAGACATCGCACCCGCCTACGTATTACTTTCCGCCGGCTGATGTTGATCAATCACTGCTGTCGCGTGGTAGCCAGCAAAGTTATTGTGAATGGAAAGGTCCTGCGATTTACTGGAATATCCGGATCAATAATGAAGTATTGCCGAATGCCGCCTGGTCCTATCCGGCGCCGACGCCCGGATTCGCGTTGATAAAAGATTATCTGGCCTTTTATCCGTCACGGTTTGATCAATGTCTGGTCAACGGTATTGCTGTCATTGCCCAGGCCGGTGATTTTTACGGTGGCTGGATTACGCCGAACCTGAAAGGCCCATTCAAGGGTAAGCCGGGCAGCGGTGGTTGGTAACCGGAGTGTTAACGTTGACACTGCGGACAGTAATAGGTCGAACGCTGTCCCAGGCGTTTTTGCCGGATCGGCTCGGCGCAGACATGGCAGGCTTGCCCGGCACGATCATAAACATTGAGTTCATGCCGGAAGTAGCCGGGTTGGCCGGATGAGTTGGTGAAATCGCGTAAAGTTGTGCCGCCTTTATTGATAGCCCGGTTTAATACGGCTTTGATGGCTTCGGCAAGCAATGCATAGCGGGCCTGTGAAATGCGTCCGGCCGCACGGGTTGGTGCAATGCCGGCGCTGAACAGGGATTCGCTCGCATAAATGTTGCCGACACCGACGACCGTGTGGCTGTCCATGATAAATGTTTTCACTGACTGCTTGCGGCCACGCGAGCGCTGAAACAGATAATCACCGTTAAATTGCATGTCCAGCGGTTCCGGTCCCAGTTGCGCCAGCAACGGATGTTGCCAGACGTCGGTCGTACAATAATGTACCGAGCCAAACCGGCGCGGATCACGCAAGCGCAAACACTGGCCATCGGCAAACTGCAGTTCAAAATGATCATACGGGCCGGCGGCTGTCGTCAGCGGATTGATCCGCAGGCTGCCGGACATGCCCAGATGCAACAGCAGATGTGCGTTTTCTATGCTGAAAAGCAGATACTTGGCGCGGCGGCTGATCCCGCAGATGGTTTTGCCACGCAGTTGCCGCGGCAGGCTCGCCGGCACCGGCCAGCGCAGTTGCGGATTGCGGATAATGACTTTACTGATAGTGTTACCAGTAACAAACGCCTGAATGCCGCGCAGCGTGGTTTCGACTTCAGGCAGTTCTGGCAACAGCTTTATTCCAGCAGGGATTTAGCGGGCGCCGGTAAAAGCGGGGTATGGGCCGCCGGTTCCTGCAGACCCAGCGCCTGCGCTTGCCGGCTGTCGAGATGATATTGAATGCCGAGTTCAGGGCGCGCCAGAATCAGTTGCGGCGCGGCGCTGATGATCAGGTATTCGATGTCCGGTTGTTCATCAAATTCAATTTGCACCGGGGGTAATGCTGCTGCTGCATTCATGTCGTCTCGAGAAAATTCGCGTGCAGTCATCGCCCGGGTTTCCTGCCAGGCTCTGGCCACCACAGCGGCGTCCATAGCGCCGGTAGCGTTGTCACCAGCAGGCCGGCTTGTTGAATGCCAGCCACTATCATCACGTAGCAGTTCAGCAGTTGGTAATGTAATCCGGTTGGGCTGGCCGGCAACCGGTACAAGCCGGGTATCAATGTAATAACTCGCCGGTGTGTTCAATTGTGCAAACAGCCGATCCGGAATCAGATGTATGCGATCACGATAGAGTACATAACGTTGTTCATTGAGGGGGGCAGGATCGCCGAGTGCAATTGTTTCGTTATCAAAGCGGATAGTCAGTGGCGGATCCGCCAGACCATATTGCGCCAGATCCTGCTCCGCGGCGGCAAAACTTTCCAGACTGGCAAGCTGCGGTAACAGCAACACGCCGCGCACACGATCCGCTGCGGCCGGCAACATGAACGGTTGCAGCAAATGCCAGTCAGCAGTGTCACGCTGTAATTCAATGGTGTCAGATCCCGGCCGTTCAATCCGGATGTTCGCAACATCATCGACAACAAAATCCGCCAATGGCTTCAATGTATATTCATCGCCGTGCTCTGGCAGCCACAGATACGTAAGAAAGAGTATTGCTACCACCAGCAACAGCAGAACATTTAATAACAGCCGGTTACGCATTTCAGTTATTTATGTGGCAGAACATTACTGGCGTTTGCGCCGACGCCACCAGATCATCATGCCACTGGCAAACAGGCCGAGCGGTAATACGATCAGAAAACCCAAGCCGATAATCAATGCTTGTGCCGTTGATAAATCCAGCCGGGCATCTTGCGCATGCCGTGCCGGAATGGCGATCAGATCATCGTCTTCACTCAGCCAGTTCATGAATCGATTGCCAAGTTCGATGTTGCCACCGTTATTTATATAGGCATTGGCCAGAAAATCACCATCTCCGACCACAACAACACGCTGTTCAGAAGCGTCTGGCGCTGGTGTCCGGCTGAAAGCATAGGCTATAGGTAGCGGCCCCTGGCGTTCATCGGCCATATTGAATTCTGCCGCGTTATCGGTGCTACCGCTTTCCAGCCAGGTGTGATCGCCCGTTTGAATCAGGCGGCTGGCTTGCCAGTCCTGTGCTGACGTGGCATCGGTAATTTCAATGACCCGGCTGAAGGGAAATAATGTGGTGTAATCAAAGTTGGCGTTAATCGGGTGCTGGCCATACATGTCTTCAACAGCCACGACAATGGTCGGATCATTCACGCCGAGTAACTGGCTGGCATGATCAATCACGACGCCGTCCGGTAATTGCAAGCCGAGCTGGTCGGCGATGGGCTCCAGGCCATGCAGTTTGCCCGGATCCAGCAACCAGAGCAGATTACCGCCGTTATCCAGATAGTCGGCAATAAGCTCGACTTCACCCGGGAACAGATTAATGCGTGGTCCGGCCAGCACCATGACCTGGGTATTATCCGGGACTGTTTGCAGATCATTCAGATTGACCGGCTGGATCTGAAAACCATTATCACTCAAAAAGTTCGTCCACTCGCCCAGATCATGGTTGGCTTCGCCGAGTGGATCGCGTTCGCCATGACCGCTGATAAACGCAATCCAGCGTTCGTCGCCGCGAGCCAGCCGTTGCAGCGCGTTGCTGATGGATTGCTCGCTGATGGTCTTGACGTTTTCGCGGCGGCCGCTGTATTCGAGTACAAGTTCACCGTCGATGCTGATGTTGCGTTCACGTACCAGCTCCGGCGCAGTAGACGGATTGACAAACGTCAGCTCGATATCAGGCTTGACGCGTTGATAGCTTTGCAGGTAGTTGCGTATTGCCGTGCGCAGCATCGGCTCTTCACGGGCAAAGGCCGTGATCGTGAGTGGCGCGTCGAGTTCAGCAAGTATTTTGATGCTGGCTTCGGACAGGGTATGCCGGCCACTGCGGGTCCAGTCAAATTCGCTACTGTAACGTTGACTGAGCCAGGCAAGCCCGGTTACCAGACTGAGCAGCAACAACAGAAAAACAACGCTGTTCAGTCGTGATTGCAGCCGGCTGTGAGGTGTGACTTTCATCTCAATGCACCATCAGCCATGCAGACGCTCGGCGTCGAGCCGCCAGATCGTGAGCACCACGAATGTCAGCATTACCAGCAGGTAATAAATAACATCGGCGCTGTTAAAGACGCCGGCCAGTTGCGCTTCGAAATGTTTGAGCAGCGACAGGTATGACAACATCGCGCCGACCTGTTCACCGGCACCACCGGCGGCCAGGTTGATGATCCAGAGCACAAACAACACCGCAAACGTGGCGATGGCGGCCGCTGCCGGCTGACTGGTCAGCGCTGAAATAAACAGTCCGATGGCGGCGAAAGCGCCCATCAGCAAACCGAGTCCGAGTATGGCTGCGGCCAGATGTCCAAAATCCAGTGTTGTCCCGACCGCAAGCGATAGCGGCATTAATGCAATCATGCCCAGCATGATCAGCAGAAACACATAAATACCCAGAAATTTGCCAAGTACAATTTCGGTTAATGACAATGGCGATGACAACAGCAATGTCAGACTGCCACTGCGGTATTCTTCGCTGAACAGACGCATCGTTAAAAACGGCACCACCAACAGCAAAATGATGCCGGCCAGTTGCAGGGTGCCGGTAGCAACGATCTGGGTCACGCCCTGCTGCGCGATCTGCGGATTCTCAAGAAATTGTGTCAGTAATAGGAAAAAGAAAATCGCCAGCACAAATTGCACGCTGGCGAGGGCAATCCACGCCATCGGCGTGACTAACAGGCGGCGCAATTCATTGGCGGCAATGGTCAGGATGGCGTTCATGCCGCCGCCGTTGTGACAGCTTCGCCACCGGTCAGGCGAATGAACAGGTTTTCGAGTGACTCGGCATCCGGTGTCAATTCAGTCAGGCCCCAGTCAGACGCGACTGCTTGCGCGGCAAACTGCTCGGCGAACGCCTGACCGCCGCTGTGTTCCAGATAAAAATGGTTTGCATCAATGCCGCTGACGCGAGTGACACCGGGCATGGCTGCCAGCACACTGATGGCCGGGGGTCGCAGCAGCCCGATGCGCAGCCCCGGCGTTGTGCCGGCGAGTTCGGCCAAAGGCCGATCCAGCACCAATTCGCCCTGATGAATGATCAACACCCGATCACAAACGCTCTGGACTTCCGGCAGGATATGCGTTGACAAAATGACGCTGTGATCGGTGCCGAGCTCGCGGATCAGGGCGCGGATTTCACGAATTTGAATCGGATCGAGGCCGACAGTTGGCTCGTCAAGGACGACCAGTGCCGGTGAATGGATAATGGCCTGGGCAATGCCGACGCGTTGCTGGTAGCCCTTGGACAGATTGCGGATGAGCCGCGCACCGCTGGCCGCCAAACCGCAGCGATCCTTGCAACGCTGCAGCGCTGTCGTTAATGCCGTGCCGCGCAGTCCGCGCAGACGGCCGGCATAGCGCAGGTATTCATCCACGCCCAGGTCCGGGTACAGCGGTGGCCGTTCGGGCAGATAGCCAATGTGACTGCGGGCGGCACGGGCGGCGTCGATGATGTCATGGCCGGCGATATCAATGCGTCCGGCACTGACTGCAAGCACGCCGGTGAGCATTTGCATGCTGGTGGTTTTGCCGGCGCCGTTCGGGCCGAGAAAGCCGACGACTTCCCCCCGGCGCAGACTGAAACCCAGATTTTTTACCGCACAGACGCTGCCGTAATAGCGCCAGACGCCATCCACTGTCATTAATACATCATTGTCCATGGTACCGGGATCTGGCATGTGTTCAGTCATTTCGGCGAGACTTTAGCAGGTTTAACCGGCCGCGGGTGTACGTGCGCCTATTATTATGATCATGGCGCCGCATGCAAGCCCGATTCTCCCGGGCAGCCAAACGCAGGCCTGCGGGCATAAGCCTTAATAATACACGTATGTAGATTTATCCGGGCTTTGTGCGCTAGCATGAGCAGTGGTTTTGAAGTTGTCATGACAGGAGTTTTTACTTATGTTGAACGGTTTGTTGCCGTTACCCATCTGGGGTTACATCGTGGTTGCTCTCGTGCTGACGCATATCACGATTGCGTCGGTCACGCTGTACCTGCACCGCCATCAGGCGCACCGCGCGCTGGATCTGAATCCTGTTGTCAGTCACTTTTTCCGTTTCTGGTTATGGCTGACGACCGGCATGATTAC
>JBBDSJ010000070.1:0-36443 GCA_040905025.1 Gammaproteobacteria bacterium
ACCGGACAGCCCTTCTCACCAGAATATGCTTGACTACAAGCACAGTTCATTGCGACCCCGGCACGGTGTTAGCCGGGGGAAGCAATCTTCTTTACACAGACCAGCTCGCATGGAGCCGACCCAAAGCGAAGCCGTAGGCCTTCACACGCTGGCAATCAAACAGAATGCCTGAAATCCAAGGAAAATCACGCCAAAAACTTGATTCCAGGCAATTAACGGCACATGCTTTTCCGGGGCGAAGATATTGAAGTCCCGTATTAAAAGCCGCCTGTTAATACTTGTCATGAGGCCATCGGCTCATAAATGGACTGTTGAGGCTGTAGAAGAACCCCACAAACATAAATTTCAAGTAGTTTTACTTATTCAATACGATAACGAAAAAAAGATAAATCGAGTTTTACTACAGCCTCGTTAGAACTCAAGATGCTTGGGCTAGTGGCTCTTGACAATACTAACGCGAGGCGTTAGTATTCAGCCTCATGATCAAGTCGTTCAAGAGCAAGGAAGCCGAGAAGATTTATCAGGGCCGCTATTCGAAGCGGATTCCCAAAAACATTCAACGCCTTGCGGCTCGGAAACTTGAAATGCTTGCCGCGGCGAGTGAGCTAAAATCATTGAGAATTCCGCCGTCTAACCGTCTTGAAAAACTGCAGGGTGACAGGGCACGTCAACACAGTATCCGAATCAACGATCAATGGCGCATTTGTTTTATCTGGAAATCTGCTGATGCTTATGAGGTGGATATTGTTGATTATCATTAGAGGTGTCAGTTATGGCTAAGAGAAATTTCGATCCCATTCATCCTGGTGAGATTTTGCTTGAGGAATTCTTGCAGCCCATGGGTATATCGCAATACCGCCTTGCGAAAGATATCAGTGTAGCGCAACGCCGTATCAGCGAAATTACCCAGGGCAAGCGTGCGATTACCGCTGATACGGCGTTGCGCCTTGGTCGGTACTTCGGCATGGAGGCGCAGTTCTGGCTCAATCTCCAGTCACGCTACGATCTCCTGTGCACAGAAGTGGAACTCGCCAAACGGTTGGAGAAGGAAGTTACACCCCATGCGGCATAGAAGAATAGTTCTAACCATCCCATCAAGCCGACGCTGGAAATCCCGCGCCTTCCGCTAAATAGACTGTTATATGACTATCCAACTACAAAGCTGAATTCGAGATGGAAGATGATCTTGAATTAGAAGCAAGCCCTCTGAGCCAGAAAGTATTCGATAGTGGTAAGACGGTACAGGTTGAGATTTACCGGGGTGGCGGTAGTGACTGGCATCTTGAGGTTGTTGATGAATTCGGGAATTCAACTGTGTGGGATGATCAGTTTCCTACAGACGAAGCTGCCCTTGAAGAACTCAAATCAACAATCAGAGATGAAGGAATTGCCTCTCTTATTGGGCCACCTGCATGACATTGCTAGGCAAGCAATACGGCCCTACGGGCCCGGACCTCGCTTCGCTCGGCCGCTGTTACTAACGTTATGATTCTTGACAGTACCTGCTAATTGGTCAGGTGATCGCTATGCAAGTGAAATTTTCCGAGGGTGTCTTGCGCCAAGCCTGGAAGCGCTTCCCTGAATAGGCATGAGCGGAGGGTTGGGTCCGCTTAGGAGACTGGCTCCATACTCAAAGGCAGCAGCTTCTTCAAACTCGTGGGCAGCCTCCTGTGCGCAACCTTGCTTTCGAAAGGACTTCATCCGTATCCAGTAATTCTGCTTTACCAGACTCTATTTCATTAATTCTTCGACAAATCTCAATATCCCAGGCTTCGGCCAAATTTTCCTCCGCTGGGCCATCAAGGCTGGCCACCAGATCACTGGCAAGCTTGGCCCGCTCATTTTCAGTAAGGGACATTGCAGCACTCTTGAGTGCCTCAAGTTCTGCTGTGGTCATTGTCGGCTCCGAAGCATTGCGATCCGGGAAATGATGCCGGAAATTATTATCTATAACAAGGCGTTCAAACTGAACGGTTTAATCGTTATAAAACATCAAATAGTGGCAGACAACAAAAATTTCAGTCTAATGCAACACGTCATTTCCCCGCCAGTGCCGCGATCATATTCCGGTTAAAGTCGGGCAAATCTGACGGTACGCGGCTGGAGATCAGGTTGCCGTCACGCACGCAGGCTTCATCCAGCCATTCGACACCGGCGCGTGAACCGGGCTATAGTGCTTGATTGCGGGTATAACCACAGTTATACTTTTGGTTATGAAAACAGGCATATCAATTCCTGATGATGTATTCGAAAAAGCCGAACGAGCCGCGAAGAAACTTGGTGTTTCGCGTAGTGAATTATATGCAACGGCAGTTCGGGACTTCGTCGAGCGTTATCGTCGTGAAAATGTCACCGAAAAGCTTAATGAAATCTA
Organism: Gammaproteobacteria bacterium; assembly: GCA_040905025.1. Lineage (GTDB taxonomy): Bacteria > Pseudomonadota > Gammaproteobacteria > Methylohalomonadales > Methylohalomonadaceae > JBBDSJ01. Next base: position 2,375 of record JBBDSJ010000070.1, read on the forward strand.
TTCTGCTGACGAATCAATTTCGGAGCTCGACCCTCATCTGATGAGACTCCAGGCACATTCTTTGAAAAGAGACGTGTGGTAATGAAGCGCGGTGAAATCTGGTGGGCCAACCTTCCTGAGCCCGCAGGTTCCGAGCCTGGATACAAACGGCCAGTTTTGATCGTTCAATCAGATGAATTTAATCGCAGTCGTATACATACCATAATAGCGGCTGCGATCACTTCAAATATAAAGCTGGCAGCCGCTCCCGGAAACGTATCTCTTTCAAAACGTGGTTCAGGATTAAACCGCGAGTCAGTTGTGAACGTCTCGCAAATCGTAACGCTAGACAAGTCATTTCTGACAGAGCGGATAGGCCGATTGTCCGAAACGAAACTGAATGAGGTTGAAGAAGGATTGCGTCTTGTGTTTGCGCTATGACAAGGCGCCCACACTGGCCAGCATCGTCGCTACATCAAGCGCCAAGTAATCGATCAGCAACAAACCGGAAATGCGTTACTTCAATAGCTTAGTTCACACTGATGCAACGTGCTATTTCCCCGCCAGTGCCGCAATCATATTCCGATTAAAGTCGGGCAAGTCCGACGGTACGCGGCTGGAGATCAGGTTGCCGTCGCGTACGCAGGCTTCATCCTGCCATTCTAAGCCTTCTTCACTGAGGCGACAGTACGACACCAGAGTTATCGCCCCCATATTACAAGGCAAACGCCCTGCCTGATGACAAAATGCACACGTTTATGCTATTATCATGCAGGTGAAAATCTACAATTGGAATGCGGAAAAAAACGAAGTTCTGATATCTGAACGAGGTATATCGTTCGAGGAAATTGTTTTCTATATTGAAAACGATGGCCTGCTTGATGAAATAATCCATCCTAATAGTCAGGACTATTCCCATCAACGGATCTTCGTTGTAGCAGTCGAGGGTTACGTTTATCTCGTCCCATATGTAGAAAGTGGCGACGAAATATTTCTCAAGACGATTATTCCAAGTAGAAAATTTACAAAGACTTATCTCGGAGATAACGAATGAAAAACGTGAAATTGAGCAAAGAGGAAAAACAGCTTCTTAATGTTGTCGAAGCTGGCGAGTTTGAATCTGTGCTCACGAAAAAGCGCCGGTCCGAGTTGGTCGCTGTAGCGAAGAAGACTGTGCGCAAGGACAAGCGAATCAATATCAGAATTTCAAATCGGGATTTGAAAGCCGTTCAGTTAAAAGCGTCGGAGGAAGGTATTCCATACCAGACCCTGGTATCAAGCATTATTCATAAGTACCTATCAGGTTCGTTGAAAGATATTTCCACCAACAGGCACGTGTCGGCAGACTCAGCAAAGCCGCGCCATTGATCAGCGCATGATCCAGCAATTTGTAATTTGCATAGAAAACGAAGGCTACGATGTTTCCCTGGAAAAACGGAAGTTGTATGAAGTATTGCCCGATCGTCAGGCAGAAGCCCTGGGACAACTGAGAATAAAGGACGAGTCTGGCGAGAATTACCTTTATCCAAAAGATTTTTTTGTCACTGTTAAATTACCTGCCGCCACTGAAAAAGCCGTCATAAAGGCGGCATAACCAGCCCATCTCCGTGAACGGAGACGGTGTCAATTTTAAAACCGCTTCTACCTTTATTTCCCCGCCAACGCCGCGATCATATTCCGGTTAAAGTCCGGCAAGTCTGGCGGCACGCGACTTCAGATCAGATTACCGTCGCGTACGCAGGCTTCATCCAGCCATTCGGCACCGGTGTTGATCATGTTGTCCTTGATTGAAGCGAGTGCACTATGTGCAGTTCAGCCGATGAACCACACCATGGCTTTTGTTTTCAATAAGTCACCGGACTCGTTTGAATAATACTCCAGTGGAGTATATCATTGGCTTATGATAACGGTTGCTGAGACAAGGATGTTTCAAAGGAAAGTGGCGAGTTTACTGTCTGAGCATGAACGAGAGGACTTGGTCACTTACCTTGCCGAGCATCCCCATGCTGGAGTGACTATGGAAGGGACAGGCGGTATCCGCAAACTGCGCTGGGCGCGAACCGGTGGCGGCAAAAGCGGCGGGGTTCGGATTATCTATTATTTTCACGACGAATCCATGCCACTGTATTTACTGACAGCATTTGGCAAGAATGAAAAATCCAATCTATCAAAGGAAGAAAGGAATCTTCTGGCAAAAGCGACCAAAGGATTGGTGGCTTTCTGGAGGCAAAGAAATGAGCAAAGCATACACTGAAATATCGACGGGCCTGGAAGATGCCATTTCCCATACCAAGGGAAATAAATCCCGAGTCAAATTGCATCGTCCTGAACCCATCGATGTAAAGGCCATTCGCGAGAAAACCGGGATGAGCCAACAGCACTTCTGTGCCACATTTGGCATATCACTCGGAACGTTGCGTCATTGGGAACAAGGCCTCAGAACACCGCGAGGCGCAGCGCGGGTATTGCTTAAGATTGTTGATAACAACCCAGGCGCCGTTATCAGGGCCGTAGGTCAATGAAACAGGACGCCCGGTAACGACTTTAGCAACGCCTTACCCAAAGACGGCGCTTACCGCTGTTTTATTTCCCCGCCAACGCCGCAATCATATTCCGGTTAAAGTCGGGCAAGTCCGACGGTACGCGGCTGGAGATCAGATTACCGTCGCGCACGCAGGCTTCATCCAGCCATTCGGCGCCGGCGTTGATCATGTCGTCCTTGATTGAAGCGAATGACGTGCAGCGTTTGCCTTTAACGATACCCGCTGAAATTGCGACCCAGCCGGCGTGACAGATAAATCCGACGACGCCGTTTTGTTCAAACACCGTTTTCACGAAATCGGTTAACGGTTTGTGCCGACGCATCGCATCCGGCGCATAGCCGCCGGGGATGACTACGCCGGCGAACTCGGCCGGTTGCGCATCGTCAACGGCCATGTCCGGTTTGACTTCCAGGCCATAGCGGGTGCTGTAGCTGGCCTTGCCGGTGCCGAGTATCAGCACTTCGGCGCCTTCTTCCTTGAGCCGGTAATACGGCACCCAGAGTTCGCGTGGTTCGTAGTTGTCTTCCGCCAGAATGGCGATTTTTTTGCCTGCAAGCTGCATAAGCTGTCCTCCACTGCACTAAAGTTACCCGATCAGAATCTGACCGGATCATAATCTACGTAATTATTTACGTAATTACTTACGTAATTTCTGGCGCCAGAAAGTTCCGGCGGCGCCAGTGTCACGAAAAGTCGTGGCAAGCCGTGACCAGCCGCACAAAATACCCCTGACTGCACATGATTTTGTCACGTATTTAGGATTTAATAGCATGAACGCAAATATCATGCTCGTGCAACCCGCAAACCTTGCGGCTAAGGTACAATACGCATCCATAATGGCTGAACCCAACCCGACCACGCCTAATCCAATAATAGCGCCCGAAACGAGCGGTGACGACTACGCCGCCGACCGGGCGCTGCGGCCGAAGCGGCTGGCCGACTATCTGGGCCAGCCGGCTGTGCACGAGCAGATGTCCATATTCATCGACGCTGCCCGCCAGCGCCGCGAAGCCCTCGATCACGTACTCATTTTTGGCCCGCCCGGGCTCGGCAAAACGACCCTCGCCCACATTATTGCCAATGAACTCGGCGTCAACCTGCGCCAGACCTCCGGCCCGGTGCTGGAACGGCCCGGCGATCTGGCCGCGTTGCTGACCAATCTCGAACCGAATGATGTGCTGTTCATTGATGAGATGCACCGGCTCAGCCCGGTGGTCGAGGAAGTGCTGTATCCGGCGATGGAGGACTACCAGATCGACATCATGATCGGCGAAGGCCCGGCGGCGCGCGCGATCAAGCTGGATGTGCCGCCGTTTACGCTGGTCGGCGCCACCACCCGCGCCGGTTTGCTGACCTCGCCGCTGCGCGATCGCTTCGGCATTGTGCAGCGGCTCGAGTTTTACGGCATGGACGATCTGGCGCATATCGTGCGCCGCTCGGCCAAGCTGTTGTCGGCAACAGTCGATGCAGCCGGTGCCGATGAGATTGCCCGGCGTTCACGCGGCACCCCGCGCATCGCCAACCGGCTACTGCGGCGGGTGCGCGATTTCGCCCAGGTGCGGGCCGGCGGCAAGGTTGATGCCGAAGTCGCCGAACGCGCGCTGGATATGCTGAATGTCGATGCGCACGGCTTTGATGCGATGGATCGCAAACTATTGCTGGCGATCATGCAGAAATTTGATGGCGGCCCGGTCGGCGTCGACAGTCTGGCGGCGGCCATCGGCGAGGAACGCGACACAATTGAAGATGTGCTCGAGCCGTTTCTGATCCAGCAGGGTTTCATGATGCGGACGTCGCGCGGCCGCATGGCAACGCGCACGGCCTGGCAGCATTTCGGCCTGCAACCACCCGACCCGGCGCCCGGTGTACCGGATCTGTTCGATGATTGAGCCTGCATGACAGCAAATGAATTTAGCTTCAGCGTCAGAGTCTATTATGAAGACACCGATGCCGGCGGCGTTGTTTACCACAGCAACTATCTGCGCTTCATGGAACGCGCACGTACGGAGTGGTTACGCGCTCTGGGCTGTGAGCAGGATGTACTGATGCGTGAACAGGGTTTGGTATTTGCCGTAAGGCAGGTCAATATCGACTATCTGAAACCGGCGCGACTGAATGAATTGCTCGATGTCAACGTTGAGCTGCTGCAACAAAAGCGGGCCAGCGCACGGTTTCGGCAAAGCATACACAACAGCGCCGGCGATCTGCTTTGTGAAGCCAGCGTGGTTATCGTCTGCGTGAACGCAACCGAACTGAAACCCTGCGCCATCCCCGCCGGTTTGTTTTCAACATCAACACACCCAGAAACAACATCATGTTAATTACCGGAGCAACTCATGTCGGCTGATATGTCACTTACCCATCTCATCCTGGAAGCCAGTCTGGTTGTTCAGTTGGTGATGTTGATGCTGGTTCTTGCATCGATCGTGTCGTGGTCGATGATTTTCAGTAAACGTATTGCCCTGCGGCGCGCGCGCAGCGAGGCGGACAAGTTTGAAGACCGGTTCTGGTCGGCCGAGGACTTGAGTCCGCTGTATCAGCGCGTCAGCAGCAGCCGGCACAAGTCCACCGGCATGGAAAAGATTTTTGAATCCGGTTTCAAGGAATTCGCCAAACTGCGCAAACAGGAAGGCATGACCGCCGACAGCGTGCTCGAGGGCGCGCAGCGGACGATGCGCGTATCGCTGAGCCGCGAAACTGACTATCTCGAAACCAACTTGTCGTTTCTGGCGACGGTGGGCTCGACCAGCCCGTATGTCGGCCTGTTTGGCACGGTCTGGGGCATCATGAACAGCTTCCGTGCCCTCGGCCAGGTCCAGCAGGCGACGATTTCAATGGTGGCGCCCGGCATTGCTGAAGCCCTGATTGCTACAGCAATGGGTTTGTTCGCCGCCATTCCGGCGGTGATTGCCTTTAATCGTTATTCCAATGAAGTCGAACGGCTGCTGAACCGCTATGAAACCTTTGTTGATGAGTTTTCATCCATTCTGCACCGTTATGCGCATCAGAAATAATTTGTTGTTACCGGAAAGTCTGTCATGAACCGTCGGCACAAACGCAAGAAACTGATGTCCGAGATCAACGTCGTACCGTATATCGATGTGATGCTGGTATTGCTGATCATTTTCATGATTACCACACCGCTGCTGAATCAGGGCGTGAATGTCGAGCTGCCGAAGATCTCGTCCAAGCCGGTGAATCCGGACCAGGCCGATCCCATTCGTGTCGATGTCGACCGTGACGGACACCTGCATTATGACGGCGAAACCATCACGCCTGATGATTTGCAGCAACGCATCAGCGTCATCGTCAATGCAAATCCGGAAGTGAAAGTCTACGTTGGTGGCGACAAGGACGTGGCCTATGGCCAGGTGATCGCGGCCATGGTGTTGTTGCAGGAAGCTGGCGTACCGAGTGTCGGTTTGCTGACCGAGCCGCCGGAAAACGCTAATCCGGCTAGCGCTAACTAATTACTCATGCGCACTAACTGGTGGACGACAACCCGTGCGGTTTTTCTCGCGTTGCTGTTGCATGTGGTGATCGGCTTTCTGCTGTTATACAGCTTTGATTTTGCCGCAAAGCCTATCGCCCAACCGGCCGGCGATGAGCCGATCATCGAAGCCACCGCCATTGACAGTAGCGTGCTCGATCAACGTGAAGACGAGCGCCGGCTGGAAGAACAGGAACGGCTGGCAGCCGAGCAACAGCGGCAACAGGAGCGTGAACGCGCCGAACGTGAAGCCGCGCAGGCACGCCAGCAACGCGAAGCCGAAGAGCGCCGGCTGGAAGATTTGAAAAAGCAGCAGGCGGCTGAAGCCGAGCGCCAACAGCAGGAAGAAGCCGAGGCCCTGCGACTGAAGAAGGAACAGGAAAAGCAGAAGGAACTGGAGCAACAAAAGCAGCGCGAAGCTGAAGAACAGAAGCGCAAGGAAGAAGCAGCGCAGAAAGAGGCAGAGGCACGCAAACAGCGTGAGGCCGAGGAAGCCGAACGCAAACGCCAGGAAGAGGCAGAACGTAAACGCCAGGAGGCCGAGGAGCAAAAGCGCAAGGAAGAAGAGGCACGCAAACAACGTGAGGCGGCCGAGCAGGCGGCACGCGAACAGGCATTACAGGAACAACTGGCTGCCGAAGCAGACGCACGCCGCAGCGCCGAAGAACAGGATTTACTCAAGCGTTTGCAAGCGGCAATTTACGGTCGCATCGTCAGGAATTTTAACAAGCAGGGCCTGCCGTCCGGACTGGAATGCTCGTTTACCGTCAGGCTGGCTCCGGATGGCAGCCTGATCGACGTTGCCATTACCCGCTCCAGCGGCAATGAGCTGTTTGATCAACGGGCGCTGGTCGCGGTGCGCAAGTCTTCGCCACTGCCCGTGCCCGAAGACAAGGAATTTTTTGAACGCAATTTCCGACAATTTACCATTACATTCAGACCGCAAGGTTAGGTGTTGTTATGAAACCAGATAAGTTACTCGTATCGTTATTCATGCTTGTTATAAGCATCACCATGCCATTATCAGCACAAGCATTCGAAATTGTTATTGATAAAGGGATTGAAAACGCACTGCCGATTGCGGTTGTATCATTCGCCTATTCGCAGGCGGATATGCCGCCGGTCGATGTCGCGGGAATTATTCGCCAGGATCTGGGCCGCAGTGGCCGCTTTGAAGCGATTGACGAAAACGGCATGCCGTCGAAGCCAACCAGTTTTCAGCAAGTCAATTTTGCCGACTGGCGCCGCATCGGCATGGAGAGCCTGGTCATCGGTTCGGTCAACCTGCAAAATAACGGCACCTATGATGTCAGTTTCCGCCTGATTGATATCTATCGTGGTGCACAGATCACCGGCTACAGCATTACGACACGCAAGGAACAGTTGCGTTATACCGCGCATCAAATCGCCGATATTATTTATGAAAAGCTGACCGGTATGCGCGGCGCTTTCGCAACCCGCATTGCCTACGTGACTGTTGACAAGTCCGGTGACAAACGCCGCCACCGGCTCGAGATCGCCGATGCCGATGGTTATGGCTCACAGGTCTTGCTGGAATCACCGGAGCCGTTGATGTCGCCGCGCTGGTCCGCCGATGGCCGGCGTATCGCGTATGTTTCATTTGAAGGCAAGAATTCGTCGATCTATATCCAGGATGTTTATACCGGCCAACGCCGTGAAGTGTCGAAACATACCGGCATTAACAGCGCACCGGCCTGGTCACCGGATGGCAAACGTCTGGCGCTGACATTATCGAAAGATGGCAATCCGGAAATCTATTTGCTCCACATCGACAACAATTTGTTTCAGCGCGTCACGAATAACCCGGCCATTGATACTGAGCCGGTCTGGGCACCGGACGGCAAATCGCTGTACTTCACATCGGACCGCGGTGGCAGTCCGCAAATTTACACAACCGGCATTGATGGCGGCAATGTTGAACGGGTGACTTATGAGGGCAAATACAATGCCCGGGCCAGCGTGTCTCCTGACGGCACCAAACTGGCCATGGTACGCGGTGGCGGCGGTTACCGCATTGCAGTCAAGGATATGGATACCGGTAACGAACGAATTCTGACCGATGGCCAGCTGGACGAATCACCCAGCTTTGCACCGAATGGCAGCATGATTATTTATGCCACCAGCACGGCCGGCGGCGGTGAGCTGGCAGCCGTTTCGGTGGACGGTCAGGTGCGCCAACGGCTCGGAGTCCGCCGCAAAGCCGTGCAGGAACCGGACTGGGGTCCGTTTCAGGATTAATCGAAACTGCGATGTTCAGCACAGCGTTATGTTCTACCGGCAGTGTCAGAGTGCTATGCTGTATGTTGCAAAGCAGCGAACGGCTATAATGCGCGGCTGATAACCAGACCATGTGTTTCGTGCCAATCAGGATTACAGTAAACCGGTGGGCAGCAAGCCTGCCGGCAAATGAATATTACCCTTACACCTCTTCAGGAGAATAGCATCATGAAAGCATTGCAGTTCCGGCATTGGGTTGTCTTATTGGCATTGATTTTCGTCGGTGCCTGCAGTTCTACCGACGTCAAGGATGAGGGCTCAGCCAGCGTTGAAGACGGCACCTTGTCAGACGAGGATGCTGATGGCGCCCGCGCCAGTGGCGCCGGTAGCGACGGCAGTTTCAGCGGCAGTCCACTTGATGATCCGGCCAGTCCGTTGTCCCAGCGCAGCATTTATTTTGACTACGACAGCAGTGATATCCCGTCGCAGTATCGTCCTATCATTGAAGCCCATGCCGGCTATCTCGGTGACAACCCGAACCGGATTGTGACACTTGAAGGCAACACTGATGAACGCGGTTCACGTGAATACAACCTGGCACTGGGCGAACGCCGGGCCGAGTCCGTGAAACGACAGATGGTTTTGCTGGGCGCTTCAGCCGGCCAGATCCGGGTTGTCAGTTATGGTGAGGAACGACCGATTGCCGATGGCCATAACGAAGAAGCCTGGCGTCTGAACCGCCGCGTCGACATCGTCTATTAACACTCTGACTGATTGGGTCAGCAGTACAAATTGTGTCGAAAGATTATCGTGACTTTTATTAAAGCAAACTATCTGTTGCCGGCACTGCTTGTGTTGCCGGTTTGTGTGCAGGCCGGCCCGCCTGTTGTTGAAGCCGCTGATGGCAACGTCAGCCAACGGCTGCAACGACTGGAACGGTTGATGGACAATCAGGGACTGCTGGATCTGTACAGTCAGATCCAGCAGCTTCAGGATCAGGTACAAAAGCTGAGCGGTCAGCTCGAAGTCCAGCGGCATAAACTCGAGCAACTTGAGCAACAACAACAGGCATTGCTTGAGTCCAGCCGTGAATCGGCAACGGTCACCGATAATACATTTACCGATGGCAGTTATGATACCGGCATAAGTGAAGGTGCCGTTGACGGCCTTGATGCGGATACGGTAGAAATGCAGACAAACGGGTCAAGCGTAGCAATACTGCCTGACAGTGCTGATCCGGATACTGCAGCAGTCAATCGGCAAATCGATAACGCCCGTGTTGATGAAGTCATCACTCCGCCGGGTGGTCAGGGTGATCCCGAGCTTGAACAGCAAACCTACGAAGCCGCATTCAATCTGTTGAAACAGGCACGCTACGCCGAGGCTGCCAACGCTCTCCAGAATTTCCGTCGTGATTATCCAGACAGCAGTCTGTCTGCCAATGCCCAGTACTGGCTGGGTGAAGCTTATTACGTCCAGCGTGATTTTGAGCGCGCGATTGTCGCGTATGAAGAAATCCCTGAAAAATTCAGTAGAAATGCGAAAGTGCCGGATGCGTTGCTCAAGATTGGTTTCAGTTATCATGAACTGGGTGATGTAAATTCAGCCCGTACAACATTACAAAACCTGCGCCAGAACTTCCCGGACAGCACCGCCGCCCGCCTGGCTGAAGATCGCTTGCAGCGCCTGCAAAGTGCAGGTGGCTAGGGCCAGGCAATTGCTGCTGCCGCAAATGCGAATCGATTGATAACTGACAATGGCCAGTGTCACAGCCATGCAGGCCGCTCCGACAGACATTGCGACGGCGGAACTGCGCATATCCGAAATATTCTTTTCAATACAGGGTGAAAGCAGCAAGACCGGCCTGCCCACCGTTTTTATCCGCCTGACCGGCTGCCCGTTGCGTTGTCATTACTGTGATACTGCTTATGCCTTTCATGGCGGTCATAAACTGACCCTGGCTGCCGTGCTCGATCAGGTTCGTTCCTGGAACACCGCGCATGTAACCGTAACCGGCGGCGAGCCGTTGGCGCAGAAAAACTGTTTGCCACTGTTAACTGCATTGTGTAATGCCGGTTATGCGGTTTCACTTGAAACCAGCGGCGCAATAGACACCCGCGCAGTCGATGCAAGAGTCATGAAGATACTGGATCTGAAAACACCCGGCTCCGGTGAAGTCGACAGGAATTTTTATCCCAATCTTGCTGCACTGACACCACAGGATCAGATCAAGTTTGTGATTTGTGACCGTGCAGATTATGACTGGGCCTGCAAACAATTGAATGAGCATGATCTGTTGCAACATCAGGTGCTGTTTTCACCGAGCCACGATCAATTGCCGGCACTGATACTGGCCGAGTGGATTCTTGCAGATCAGTTGCCAGTCAGACTGCAGGTGCAATTGCATAAATATCTGTGGGGAGATCAAGCTGGCCACTAGTAAACGACTCGGCAAGGCCGTAGTACTGTTATCCGGTGGGCTCGACTCGGCAACCGTTCTTGCCATGGCACAGGCTGCCGGCTATGACTGCCATGCATTGAGTTTCAATTATGGCCAGCGGCATAACGCCGAACTGGCGGCCGCCGCACGCATTGCCAAACAGTTTGACGTCAGCGAGCATCGTGTCATCGATATTGATCTGCGTCAGTTCGGTGGTTCTGCATTAACTGACGACCAGCTTGATGTGCCGGAAAACAGCATTATCGGCACAGGCATACCCATAACCTATGTGCCGGCACGCAATACCATCTTTTTAAGTTTTGCTATCGGCTACGCCGAAGTGCTGGAAGCACAGCATGTCTTTATCGGCGTCAATGCGGTGGATTATTCCGGTTATCCGGATTGCCGGCCGGAATTTATCACCACATTTGAGCAGCTGGCCAATCTGGCAACGCAACGCGCGGTTGAAGGCAAGAAGTTGACACTGCACGCGCCGCTGATCGATCTGACCAAGGCCGGGATTATTCGCCGCGGTCATGCATTGGGGGTGGATTACAGCGAGACGGTGTCATGCTATCAGGCGACTGACGCGGGTCGTGCCTGTGGCAAGTGTGATGCCTGCCAGTTGCGGCGGGATGGCTTTGCGACAGCGGGCATAGCGGACCCGACCCGTTACGAATAATGGCGCCGGGCTAGCCTTCGCGTCCAGGCCAGCGCGCCGTCCGTGCGTCGGCCAGTTGGGTGGCCTGGGTCAGGCGTACATAGGTATGATAACGGTTGCGGATCTCACGGACATAGGCCACCGGCTGGCCGCACTGGCAAGTCGTGTGATCGGCAAGCTTGAGCATGGCCTTTTCAACATTACCGAACCAGCGGTGTGGATCCAGTCCCATTTCTGTCGCCAACTGTCTGGCCATCTGTAAACGGCCATAACCGGCATTGTAGGCCGCCAGAGAAAACCAGATACGATCCTCGAGCGTCAAATCTTCTTCCAGCCGATCATGTAATTTGCGCAAGTATTGCAGACCGGCGTGAATACCGGTTTCCGGATCCATGACATTGGTCAGGCCGACTTCAACGGCCGTAGACGGCAGCAATTGCATCAAGCCCTCGGCACCGGCCTCTGATACCGCTTGCGGATCAAAACGGCTTTCCTGGTAAATCTGCGCAACGATCAAACGCCAGTCAAAACCAAACCGTTCGGCATAGTCACGTATCAGGGCATCATAGGGCGACAATTCCCCGCCAAGCGCGAGCAATTCGGGCGTCTTCTTGTCCGCAATGGCCTCGAAGTCTCTGGCATGCTCAAAATATTTCGCATGCAGAATGTTGTATTCACGACTTCGGTAGGTTTTATCAATGAAGTCATTAACGGCCGCCTGTAACTGTTGCGATGCGCCACGCATAATCCAGACATGTGGCAAGGGCTCGCTGACAGCAAAATGCGCCTGCGCATACGGCTGCGCTGCCAATAGCGCCTTGGCTTTATGACTGCCGACAACAGTCAGATCGAACATGCCACGGGCAACCCGGAATAAAATCTGATCAATACCCAGCGCTGGATCGGCTTCCACGATTTCAACGGCAATGCCCTGGTCGCGGTAACGTTCCAGCAACTGCTTGTGCGGACTGCCTGCCGGCACCATGATTCGCCGACCTTCCAGATCACGCGCATCAATCAACGCAGCTTCATCGCTACGGCCAATAATTAACGGCGCAGCATAGTTGTATGGCCGCGATAAATTCAAACGGGCGTCCTTGCGCACGGCGCTGGCCGGCATCGATGCAGCAATCAGATCACCGCGACCCTCAAGCAGCCAGTCGATCATGTCCTGCCGGGTGGGCGCCACCAGCACATCAAGCCTTAATCCCGCCTTTTTGGCAAAGCGCTTGACCAGCTCATATTCAAATCCACGCAGCTCACCCTGCTCGTCAAGATAATAATTTGCAGGGCTTTGATAGGTAATTACACGCAATTCCTTGCGCTGCGTAATAGCCTGAAGATCTTCAAAACGCACAGTGTTGATTTCGCGGGTCAATGCCGCTTCATTCAGATACTGATTTAACGACCGCAGCAAATCGGCATCGGCTGTTGCCCAGGTTCTGCTTTTACTGCCGGGTAATGTAAATGCCACCGTCAGATCCGGATGCGTGGAGGTAACATCATCGGCCATGGTCGAATCAACAACAGCGAGATCAATCTCGCCCTGGTCAAGTCGGTCAAATACATCGGCAGGTTCTGCACCTGCCAATACCACCGGAATCAGGTTCGAGTGTTGTTCTGCCATTTCCTGCAGGCGTGTCCATGCCGGTGTATCCGGCACTGCTGCCACCTTGCGGGCCTCAAGCTCTGCCGGCTGGCTCGGCATATCGGTCAAATCATTACGGGCGATGACTTGCTGTTGTGCAATCTGCCAGGGCAGGGTTAATGATATTGACGGACTGTCGGGTTGTTCCGTGTTGCTGTCTGTAACAGCGGCTTGCGTTTCCGGCACTTCTGCCAATACAGAGGTATCCAGTAAACTTTCCAGATTTGCCTGGCCGGCAATGAGATCCCCGGCACCGGTATGCAGTGCGCTGACGAGTTCGTGTTGCTGCTCAAACAACACCCAGTCCGGCTCGAGACCCTGCAAGCGCGCGTAATTTTCCAGCAACAACCGTTCAGTGGTCGACACTGCCGGCTGACTGGCGGCGGCCGGATCCTGTATTGCCAGAATCCTGAGGGTCTCGGGCTGTGGTTCTGCCAATGCCTCAAACTGCAGCGGCGCTGGTTGACTGTTATCACTGACCACCACCGGGCTGACCGGACGGCTCACTGATATATAACTGGTATGAACATAATGCTGGATGGCAATCGCGACGCTGCTGAAGGCGAGCGCCAGTATTACCGGCAACCATAAATTGGCAGAGCCGGCGCGGGCGCCTGAATACTGCGCGGATTTTTTCTTGTAACGCTTCAACATAACTTTTTTTCGCCCCACCGTGCTGCAGACAGTCATGCAAAAAGCCTTGCCTGACTATTACTGCATACTCGGGGATACTGCGATTGTGGCCGGGACGAATTGAATAATCCGTAACGCAACAGGGTAATAAATCTACATGTTGCGTAATCGCTTCAACATTATACTATATATTGAGGCAATCGCGCCAAACTTGGACGTAATGTAGCAATATTTATGTTGCAGTGCAACCAAGAATGTTGCGGTGCAACTAAAACACTTCATTGCTACGACGCGTATCGGCGCTGACAGTTCAACCGCTCTGGACAGAATCAGGAGCGTTTCAGGGCGGGACAAGCGGCCGCTCAGTGATGCTGCAGCTTTTGGTTGAGTCGTTGCAGGCGTTCCGGGGTGCCAACATCCACCCAGGCGCCGGAGTAATACTCGGCACTGACCTGGCTGCGGGCGGCGGCCTGATGCAATAGCGGTGCGAGCGGGAAAGCACCTGTTGCAGTGCCAAACAAGGCGCGGCGGTACAATCCAATCCCGCTGAAGGTCAACTGCGGTTGCGTATCCGGCACAACCTGGTCCGCCGCCATGGCAAAATCACCGTCCGGGTGATGCGGCGGGTTATCCACCAATACCAGATGGGCCAGACAGTCATCCGCGAGCGGGCGCCGCAAGCGCGCAAACGGATAGTCGGTAAACACGTCAGCATTCACCACCAATAACGGTTCTGCTTCTACCCAGCGCCAAGCGTGCACTATACCGCCACCGGTTTCCATCGGGTTATCACCTTCTGGAGAATAGTGAATACTTACACCAAAATCTTCGCCGGTACCCAACGCTGCTTCGATCTGCTCACCTAAACGGGCGTGATTAATAATCAGCCGGGTAAAACCGGCAGCGGCCAGGCGCTCGACGTGATACTGGATCAGCGGTTTGCCGGCAACTTCAAGCAACGGCTTCGGACAGTAATCGGTTAACGGCCGCATACGTTCACCCCGGCCGGCAGCCAGAATCAGCGCCTGGGAGGCATGCGGCTGCGCTGTCATGATTGCCGATCCAGCAACGGCATAATGCGTTGCTCAAATAACGCCTGCAATGGTGCCAGTTCCGGATATTTCGGCGTTACAGCGCAAATATATTCAACAAATCGACCGGCGTCGGCAAGATAGTGCGGCTTGCCGTCGCGATGACGGATACGCGCAAAAATGCCCAGCACTTTTAGATGCCGCTGCAATCCCATCCAGTCCAGGTCCTGATGAAAATCGTTGCGTGGCGGTAGTGGCAAACCGGCGGCACGGGCACGTTGCTCATAATCATTTACCCAGTCGTCAATGCGTGCCTGGGGCCAGCTGATAAACGCATCCTTGAACAGGCAAATCAGGTCATAACTAATTGGTCCGATAACAGCATCCTGAAAATCAAGAATGCCCGGGTTCGGATTACTCAACATCAGGTTCCGCGGCATGAAATCACGATGCACAAACACCCGCGGCTGCGCCAGTGCGCGGGCGATCAACAACGCGAACACCTGATCCAGATCGGCGCGTTCAGCCGCCGACAACGACAATTGCAGATGGGTTTGTAAAAACCAGTCGCTGAACAAATCCAGTTCCCGTTGCAATAACGCCGCATCATAGTCCGGCAAGCCGTTAACGTCGGCATGGATCTGCATTTGCAGCAATGCGTTAATGGCATCCTGGTAGAGCCGGTCGGCATTGTCGGCGGTCAGCGCATGCAGATAAGTCTGCTCGCCGAGATCGCTTAACAACAGAAATCCGCGTTCCAGATCCTGCGCCAGCACTTCCGGAACATGCAGTCCGGCAGCGCGCAAACGTGCGGCAATGTCTACAAACGGGCGCGAGTCTTCCTGTTCCGGCGCGGCGTCCATAACGATAACCGCCGTCGTTGCGGCATTGGTGCGGACCCGGAAATAGCGGCGGAAACTGGCGTCTGCTGAAGCCACCTGCCAGCTTTGAATACTGCCGCATGCATTCGCGACCCAGTCACGCAATTGCTGCAATCGTATATCGGAGGCGTCAACAGGGGAGGACATGCGCAGCATTATAGATTGGTGAACAGGAATGAAGCCAATTATCCAAAAGCATGGTTAAACACCGGAAGATTTCCCTGCTGCTGTGATTCTGGCATCATCCTGCGGTTTAGCGTGGCCCTGGCCGATCTGATTCGGGGCCAACCTGACTCTGGAGAAAACATGCTGCTGGAAAGTCTTGCTGTAGTTGTTGGTCTGGTATTACTTGGTGTTGGCGCAGATCGATTTGTCCTCGGTGCCAGCGCGCTGGCGCGGCATCTGGGTGTTGCGCCATTAATCATCGGCCTGACGATCGTTGGTATCGCGACCTCTATGCCGGAAGTGCTGGTCAGCAGTCTGGCAGCATGGCAGGGCCGGATAGATATTGCGATCGGCAATGCCATCGGTTCAAACATTGCCAACGTCGCACTGGTCCTCGGCGCCACCACCCTTTTCATCCCGATTGCCATTTCTTCACATGCTGTAAAGCGCGAATTCATGCTGATGCTGGCCGCTATCCTGATTGCCGGACTGCTGCTCGCCAATCTGCAATTGAGCCGTCTGGACGGTTTGATTTTACTCGCCGGCCTGATCGCCAGCCTTTACCTGATGGTGCGTATGGCTCTTGGCTCGCAACAGAATGATCCGTTGTTTACCGAAACGGCACAGGAATACGAACACGCGGTAAGTTATGCCCGGGCCTGGGTTTATTTTCTGCTCGGCTTGCTGGTATTACTGGGCGGCGCCGAATTGCTGGTACGCGGCGCGATCGGCATTGCCAAATCCTTCGGTATCAGCGATCTCGTCATTGGCCTGACCATCGTCGCCGTCGGCACAAGCCTGCCGGAACTCGCCGCATCAATTGCCAGCGTCATCAAAAAGGAAGCCGATCTCGCGATTGGTAATATTGTCGGCTCGAACATGTTCAATATGTGGGCGGTACTCGGCATCCCGGCATTGCTCCGGCCGGGCCAGTTTGAAGCCGCCGTAATGACACGTGACTACCCGATTATGCTGGCATTATCTCTGGTATTTGCGTGGCTGCTGTTCGGCCGCGGCAACCGTGCCATCGGTCGTGGCGCAGGAGTGGTATTATTCAGTTGCTTTTGCGCCTATCAGGCCTGGTTGTTTATGGCCCCGGTAACAATTTGAACCAGATAATTACTTGAAAAAATGGTAACCAAATCCGCGTTTCAACAAAACCGGCATCCGGCTGAGCCGGAGCGGCTGATAGCGCTTGGCCGCGCCGTAATCAGTACCGAAACAGCTGCCATCCGGGCACTGGAAACGCGAATCGGCGCTGATTTTGTGCGCGCCTGTGAATACATTCTGGCCTGCCGTGGCCGCATTGTGGTGACCGGCATGGGCAAATCCGGTCATGTCGGCGGCAAAATTGCCGCCACCCTGGCCAGCACCGGCACACCGGCATTTTTTGTGCACCCCGGCGAGGCCAGCCATGGCGATCTTGGCATGATTACCGCCACCGATGTCGTGCTGGCACTGTCAAATTCCGGTGAAACCAACGAGATTATTGCACTGTTGCCGGTGATAAAACGCCTTGGCACACCCCTGATTACACTCACCGGCAACGCACAGTCGACCCTCGCCACAACGGCCAGCGTTAACATTGATGTCAGCGTTGAGAAAGAGGCCTGTCCGCTCGGGCTGGCACCCACGGCAAGCACCACCGCCGCACTGGCAATGGGCGATGCCCTGGCCATCGCATTGCTGGAAGCACGCGAATTCAGTGCTGAAGATTTTGCCCTGTCGCATCCGGGCGGCACCCTCGGCCGGCGCCTGTTGCTGCATGTCGGCAACATCATGCACACCGGTGATGCCATGCCGAGCGTGCCGGAAACCGCGAGCCTGAGCGAGGCGTTAATGGAAATGACGCGCAAAGGCCTTGGCACCACTGCGATTGTCGATGCTGACAGCCGGGTCAGTGGCATATTTACCGATGGTGACCTGCGCCGCGCACTGGATACGAGTGTCGATGTCCACACGGCGCGAATTACCGAGGTCATGACGCGCAATTGTAAAACCGTGCAGGCCGATCTGCTCGCCGTTGAAGCGCTGACTTTGATGGAAAACCACAAAATCAATGCCCTGCTGGTCGTCGATGCTGACGCACGCCTCACCGGCGTCTTGAATATGCATGATTTACTGCGATCAGGCGTTGTATGAACACAAATATCAGCGAACGTGCAGCAAAAATCCGGCTGGCAATTTTTGATGTCGATGGCGTACTGACCGATGGCCGCTTGATTCTTGGCAGTGATGGCAGCGAATACAAGTCGTTTCATGTCCGCGACGGTCTGGGTCTGGTGTTGTTGCGTGAAGCCGGTATTCAGGTCGCGGTGATTTCCGCGCGGGCATCAAGTGTCACCGCCGATCGCATGGCCGCGCTGGGCATTGAATATGTCTATCAGGGTCAGTCAGACAAGGCCGCGACCTATGCCGAGCTGACGGCGCGGCTCAAGGTCACAGCGGAGCAGACTGCTTATGTCGGTGATGACCTGATTGACCTGCCGGTCTTGCGCCAGGTGGGGCTGGCCGTTGCCGTCGGCGATGCTGATCCATTACTGCGGGCGCATGTGCACTGGGTCACGGCGGCCAGCGGCGGCCATGGTGCTGTTCGCGAAGTCTGTGAAGCGATATTAATGGCACAGGGTCACTGGGCCGGCGTGATCGAGCGCTACCTGCAGACCGGCGCCAACGCCTGATATATGCAGACGCGCTGGCTGGTGGTCATTGTGCTTGCGGTTCTGGCAGCGGGCAGCTTCTGGTTACAAGGCCGGCTTGACGACGACCCGGCGACAAAAGTAGCGCGGCCGGCGGAACCGGATTACATCATGGCTGATGTTAATTCAGTCAAAATGAGCCCGGATGGACAACCGAAAAACCGCCTGATTGCCGAGTATCTGGAGCATTTCTCGGATCAGGACATGACCGAGTTACATGCGCCGGTGTATCAGATTTACCGGCCGGGCCGGGAACCGTTGTTCGCCAGCGCCGAACGCGCCTGGATTACCGAAGGTAACAGCGTCATTTTGTTACGCGACGATGTAAACTTCTGGGAAAACGATGCTGACGGCGAGCGCGTGTTTCATGTCATTACGTCAGAGGCGACGGTTTACCCGGAACGTAATTACGCCGAAACTGACAAACCTGCTGTAATCCAGACGCGGGATACGCGCTCCAGTGGTGTCGGCATGCGCGCATACATGGACGAAAGCCGGATAGAATTGCTCAGCCAGGTATTTACTGTTATCAAGGGTAAAGCCGAGCGTGAATCAAGATGACAAGCCATCATTCAAACCTAACTGCCGGATGAACAGCAACATGTTTACAACTATCTGCCCGGGCATATCGCGCACCTTTATCGTGTCAGCAATGCTGGCATTTGCCGCCGTTTTTATCAGCCCGTCGTTGTGGGCATTGTCCTCAGACAGTGATCAGCCGATGGAAATCGAGGCCGACAGTGCCGAGCTCGACGATCAGAAACGCGTCACCATTTACCGTGGCGATGTCGTCGTCAATCAG
The DNA here is from genome assembly GCA_040905025.1 of Gammaproteobacteria bacterium. Classification (GTDB taxonomy): domain Bacteria; phylum Pseudomonadota; class Gammaproteobacteria; order Methylohalomonadales; family Methylohalomonadaceae; genus JBBDSJ01. The sequence goes on from JBBDSJ010000070.1 coordinate 21,585, forward strand.
GGTTCGCTGCATATGACCGGTGACGTGATGACCGTCTATTACGATGAAAACCAGGAGCTTGATCATGCTGTCATGGAAGGCGATCTGGCCTATTACCGGCAAATGCCCGACGACAGCGATGTTTATGATGAAGCCTGGGCCAGGCGCATGGAACATCATGGCAATAAAGGCCGTATTATCCTGATCAATGATGCCAAGGTGGTGCAGGACGGTCTGCAATTCACCGGCAAACGCATCGACTACGACACTATCAACAGCCGCGTACTCGCACACAGCACACTGGACAAGGATAGCGCCGGTGATACGCCGGAGACCGGCCGCCAGCGGGTACGCGTCATCATCAGTCCAAAAAAAGGTGCCGGCAATGCGCCCGCCAACAACACCGCGCCGACGCCAGCTGACTGAACCAGCAACTGCTAGCGCCTGCGGTCTGTCCGCAACTGATCCGACGACATGACCGAAACCAACGAGCCTTTAACCAACGAACCTTTCGCAAATACTGCGCCTGACACTGCTGTCGGGGCGAACAACGATCAGACTGATAACCCGGGCACCAGACCACACAATACGCTGCGTGTTAGCAACATCAGCAAATCATTCGCCGGCCGGCAGGTAGTGCGTGATGTCAGTCTGACAGTCGAAAGTGGCGAAATTGTTGGTTTGCTGGGCCCGAACGGCGCCGGGAAAAGCACCAGTTTTCATATGATTGTCGGGTTGATCCCGCCAGATGACGGCAGTATCCACCTGAATAATTTCAATATCAGCCGCCTGCCGATGGATCGGCGCGCCCGCCTTGGCCTTGGCTATCTGCCCCAGGAAGCCTCGGTGTTTCGCAAACTCTCGGTTGCCGACAACATCATGGCCATCCTGCAAACCCGCGAGGAACTCGACAAACCGGCGCGCGAGGCCCGGCTCGAGGTCCTGCTGGAAGAGTTTCATGTGGCACGTCTGCGTGACAGTATTGGCGCCAGCCTGTCAGGCGGTGAACGCCGGCGCGTTGAGATAGCCCGGGCACTGGCAATGGAGCCGAAATTTCTGCTGCTCGATGAACCGTTTGCCGGCATTGACCCGATCTCGATTACCGACATCCGCCAGATTACACACCGCCTGAGCGCCAGCGGCATCGGCATTCTGATCACCGACCATAACGTCCGCGAAACCCTCGGCACCTGCGATCGTGGCTACATTGTCAATGACGGCCAGATTATCGCGGCCGGCTCACCCGGCGAGATCCTCAATAATGTAGAGGTCCGGCGCGTTTATCTCGGTGACGACTTCCGGCTCTAGCCACAACTGACAAGCAATTCCCGTACCCGCCACATTCTCAGCGCCTGAATTTCAGTTAAACTAGTAAGTATGAAGCCGTCTCTCCAACTGCGCATGGGTCAGAGCCTGACCATGACGCCACAGCTGCAGCAGGCCATCAAGCTGTTGCAATTATCCAGCCTCGAACTGCAGACCGAGGTGCGGGAAGCACTCGAGTCAAACATGATGTTGGAACTCGACGAGGACGAGGAAGCCGCGACACCACAGCAGCTCAGCGACAACCAGACCAGCGAGACTCACGAACAGACCGGCGACAAAACCGAAGCCGAGGCCGAATTCGCCAACGACGATATTCCGGAAGATCTGCCGGTAGACAGCGCCTGGGATGATATTTACGACGCGGGCAGCTATACCAGCAGCAGCGGCAATACCGATATGGACATGAGCGGCTATGAAAACCAGAGTAGCCGCTCACAAACCCTGCAGGAATACCTGCACTGGCAACTCAACCTGACGCCGACTACCGAAACCGATCGCGCCATTGCAACGGCAATCATTGATTCGCTCGATGATGATGGTTATCTCACAGTAACACCGGAAGACATTCTTGAATCACTGGACAACGGTGCCGCACTTGGCGACGATATCGAGATTGGCCTTGATGAAGTCGTCATGGTATTGCACATCATCCAGGCGATGGACCCGCCGGGAGTAGGCGCAACCGACCTGCGTAACTGTTTGTTGTTACAATTGCAGCAACTGCCGGCTGACACGCCCTGGCTGAAAGAAGCACAACAGCTGGTAGACAAACACCTGGCTTCATTGGGCAACCGCGACTACAGTCTGCTGTTACGGCAATTGCGGCTGGATCGGGATGACCTGCAACAGGTATTGAATCTGATCCAATCGCTGAATCCGCGCCCCGGCGGCCAGGTGCAGGATATGCAGCCGGAATACATCACACCGGATGTCTACGTAAAAAAAGACAAGGGTGTCTGGCGGGTTGAACTGAACAGTGATGCAATTCCGCAGCTGCGTATCAATGCAAATTATGCCAGCATGGTCAAACGCGCGGACAACAGTAATGATAATAATTCACTGAAATCGCATTTGCAGGAAGCGCGCTGGTTCATCAAAAGCCTGCAGAGCCGCAGCGAAACGCTATTGCGTGTTGCCACAGCCATTGTTGAACGGCAGCGGGCTTTTCTCGAGCAGGGGGACGAGGCAATGAAACCATTGGTGCTGCATGATATTGCCGAAGCATTGGGCATGCACGAATCGACCATTTCCCGTGTCACGACGCGCAAGTACATGCATACTCCGCGCGGCATTTTCGAACTCAAGTATTTTTTTTCCAGTCATGTCAGCACCAGTATCGGCGGCACCTGTTCTTCAACAGCCATACGTGCCCAGATCAAAAAGCTTATCAGCGAAGAGCCGCCGCAAAAACCACTGAGTGACAGCAAGCTGGCAACTATCCTGTCCGAGCGCGGTATCGAAGTTGCACGCCGAACAGTGGCAAAATACCGTGAAGCCATGGCAATACCGCCATCAAACGAGCGCAAACATTTGTAAAGATCCTGCATTGCAGGCATAACAATGACTACCGTCCCCAAAGGAGGTTTCCATGCAAATCAATATCACTGGGCACCAGCTGGATGTGACTCCGGCACTACGCGAGTACGTCGAGAGCAAGTTCGAACGACTGATACGCCACTTTGATCAGATCACCAATGTCCATGTGATCCTGGAAATTGAAAAGGAGCGCCACAAGGCAGAAGCAACACTGAATGTTGCACGCGGCGAAATTTTTGCCGACTCGGAAAAGGAAAGCCTGTATGCGGCAATTGATGACATGACCGACAAGCTTGACCGGCAATTAAAGAAACACAAGGAAAAACTTACTGACCATCATCGTGCCGAAGGCGGCATAAAGTCACATGAGCCACTCTAGCCCTGTAACTTTATCCGGCGATCATGACATGATGATAACCCTGTATAGAGCCGTAACAAGTCATCTGCGGGCTTGTCCGGAACACCTTTATTCAACAACAGCAATATTAAACCTGACCCTCTGTACTGCCACCATATGAAGATTGAAGACATTTTATTACCGGCACGTATTGCCTGCCGTGCCGACGTTACCAGCAAGAAATCAGTGCTCGAATTACTCGCCAAACTCATTGCCGACAACACGACGGAGTTGAGTGAAGCCGAAGTGTTCGAAAGTCTGTTCGCGCGAGAACGTCTGGGCAGCACCGGTCTGGGCCATGGTGTCGCAATTCCGCATGGCCGCCTCAAGGGCAGCAGCGAAACCCGGGGCGCATTTGTTCAACTGGCCAGGGGCATTGATTATGATGCCGTTGACCAGCAGCCGGTTGACTTGCTGTTCGCATTACTGGTGCCCGAAGAATCCACCAATGAGCATTTGCAGGTACTGGCCACATTGGCTGAACGTTTCAGTAATACCGAACTGGTCAATAGATTGCGTTGGGCAAGATCCGCGCAGACCCTGTTTGAATTATTGAAGGCCTGATTGTCAGGACGGTGACCGGCGATGACAGATCAGATTACGGTTGCTGAGCTTTATAATAACCATGCTCCAAAGCTGGAGCTGGAATGGGTGGCGGGACAGGAAGGCGGTAAACGCATTATTGTACCCGAAACATCCGGCCGATCGGCCGAGGGCTATATTGCCGACGACGTCAGTCAACAGCAAAAAAACAAACCGCGCCGGGTTGATATCCCGAATAACAAATCACTGATTGGCTATCTCAACCTGATTCATCCACACCAGATCCAGGTGCTGGGCGTAATCGAGCTGAGCTATCTGGAAAGCCTGCGCGACATATCACGCCAGGATGCACTACGGCAATTGTTCAGTCATCAACCGGCCTGCCTTGTTGTCAGTGAATCACAAACCATACCGACATTGCTGCGCCGCCGTTGTAATGAACAAAGCATTCCGCTGTTTACGACCGGCTTGTCCAGTACCAAACTGACTGAATCGCTGCATTACTATCTCAGCAACCTGTTTGCCGATGTCACGATACTTCATGGTGTATTTATGGAAGTCATGGCAATCGGTGTATTAATTACCGGGCCAAGTGGTATCGGTAAAAGCGAACTGGCACTGGAGCTGATTACCCGTGGTCACCGCCTGGTTGCGGATGATGCCCCACAATTCTCACGCATTGCCCCCGATATTATCAATGGCTACTGCCCGGACGTCTTGACTGATTTTCTCGAAGTGCGTGGCCTCGGCATAATTAATGTACGCGAGCTGTTTGGTAATAATGCAATTAAAAGTAACAAGTATTTACGCCTGATTATCCGGCTTGAGCCGATGGACAAGGAGCGTCTGTTAAAACTCGACCGGCTAGAAGGCAGTTACCGCACGCAACGGGTTCTGGATGTTGATGTGCCGGAAATCACCGTGCCGGTCGCGCCCGGACGCAACCTCGCTGTTTTGGTGGAATGCGCTGCGCATACACACCTGCTGCGCATCAGCGGTTACAACGCGTCGCATGATTTTGCCGAGCGGCAACGCCAGCTCATGCAACAGTCGGCCGGCAAATGACTGCTCAGCAGCGGCGCGTCATTATCGTCAGCGGGCTGTCCGGCGGCGGCAAGACCGTGGCGCTGAATACGCTCGAAGACCTGGGTTATTATTGCATCGATAACCTGCCGGCCAGCCTGGTCAATCACATCGTCGAACGTATTGAACAGGGCTATCCCCTGTTTTCCAACCGCATTGCGCTTGGCATAGATGCACGCAATCCCGAGCAGGAGCTGGATACGTTACCGGACAATATCCGGATTATGCGTGAGCATGGCATTACCACCGAACTGGTGTTCATTGAAGCAACAGATGATGTGTTGACCCAGCGCTTCAGCGAAACCCGGCGCAAACATCCATTATCATCCAGCCAGGTAAGCCTGACGGATGCGATCCGGCGTGAACGCCAGCTGCTGGGTGGACTGTCCGGCTGCGCCGACATTCATATTGACACCACGCATACGCAACTGCATGAATTACGTGATCTGGTGCGCGAACGCATCGCCCAGCGACCACCACTGACGTTATCACTACAATTCATTTCGTTTGGCTACAAACATGGTTTGCCACGTGACGCCGATTTCGTCTTCGATGTGCGCTGTTTGCCAAACCCTTACTGGAACAAGGAGCTGCGACCATTTACCGGCAAGGAGGCGCCGGTCGCCGATTTTCTGAAAGCACAGCCTGCTGTCAATCGCATGCATCAGCAGTTGCGTGAATTCCTGGTCGAGTGGATCCCGCAGTTTGAAACCGACAATCGCAGTTACATGACCATAGCGATTGGCTGCACCGGCGGCCAGCATCGCTCGGTGTATCTGGTTGATCAACTGGCACAATACTTCCTGCAATCAGGCAAACAGGTGCTGATTCGGCATCGTGATACCTGATAGCAGTTATATAAAAATGCAAATCTGGTTACTTTATTCAAAATAGCGCCTGTGCCGCTATTTGAAACAGATCCCAGTGTGGAGTGCAGTCATGAGTGTAGGTTTATTGATTATAAGTCATAGCGGCATCGGACCGTCCCTGCTCGGTACCACCTCGCATATGCTGAATGGCTGTCCGTTAAATGCACGTCTGCTCACTGCATCGCGTGAAAGTGAACCCGAAGATCTTATGGCCAATGCACAGGAACTGTTGGACTTGCTCGATGACGGCAACGGTGTGCTCATTTTGACAGACTTGTATGGCTCAACTCCCAGCAACATCGCCCGGCAACTGCACCAGCAGCATGATGTCAGGATCATCAGCGGACTGAACCTGCCGATGCTGGTACGGGTTATGAATTATCCAGCGCTAGATCTCGACGCAATGGCGGAAAAAGCTGTCAGCGGCGGTCGCGACGGTGTCTTCATGGTCAACGACGAGGCTGGCGCATGACATGTGAACAGGATGTCGAAATCATAAACAAACTTGGCCTGCACGCCCGCGCGGCTGCGCGGTTTGTTCAAACAGCTTCGGAGTTTGCTGCTGAAATCACTGTCTCGCTGAACAGCAAGGGAATCAATGGTAAAAGCATTATGGGTGTGATGATGCTGGCGGCGGCCAGGGGCAGCGTTATACATATCCGCGCCGAGGGGAAGGATGCCAAACGGGCAATGAAGCAACTCGTCGCGCTGATTCAGGATCGCTTTGGAGAAGGCGAATGACATTCGCGTTGCATGGCGTCGGCGTTGCACGCGGCGTTGCCATTGGCAACATTCATATCATCGAGCGTAGTCAACTCGAGATCCCTGAATACTGCCTCCGGCCTGACGCTGTAGATGATGAAATCAAGCGCTTCAATTCCGCTGTCACCAGCGCGCGCCAGCAATTGCGCGCCATCCGTGAACATATTCCAGCAACCACGAGTTCGGATATCGCGGCGTTTATCGACACGCATCTGTTAATGCTGGAAGATGCGGCGCTTACGCATGAACCGGTAGCGTTGATCAAAAGCCAGGCCTGCAATGCGGAATGGGCGTTGAAGCTGCAACGCGATGCACTGGTCAGCGTGTTTGAAGAAATGGATGATGCCTACCTGCGCACACGCAAGGATGATGTCGTTCATGTTGTCAACCGCATCCTGCGGATACTGCTCAAACATACGCCTTTGCGGCATGAGGAACCGGACAGTCGGCTCGGCGGGTTTATCGTCATTGCCGACGATCTGACGCCGGCCGATACCGTGCTGTTGCAGTACCAGGGCATTGTTGCATTTGCGACCGAATTTGGCGGGCCGACATCACATACCGCGATTCTGGCACGCAGTCTCGGCATTCCTGCCGTCATCGGTGTCCAGCACTTGCGCCGGTATATCCGCGAAGATGACACGCTGGTAGTCGATGGCGGCCGAGGTGTCCTGATTGCCAGTCTGGACAAACGCACACTCAATCATTACCGCCAGCGCCAGCGGGAAGAAAAGCGCTATTACACGGATCTGAAAAAAATCCGGCAGGCACCGGCGATCACACTGGATCGGGTCGAGATTGAACTGCAGGCCAACATCGAATTACCACGCGACTTTGATACGGTCAGTGAAGTGGGAGCGGCCGGTGTCGGTCTTTACCGCACCGAGTTCATGTATATGAACCGTGATACACCGCCGGATGAAGAAGAACATTTTGAAACCTACAGCAAGGTTATCCAGATATTGAATGGCTTGCCGTTGACTATTCGCACACTGGATCTGGGTGCGGACAAGCAGGTTGATGGCGGCCGCCAGAGCGGGCCGGTGCAGTCCAATCCGGCCCTGGGGTTGCGTGCCATACGTCTGTGCCTGAAAGAACCGGCGCTGTTCCGGCCACAATTACGCGCCATTCTGCGGGCATCGACACTTGGCCCGGTACGGTTGATGATCCCGATGCTGTCTAATATTAATGAGGTTCATCAGGTGTTTCAGATCGTCGCCGAGCTCAAGGCCGATCTCGAAGCAAACGATATCCCGTACGACCGGGATATACCCATCGGCGGCATGATTGAAGTGCCGGCAGCTGCTGTATGTGCAGATGTATTTGCCGAAAATCTCGACTTTCTTTCCATCGGCACCAACGATCTTATTCAATACACGATGGCCATTGACCGCGTGAATGATGAAGTCAACTATCTCTATGATCCTTTGCACCCCGGTGTATTACGACTCATCAGCCTGACCATCAAGGCCGGTGAGCGTGTCGGTATTCCTGTCGCAATGTGCGGAGAAATGGCCGGCGATCCCCGGTTCACACGCCTGTTGCTGGGTCTCGGGCTGCGCGAATTCAGTGTGCATCCGGCCACCTTGCTGGAAGTCAAACAAATCATTATGCACAGTCGCTTTCGGGATCTGGAAAAGCTGGCACGCAAGGCACTGGACGCAAGCAGTGGTGCCGAGGTGGCAAGCCTGATGCTGGAAGTCGAAGAATCGGCCTGACGTGTGTCAGTAAACGAGCGGTGTTTTAGCGTAATCGAGCAAATGCCGGCGTGTCGATGGAATCACATGAGTGTGCGCCAGTACCGGACCCTTGGCTGTATTCACTTTCAGCATTTGCCTCTGATAACAACCATCCTCATAAAGATCGATCAAGCGCAGCGCACGCTGGTTGATCTGATAGACCACACCGTTAACACGGGCATTTGCCTGCTCAATAATGCCGGTATAGGTGCGGTTACGCAGACGGTAACATTGATAGCCTGGAAGCGATGCCGCTAACGCCGGGAACATTCTGCCGGTAACCTGTTGCATGATTGCCGGCTGCAACAGGGTGCCATAAACAAACAACGGAATAACGCCGTAACTCAATCCCACATCTCGCGCAGGCTGTCACCGGCGGCAATTCGTTCGGTGAGAATATTGCGAAACACTGTCGGATCCTTGATATGGGTAATTTCACCGGCTCTTGGAAAATACATATCTTTTAACCGCGATAACCAGAACCGCAATGCGGCGCTGCGTAACATGGCCGGCCAGGCATCGATCTCTGCCTGACTGACCTGGCGCCGGGAGCGGTAGCCGTCCAGCAGCTGCTGGGCGTTGGCCTTGTCAACATCAGCTTCACCGGAATTGCACCAGTCGTTGATGCTGACGGCAAGGTCATAGACGAAATAGAAATTACAGGCGTAATAAAAATCAATGATGCCGGTCAGCCGATCGCCGACGAACAGGGTATTGTCGCGAAACAGATCCGCGTGCACGACTCCAACCGGCAAATCAGCGGTTTTCACCTCCGACTGAAACGCCAGTTCATCACGTAACAGGTCACGTTCAATTGCCGGCAAGACCGGTAGCACCTGTGCCGCTGTTGCCCGGCACCAGTCCGGGCCGCGATCCGGATCCCGATGCATACGAAATGCATCACTGGCGGCATGCATGCGGCCCATTTGTTCACCAATGGCAAAACATTGTGCCGCGGTAGGTATATCAACACTGGCGCCTTTAAGACGCTGCACCAATGCTGCCGGCTTGCCATTCAATTCATGCAAATAGTTGCCATCACGCGCAGCGACCGGGTGTGCACTGGGAATTTCATGTTCGGCAAGAAACGCCATCAACTCAAGAAAATAGGGAAGTTCGTCAGCGCCCAGAACCTCGAATAACGTCAGAACATATTCACCATGGCTGGTAGTGACAAAGTAATTCGTATTTTCAATGCCATCATTGATGCCGACAAACTGCTCAAGCTGGCCGAGATCATAGGCGGCGAGAAAACGTTTTAATTCCTGCGGGCTGACGGGTGTATAAACAGACATGCTGGATACTGGGCTGTAACCGTCCATACCGGCACGGTTGAATGGTTGAAATAAATCACGACTGCCGGAACACAAACCCGCCGGTTCTTAAACAGTCATGGGCTAATGTTTGTCGCCAATAGAACCTACCAGCTGAACAACACCCATTGTGGCACAACAAAATCTTCATAAATTTCACTTATGCGCGCCTCCATTCTGCCATCGCCGTTACGATCCACCAGATAGTAAGGCTCGCCCACGACCGGCGTTACCTTGACCATGTACATACGGCCATTGATGCGATACTCCTCGATCGTCGCATCCTCGCGCCGGATGATCGTGACTTCAGGTTCCAGCGATTCGCCGCTTTCCATCGGTGTCGGCAATACCGGTGGTACCGGCGCATCACTGAATTCTTCCGCTGACGGACTTGGTTCGGTTGGCGGTACCGGCGAATCAACAGCTTGCGTGTCTTCTACGGGCGGCGAATCCAGCGGCATGCCGTCCACATCCTCAACGACGCCCTGTGCCGCCAGTGGCGAGACAAACAGCGCCAACGCTACTTTAAGCAGCAAACCGGACAGACTGTATCGCAACATGCCTAATCTCCTCGCTGATGCACTGAATTTAAGTACGGCCACTGTTTTGCCGACACGGATTAAAGATGTAACTGGCGTTCCTGCTCTTCGCGGGTCGGTTCAAAGCCACGCTGTGCATAATAGCGGAAAATCTCGTCCAGCACCGCTTGTGGCTCACTGACAACCTGAAAAATGTGGAGGTCGTCCGCATGGATCATACCTTCTGTGACCAGGGTCTCACGCATCCATTCAACCAGGCCGTTCCAGAATTCCGGCCCCACCAGGATTACCGGTATCCGGCGGCTGGTGGCGGTCTGCACCAGTGTCAGGATTTCGGCCAGTTCATCAAGCGTGCCGAAACCGCCGGGCATGACGACATAGGCAGTCGCATACTTGACGAACATGACCTTGCGCGCAAAAAAATGCCGGAAGCTCAACGCAATGTCCTGGTACTGATTGCCCTGCTGTTCATGCGGCAACTGGATATTCAGGCCGATACTTAACGACCGGCCGGCCTGCGCGCCCTTGTTGAACGCCTCCATCAGGCCCGGGCCACCACCACTGACCACGGAAAAACCGGCATCGGACAATTGCCGGGCAATGTCCTCGGCGAGTGCATACCAGCGATGTCCGGGCGCGATGCGGGCGGAGCCGAACATGCTCACCGAGGGCCGGATACCGGACAGCTTCTGAAAACCGTCAACAAATTCCGCCATGATCTGGAACACTTTCCAGGACTCACGGGTCAGCTCGGCTTCGTCGGCCAGATACTCCGGCGCCAGTGATTTGCGAAAGTCCTGACGATTGCCGTGACCGGAATTCTGTTCTTTGTCGTTCATGGTAAACTCGATTCTCAATTATTCTGACTCATTGTTGCATACCGACTTCAAGCTCAACAGCCTGCCCCGATTATGTCTGCAAACAAACTGGTTCTGGTCGATGGGTCGTATTACCTGTTCCGTGCCTATTTTGCGCTACCCAACCTGACCAGTGACAGTGGCGAGCCGACCGGCGCCATTCATGGTGTCATCAGTATGCTGCGTAAACTGCGCAAGGACTATCCAAGCGCCTATTTTGCCGTCGTATTTGACTCCAGCGGTAAAACTTTCCGCAATGAGCTATATGCCGAATACAAGGCCAACCGGCCGCCGGCACCGGAAGATCTGGTCGCGCAAATTGAACCGCTGCACGAAATTATCCGCGCCCAGGGCGTGCCTATACTGGTCATCGACAATGTCGAGGCAGATGACGTGATCGGCACCCTAGCAACCCGGGCCTGCGCCGACGGCATGGAAACCGTTATTTCCTCCGGCGACAAGGATCTCGCGCAACTGGTGAATGACTGCGTCACCGTCGTCAACACCATGAGCAACACGACCTACGATATTGATGGCGTGCGCGATAAATATGGCGTTGAACCAAACCAGATAATCGACTATCTCGCCCTGATGGGGGACGGTGTTGACAATATTCCCGGGGTACCGAAAGTCGGGCCGAAAACGGCGGCCAAATGGTTGCAGCAATACGGCACGCTGGAAGCCGTTATCAAGCATGCCGATGACATCGGCGGCAAAGTAGGTGAAAACCTGCGCTCGGTACTGGAACAACTGCCCCTTTCGCAACAACTGGCAACGGTAAAATGCGATGTTGAACTGGATCTGAAACCGCGTGATCTGGCGCCGGCGCCGGCAGATAACGAAACCCTGCGGCGCTACTTTGAACGTTTTGATTTAAAGACTTTGCTGGCGGAGTTAAATCGCAATACTGACAACAACCCGAACGCTGACCCAGCGCCGGAAACAAAAAATACTGTTGCATCAACCGCAGAATCATCAACCAGACCGGCTGATAATCCCGCGCCCGCTGCCGAACCAGCCAAGGCAATCGAACGTCACTACAGTATCGTGACCACAGACAAGGATTTCAGCGCCTGGCTAAACCAACTTGAAGATGCCGAGCTGTTTGCGTTCGATACGGAGACCACCAGTCTGGAATACATGCAGGCTGAAATCGTCGGTGTTTCGTTTGCCGTCCGCGCCGGCGAGGCAGCCTATGTGCCGTTCGCGCACAGCAATGATGACGTCTCCAGCCAGCTGGATCGCAACACCGTATTGAAACAGCTCAAGCCCCTGCTTGAAAACGCGGATCGTAACAAGGTCGGTCACAATCTGAAATATGATATGAGCGTGCTCGCCAATCATGGCATTGCACTGGCCGGTATCCGCCATGACACCATGCTCGAATCGTACGTGCTTAACAGTGTCGAGAGCCGTCACGACATGGACTCGCTGGCCAGCCGCTATCTGAACGAGACCACCACCAAATATGAAGAAGTGGCCGGCAAGGGCAGCAAACAGGTCAGCTTTGATCAGGTGCCGATAGAAATCGCCGGCCCGTATGCGGCTGAAGATGCCGATATCACATTGCGCCTGCATCAAACTTTGTGGCCACAGCTGCAATCACTGCCGGCGCTGCAATCACTCTACGAAACGGTTGAGTTACCCCTGGTCGGCATCCTCTCACGCATGGAGCGCAACGGTGTCTGTGTCGATGCCGATCTGCTGCACACTCACAGCCATGAACTCGACGAGAAAATGGCGCAGCTCGAACAGCATGCACATAATCTGGCCGGCCAGAGTTTCAATATCGGCTCGCCAAAACAGATCCAGACCATACTCTACGACAAGATGCAGATTCCGGTCACGGCGAAAACACCCAAGGGTCAGCCGTCCACCGCCGAGTCTGTACTCGAGGAGCTGGCGGTCAATTACGAACTGCCGCGCGTTATTCTCGACTACCGTGCGCTGAGCAAACTGAAATCAACCTACAGCGACAAACTGCCGCGGCTGATTGATAACAACACCGGCCGCGTGCATACCTCGTATCATCAGGCCGTCACTGCCACCGGCCGGCTGTCCTCCTCGGATCCGAATTTACAGAATATCCCGATCCGCAGCCCCGAGGGCCGCCGCATTCGCCAGGCATTTATTGCACCACCGGGCTACACGTTGCTGGCCGCTGATTATTCACAAATTGAACTGCGCATCATGGCGCATCTGTCCGGTGACGAACGGCTGTTGCAGGCCTTTGACGCTGGTGAGGACATCCATCGCGCTACTGCTGCCGAAGTGTTTGGCAGCAAGCGCGGCGGCGTCACGGACGAACAACGGCGCGCCGCCAAGGCCATTAATTTCGGCCTGATTTACGGCATGTCGGCCTGGGGCCTGGGCCGGCAACTCGGTATTGGCCGTAACGATGCACAAAGTTATGTTGATGAATATTTCCGCCGCTACCCCGGCGTCAAGCGTTTTATGGACAGCACCCGTGTGCAGGCGCGTGAACAGGGCTATGTCGAAACCGTATTCAAGCGGCGCCTGTATTTACCGGATATTCAGGCCAAAAATGCCGCCCGGCGCCAGTACGCAGAGCGCACGGCCATTAATGCGCCGATGCAGGGCACCGCTGCAGATATTATCAAGCGCGCAATGATCGCGATTGACGCCTGGCTGGCAGAGGCGCGGCTCGACATCAAAATGATCATGCAGGTTCACGACGAGCTGGTGTTCGAAATTGCCGAAGCTGATCTAGATGCCGCGCGCAAAGCCATCGTCGACTTGATGCAGACGGCCGCCGAGCTGCGCGTGCCGCTGCTGGTGGAAGCCGGCCATGGACAGAACTGGGATGAAGCTCACTAGAAGCAGTCGCAAAATTACTGCACTTGTTGATACAGCGTTTTATTACACCCTGGTGCGTGACATTTTGGGCTACTACTGGTTACCGCTTGCCTGGCAGAGTAATTTTGCATATGTTTTGCCCTACGCGAGCTGTGCTAACATTGCTATCAACGTTAATTGGCGTGATGCATCCATTTTCATTATTATTGCTGTCCAGACGTTATCCCGAAATAATGTGAACACTGTTTGCAGACAGTATCTGACCTCCGTGAAAGGACATCCCCCATGTTGCTGATCCCGGCTATCGATATCAAAGATGGCAAATGTGTGCGCCTGCGTCAGGGCCGCATGGACGAACAAACTGTTTATTCGAACGATCCGGTCGAAGTTGCCCAACGCTGGGTGGATGCCGGCGCCCGGCGGCTGCACCTGGTCGATCTGGATGGTGCGATTGCCGGCAAGCCCGAAAATGCCGACGTTGTGCATGAAATTGCGAAAACTTTTCCGCACCTGCCGGTTCAGGTGGGTGGTGGCATTCGCAACGAGGACACGATCCAGACTTATCTGGATGCCGGTGTCACCTATGTGATTATCGGCACCAAGGCCGTGACTACGCCGCACTTTGTCGAGGATGTATGTCTGGAATTCCCCGGCCATATTATCGTCGGGCTTGACGCGAAGAACGGCAAACTGGCAACCGATGGCTGGTCAAAACTGTCGCATCATGATGTCGCCGACATGGCCAAGCGGTTTGAAGATGAAGGCGTCAATGCCATTATTTTTACTGACATCAGTCGTGATGGCATGATGAACAGTGTCAATGTCGAAGCGACGGTTGAGCTCTGCCAGGCCATCAACATCCCAGTGATTGCTTCCGGCGGCATTACCAGCCTCGACGATATCCGCGCACTGTGTAACGTTGCCAGTGAAGGCATTGAGGCGGCGATTACCGGTCGTGCCATTTATGAAGGCACGCTGGACTTCGCCGCCGGCCAGCAACTGGCCGATGAACTGTGCGTCCAGTAGACAGGCGCCGGGCTCATGCTCCGGACACTGCCTGATGGCTCTCGCCAAACGCATTATTCCCTGTCTCGACGTT
>JBBDSJ010000071.1:0-6483 GCA_040905025.1 Gammaproteobacteria bacterium
GGTGATCACCGAGGCCGGCATGGAATGCCGCCAATGGAATCGTCAAATCATCGGAATAAACGCCCAGGCTGGATAACGTGCCGCCGGGTTTGAGTACGCGCAGACAGGCCTCGAACGTTGATTGCAGGCCGAGTGCTTCAATGGCGGCATCGACGCCGCGGCCATCGGTCAGTTTCAGGATCTCGTCGACCGGATCGACCTTGCTGAAATCGACGACCGCATCGGCGCCAAGCTTGCGTGCCACATCAAGCCGCGCCGGCACCTGTTCAACAACAATGATATTAGTAGCACCGCGGAGTCGGGCGCCGACCGTCGCACACAGGCCAATCGGGCCTTGGGCAAAGATGGCCACCGTGTCACCAATTTTGATATTCGCCGCTTCGGCTCCGGCAAAACCGGTCGACATGATATCCGGACACATTAATACCTGTTCATCAGTCAACGCCTCCGGTACCGGTGCCAGATTCGCCATGGCATCCGGCA
Organism: Gammaproteobacteria bacterium; assembly: GCA_040905025.1. Taxonomy (GTDB): domain Bacteria; phylum Pseudomonadota; class Gammaproteobacteria; order Methylohalomonadales; family Methylohalomonadaceae; genus JBBDSJ01. The sequence goes on from JBBDSJ010000071.1 coordinate 484, forward strand.
CACACAGGTATTCGGCCTGGCTACCATCAATGGTATTGCCAAAACGCCAGCCGCCCAGCGGTTTCAAGCCGTGTTTGTGCATCTGGCCATCCTGTGAATGCAGGCCTTCCAGGCAGGCATTCGAATAACCACTCGGACAAATCGCACCGGCAATGACACGCTGACCCTCCTGATAACCCTGAACATTCGAGCCCAGTTTTTCAATAATACCAACCGGTTCATGGCCGATCGTGAGGCCCTTCGCGACCGGATATTCACCCTTGAGTATATGAATATCGGTGCCGCAAATGGTAGTTGTCGTGATCCGGATCAATGCATCATTCGGGCCGATATCGGGAACGGGTTTATCGTCCAGCACAATGCGACCGGGTTCGATAAATTGTGCCGCTTTCATCGTTTGCGTCATAACATCCCTCCACTAAAGCGCACTACAAAAATGGTGTATGTACATGTTTGCGTCTAGAACCGATAGCCTACCCCGGCTCCCAGTACCCATGGATCAATGTCCACGTTCACGGCCAACAGGCCGGCTGGCGTTCTCAGTTTCGCGGTACTGTTGATATCAATGTACTTCACATCAAAATTCAAAAACCAGTTGTCCTGCAGCTGGATATCCATGCCCGCCTGCGCCGCCCAGCCCCAGGAATTAGACATGCTAACATTCACCGGCCCGCCCAGCGCGGCTTCCAGGGCGCCGCTGGCATCCTCGGCAAGAAACGTGCTGAAGTTGACGCCAAGACCGACATACGGACGAAACTTGTTCTCCGGCAGGAAGTGATACTGCAGTGTCACCGTCGGAGGCAGTACCCAGGTGTCGAACAGTTTTGTGCCTGCCGCGACCGGACCGATGTTGCCTTCCAGACTGACGTCATGATTGGCGGTCCCGGCAATGACCTCGATTCCCCAATGACGATGAAACATGTAGGTAATATCCAGCTCCGGCGTGGGCTGCGAATCAACTGATACCCCGGTGCCCGCCAGTCCCGCGCCATTTAGCGAAACGACACTACTGCTGTCATCCGGCACAATGCCAATACCGCGCAGACGCACAATCCAGTCACCCGAATTGGCCCAGACCTGCGCCTGCGGTACGAATGTACAGATGCTGACAAGTAAAAGATTAAACAAGTTATGACGAAAACGCATGTGCTGCCCCCCTGCTGTTGGAGGGCGTAATGTAGCGGGTCGCTTGCCACAGCGACTTGATCTGGATCATGAAATTACATATCGACCGCGTACATGTATTGTCAGAGCACGATGGCATGATTTAGAAAACACGGCTGCACGCGCTCCAGCCGACCAATGGGGCTTTTGGGCAGATAGCACGGCTAAAAGCCGGTTTGAGTACCATTCTGATAAAAACCAGAGGAAGTCAAATTCTGGAAGCCGGCAGCAATATCAGCTAAAAAAAAGCCAGCCACAACGCTGTTACTCTTCAAGCCATATGTCACCTTCGCACTGGCACATGTAACAAAACCGACCAGTCGGAATCTATTGGTAGCATATCTGATCAACGATACAAGAGCGCCAGATATACGAAGAGGTTCAAGAGGTATTGATTATGAAGCATTACATTACAACACCGCGCAGGATTATTACGCTACTACTGATGGTATTCGCCCCAAGCCTGGCCGCAGAACAGGGTAGTCAAGAACCCAAGATTGCTATTGGGGGGTATAGTCCTGTCTCCTACTTCACCCGGGACATCGCGGAAAGGGGTAGTCCGGCGTTTGCTGTTGAATATGACAACAAAATCTATCACCTGACATCAGAGGAGCAGGTACAGACGTTTCAGGAAAATCCACAACAATTTATTCCGTTATTTGCAGAGTTCTGTCCCTACAGCCTCACCCTGGGCCGGCAGGTAGGCATTGACCCCACCAATTTCAAGATTATCGCTGGCAAGTTATTGCTGTTCCACAACAGCAAGGAGTTGGATGGCCTGGCACGATGGAATGACCATAACAACGATCAGGAACTGCTTGATAAGGCAAATCAGGAATATTTAAAGGTCCGGTTTTAAAGATGAAGTCGGCAAACGGAAATCCTGACCGCCAACCATGGTGGATTTATGATGATTTTCATCGATGGCATTAACAGCGAGGGCAACAGCCGTTACAACTACTTTTTAAAGCTAAAAAGTAGTTGGTTTATTATAGTAATAGTCAGCTGTCTGATCGTCGTAATGGTGGCCTTGAGTCTGATGGTAGTTCAGGAAAACAAGGCGCGAGCTACCGCTTTGTCCGAGGAACACCTGCCGCTTATGGAGAGCATCCATGATCTGCGTATGCAGCTGATCTCCACTCAATCCACTCTGTATGCCTACTACCTCACGGCAGACAGGGAAAGTTTTGCCAGGCAGTTTATCCCAAACTTCTCAAACCTGACTGACTCCTACAATCATATCCGGGAGCAAATCCCCGAGGCGCCAGGCCTGGATGTCATCGACACTCTGATTGTCGAAACACTGGCCCTGAGCAACAGCTTCGACCGTGTGATGCGGGCGGACAGCATCGACTGGGATCAGGCCCGGGCAGTGCTCGACGAATTTCCGGCAGTCGCCAGAAAAATGGACAACGAAAGCGAACAATTAACCCTGTGGGTTCGCAACCGGATCATTGATACAGCACAGCAATCAATCGATCAAACCCAACGGGCATTGGTTTTTGTCACTCTGCTGGGCCTGACCTCCCTGCTCGTGCTGGTATTGATGATAAGACACAACAACAAGCGTGCCGAAGCGCTGCGTGAGCAGCTTAGACTGACGAGCTTTCCGGAACGAAATCCCTCCCCGGTTTTTTCCCTAAAAAATAATGGTGAGATTGACTACAGCAATGACAGTGCGCTCAACACGATTGCCGAACTAAACCCTGATAAAGGCGATGCCCAGGATCTGCTGCCTGCCAACCTTGAGTTCTTACTCGAGCAGGCTCGTGAAGATCATGGCTACCATGAATTCGAGTACCAGAAGCATGATCACTTCTGGATCCTGGGACTGCACTGGCTTAACGATTTCCAGGAATACCACGTTTATCTGACGGATATCACCGACAGAAAAAAGGCGGAGAACCGGTTCATCTACCTGGCCTATCATGACCCCTTGACCGACTTGCCAAACAGGCGCCGGTTCAATCGGGACTGGCTGAGCGATGCCGTGAATCCCGGCATGGTGGCCGTGATAAAGACCGATAATCTGCAGAAAGTGATCGACACCGGCGGACCGGCCCTCGCGGACAAAGTATTGAAAGCCTGTGCCGAGAGACTGCGGGATGTTGTGACAGGGGCGGATGCCACCAGCCAGTTGTATCGCTTTGATGGCAATCTGCTGTGCGCTACCTTCTGCGACTGGAATCGGGGCCTGCCGGTTCTTGACGCCCTGCGCTCAGCCATGACCCCCGTTATTGCGATTGATGGTTACGAGTATTTTCTCAGCCTGAGTATTGGTGTCACCCGTACGGACACAAAAGCATTCACCTCGGGAACCGGCGTTAAGGACAAGGGTATGGAGGAGATGCTCAGGCAGGCTGACAGCGCCATGAATGTTGTTCGAGTCGCAGGGGGTAATGGTGTTCACCTCTATGATACGGCGCTTGATCAGCACTACCAGAAGCAAATTGTCCTCGAAAACGATCTGCGCCAGGCGTTGGCCCGGGACGAGCTGAGTCTTGTTTTCCAGCCTCAGCTGGCTACGGCAAGTGGCGAGATCATTGGCGCGGAAGCATTGCTGCGCTGGCAGCACAGCAAACTCGGTGCTATCTCGCCGGCGGTTTTTATACCTCTGGCCGAGGAGACGGGTGTCATTGTCGATATCGGTCACTGGGTGCTGGAGCAGGCCTGTCGCCAGGCGGTTCAATGGGAAAGATGCCATGGCAGTGCCGTCAGGGTCGCGGTCAATATTTCCCCCAGGCAACTTTTCCATACCGATCTGGCGGTAATTGTTGCGAAACTATTGTCCAGCACCGGGCTGGCACCCGAATGCCTTGAGCTTGAAATCACCGAAAGCACAGCCCTGGAAGACTTCGCAACCGCCTGCCACGTACTTGAAGAGTTGAAAGGTCTCGGTATCTCCCTGTCACTCGATGATTTCGGTACCGGCTTTTCGTCCCTCTGTTACCTGGCCCGGCTGCCGGTGGACGCCCTGAAGATCGACAAAAGCTTTATCGACAATTTGACACATTCAGCCCAGGACCAGGCGATTACCAAGAGCATTATCGACCTTGCCGGCAACCTGGGACTTGGGGTGGTCGCCGAAGGAATAGAGGACATTGATCAATACACCCTGCTGGCCAACTGGAAATGCCAGGCTATTCAGGGCTACTGGTTTTCCCGACCCCTGCCCGGCGACGATTTTGTGGCCTTCCTCCAGCAGCCCAGAAATCCTCTAATAAAACTGTCTACTGCCCAGCCTGTTGATACAGTCGAACACAGCTTGGTGCAAACCCACTATCATACCGAAAAATTGGGGTAGAACCCGTCCAGCGGACGGTCAAAGAAAAATGCAGTGTACTCAAATTCAATTCGGCAGAGCTTGAAAAGGATTGAATTTATAGATATTGCAGTAAAGCCCCTATTGAAACTCACTCAGCAGATGCACACTCCTGCTTTCATCTGCTAACGCCCGATACAACAACCAGTAGCTGTCCAAATCGAACGTATGACCAGTGCTGTATTCATGACCTGTTCAGGTCAAGCGATTATTTAAAATCATTCAGGCCGGTTCGATCTTTTCCAGTTCGTTGTCCGACCTGAGTCGATCGCGCAACGGGCATTGCGGATCGTCGTCGTCGAGCTCGGCAATGCTGTTCGGTGTCAGATTGGGTAATGGTTTGTCGCACAGATTCCAGGCAACGAGTGTGTGTTCGTCATTCATCTCGCATACCACGCCGAACGTATCCGGCGGCACGCCGTTAAGATGGCGCGTGGTTTTGACCATGTTGCCGATATTGAGTTGTGAGCGATCCATATTGATATAAGAACTGCGGATGAAGCCTGTTCAGGCGGAAGTGAAACCTTCGGGTGTTGCAATGGATTCAAATGCCGGCCGGGCAAAATAATAACCCTGGAACAGCGCGATGTTCAGACGTTGCAGGGCTTCGAGCTCCGCTTCCGTTTCAACGCCTTCGGCAATCACGCGTATATTCAATTTTTTGCATACACCCACAATGCCCTCGACGATCGATTCACGGATCGGATCATCATGGATGTTGCGTACCAGTGCCATGTCCAGCTTGACGAGATCGGTCTGAAAGTCAGCGAGCAGATTCAGGCCGGAGTAACCGGCGCCGAAGTCATCGATGGCGGTCAAAAAGCCGATGTTCTGATAGTGCTGAATGATGTGGCGCAGATGATCATGATCAGTGATTTTCTCGCCTTCGGTGATCTCGAAGACGATGCGTGTCGGTGGAAAGCCAAAGCGCTCGGCGGCCTCCAGCGTGGTGCGGATACAGCGCTCCGGACTATAAACCGCATTCGGCATGAAGTTGATATGCAGATAGGTTGAAATCTTCAGTCGCGCCGCCAGTTCAATCGCCGTGACGCGGCAGGTCTGGTCAAACCGGTAACGATTGTCGTCATTGACCTGGGCAAAAATCGTTCCTGCCGGCTCGCCGTTCGGGCCGCGCACCAGTGCTTCATGCGCGAAAATCGTCTTGCTGGCCGTATCGACGATGGGCTGAAAAGCCATTGAGATTTCAAAGCCCAGACTGTCCTGATCAATGCAGTGCTTGCAGCCGGTGGCCTGGTGGATGGAGTCAGTCAAGATAGTGCTCCTGTCATGCTATGACTCTTTTATATAGTACATAATTTGAACAGCAGTGTCAGTGCCGTAACGCAGGTGCAACGACCACACACGTTCAGACGTATTGTGTAGGTAAAAAGTGCCGGGCATGCTTAAATACCGCACTGCCATCGGCAGTCGTTACGGGCGCGTTGACCCGCCAGAGGAGTATTTTATGCCTGTATTCATGTTTATGAAAATGGACGACGTGGCCGGTGATTCAA
>JBBDSJ010000072.1:0-6397 GCA_040905025.1 Gammaproteobacteria bacterium
TCAATGAGTAAGCCATTAAGCACCAATGCCATTCGCCAGGCATTTCTGGACTATTTTCAGACCAGGGATCACACGCTGGTTGCTTCCAGCCCGCTGGTGCCGGCCAATGATCCGACCTTGCTGTTTACCAATGCCGGCATGGTGCAGTTCAAGGAGCTTTATCTGGGGCTTGATGAACGCGCCTATACACGCGCCGTGAGTTCGCAGCGTTGTATCCGTGCCGGTGGCAAACATAATGATCTGGAAAACGTTGGTTACACGGCACGGCATCACACGTTTTTTGAGATGCTTGGCAATTTCAGTTTCGGTGATTACTTCAAACGCGAAGCGATTCAGTTTGCCTGGAGTTTTCTGACCGAAGCTCTGGAAATAGATCCGGAAAAACTCTGGATTACGGTATATCAGGATGACGATGAAGCCGCCGACATCTGGCTGAAGGAGCTCAAGGTCAGCAGCGAGCGTTTCTCACGCTGCGATGAAAAGGACAACTTCTGGTCGATGGGTGATACCGGCCCGTGCGGCCCATGCAGTGAAATTTTTTATGACCATGGCGCGGACATCGCCGGCGGCCCGCCGGGCAGTCCGGATGCCGATGGTGATCGTTATATTGAAATCTGGAATCTGGTGTTTACCCAGTTCAATCGCGATATCGATGGCAACATGACGCCAATCCCGAAACCTTCGGTCGATACCGGCATGGGGCTGGAGCGTATTGCCGCCGTCATGCAGGGCAAGCACAATAACTATGACATTGATCTGTTCCAGAAACTTATCCATGCCATTGATGCCCTCGGTGCTACAGAACCCAAAAACCTGACATCACGGCGTGTCATTGCCGATCATATTCGCTCGGTGGCATTCATGATTGCTGATGGCGTGATGCCATCGAATGAGAACCGTGGCTATGTATTGCGGCGGATACTGCGCCGTGCTGTACGCCATGGCCATCAACTCGGTTTACGTGATCTGTTTTTCCACAAACTGGTTGCACCACTGGTCGCTGAAATGGGTGATGCGTATCCGGAGCTGGTGAGAGCACAGTCGCAGATTGAAACCAGCATCCGTCAGGAAGAACAACGCTTTGCCGAAACGCTGGAGCAGGGCCTGAAGCATTTTGAAGAAAGTGTTGCCGGCCTGAAAGATAAAACCATACCCGGCAGCACACTGTTTCGTTTATACGATACCTACGGCTTCCCGGTGGATCTGACCGCTGATATTGCCCGCGAGCGTGGCCTGCAGGTCGATATGGCCGGTTTTGATGCCGCCATGGCTGAACAGCGTCAGCGCGGTCGTGCGTCCAGTCACTTCAATGTTGATCTGTCCAATCTGCCGCAGATTGAAACGACGACGGAATTCACCGGTTATGATCTGGTCGAGCAGGGTGCCAGTGTGGTGGGACTGTTCCGAGAAGGCCGTTCGGTGAAAAATCTCGAAGCCGGTGAATTCGGTGGTGTGGTACTGGACATGACACCATTTTATGCCGAGTCCGGTGGTCAGGTCGGGGATCGCGGCAGCCTTGAAGCCGATCATGCCAGCTTTGTCGTGACCGATACGCGCAAACAGGGCAAGGCGCATATTCACCTCGGCGAGGTGCAGCAGGGCCGTTTGCAGATGGGCGATGAGATCACCGCCCGCGTCGATCCGTCCGCCCGCGCCGACACCATGCGCAATCATTCCGCCACGCATCTACTGCATGCCGCGCTGCGTAAAATTCTTGGCGAGCATGTTACGCAAAAAGGCTCGCTGGTCGCGCCGGATCGTTTGCGCTTTGATTATTCACATCCGAAACCACTGACCGACGAAGAACTGCTGGAAATCGAAATGCTGGTCAACAGCGAAATCCTGAAAAACACCAACACTGAAATTGAAGTGATGCCACTCGATGATGCGCTGAAATCCGGTGCGATGTCGCTGTTCGGTGAAAAATACGGTGATGTAGTCCGGGTGCTGAAAATCGGCGGTGATTTTTCCGTTGAGCTTTGTGGTGGTACGCATGTCCATCACAGTGGCGATATCGGTTTGTTCAAGATTATTTCGGAAACCGGCGTGGCTGCCGGTGTACGCCGCATTGAAGCCGTTACCGGCCGCGGCGCATTGCACTGGGCAACACAGGTTGATCGATTGCTCGACAAGGTCGGTAGTCTGCTGCGCGCCGAGCCGGATCTGATCGAGGATCGGCTCAGCCAGTTGCTGGAGCGCAGCCGCAAGCTGGAAAAGGAACTTGAACAAATAAAATCGAAACTCGCCAGCAGTGCCGGCGATGATTTGCTTGCTGCGGCGGTTGATGTTGATGGCTGCAAGGTGCTGGCGCACATGCTCGAAGGCGTTGATCCGAAAACGTTGCGTGAAACCATGGATCAGCTAAAAAACAAGCTCGGCTCGGCGGCACTGGTGCTGGCCACGGTACAAAACGGCAAGGTCAGTCTGGTTGCAGGTGTCACGAAAGATCATGAGGCAAAAGTGCATGCCGGTGAACTGGTCAATTTTGTCGCGGCGCAAGTCGGCGGCAAGGGTGGTGGCCGCGCCGATATGGCGCAGGCGGGCGGTAATGATCCGGCGAACCTGACGAGCGCACTGGATGCCGTGCCGGATTGGGTCAGGCAGCGCCTGGCCGGCTAATTCGGCCGTTAGCGCCGTATTTTCTGCAAATTAATTTTATACCGCTCATGTTTTCCGTTAATATCTGCGCCTTTTCGCCGGTTGCGTCGGCCATTCGACTGCCGCCACAGCTGGACAATGTCTGGAAGCCATGGCCCTAATCGTACAAAAATTCGGCGGCACCTCGGTCGGCAGTGTTGAACGCATTAATGCGGTCGCCGATCGCGTGGCTGCGTGCCGCCAGGCCGGTGATGACGTGGTGGTCGTGGTCTCGGCGATGAGCGGTGAAACCGACCGTCTGCTGGGGCTGGCCAAACAGCTGGCCGGCAAGCCGGCCGCACGCGAACTCGACGTCCTGCTGTCGACCGGCGAGCAGGTGACGATTGCGCTGCTCAGTATCGCGCTGGAAGCGCGTGGCTGTCCGGCACGGTCCTACACCGGCGGTCAGGTCTGTATCCGCACTGACAGCGCTCATAACAAAGCGCGGATTCTGGAAATCAACGGCGAGCGTGTGCGCGCTGATCTGGCGGCCGGCCGGGTGGTGGTGGTGGCCGGATTCCAGGGGGCTGACGACGGTGGCAATATCACCACGCTGGGCCGCGGCGGTTCGGATACCACGGCTGTCGCGCTGGCGGCAGCGTTAGAGGCCGATGAATGCCATATTTATACCGACGTGGACGGCGTTTATACCGCCGATCCGCGGGTGGCGCCGCATGCCCGGCGGCTGGAACGCATTACCTACGAGGAAATGCTGGAAATGGCGAGTCTGGGCTCGAAAGTTCTGCAAATCCGCTCGGTCGAATTTGCCAGTAAATACAATGTCAAGTTGCGGGTGTTGTCGTCATTTAAGCAAGGGGCGGGTACACTGATTGCAGCAGAGGTAATTGATGATATGGAACAAGCGCTGATTTCCGGTATAGCCCATAATAAGGACGAAGCCAAGCTGACCATCGTGGGTGTCCCGGACAAACCGGGCATTGCCTCCAACATACTCGGACCGATTGCGGCTGCGAATATTGAAGTTGACATGATCGTGCAGAATGTCGGTGCTGATAACACGACCGATTTCACGTTCACCGTGCATCGAAACGATTATGATAAGGCGCTGGAGATATTGAACGGCGTGGTCAAGAATCTGGGCGCTAAAAGCGTGTCCGGTGACAGTAAAATTGTAAAGATTTCGGTAGTCGGTGTCGGTATGCGATCCCACGCCGGGATTGCCAGTATGATGTTCAGTGCCCTGGCCGAAGAGGGTATCAACATCATGATGATTTCCACTTCCGAGATTAAGATTTCCGTCGTCGTGGCGGAGAAATATCTGGAATTGGGTGTCAGAACACTACACTCCGCGTTTGAACTGGATGCAGTCGATACTACCGGGGCGTGAAGTAATGTCGGTTCCGGGTAAACTGAGTCAGTGATGACCAGGACGCAGAACCATAAATGGAAGATACAGGAGATAGATAATGCTGATTTTGACGCGTCGAGTTGGTGAATCGCTCATGATCGGTGACGAAATCAATGTGACCGTGCTGGGAATTCGTGGCAATCAGGTTCGTATTGGTGTCAACGCCCCGAAAGATGTTGCGGTTCATCGTGAAGAAATTTACGAGCGTATCAAGCAGGAAACCGGCGGTGGCAGCACCACTGATTCCGGAGATGATTCCAACAGCTAGTATTGCCGGGCTCAATGGTTATTGAGCTGCTGCTGACAACAGCAGTGCCCGGTCAGGAATGGAGTCTGTAATGGCGGGTAAACTACCCGCCATTACTTTACCCACAGGCTCGAGGCGGTTATTCTAAGCGCCCCTGGTCGGAAGCAGAATCTTGTTCTTATTTTGATCGGATCATAATGATGAATATATCAGGAGAAGTGGCCGAGTGGCTGAAGGCGCTCCCCTGCTAAGGGAGTATGGGGTTTATAGCCTCATCGAGGGTTCGAATCCCTCCTTCTCCGCCATCTTTGATTTGGGGTCGCAAGCGACCCCAAATCAAAGATGCGGGTCGGGATTCTCGAACCCGGTATAGAGGGTTCGACAAAACGGCAGGACAGCCGTTTTGGACGCACGTAGTGCGCCCGCAGGGCGAGACTACAGGGACTGTAGTCGAGTCAGTCCCTCCTTCATAAAATTGAAAGAATTAATTGATTATTTTAAGTTACGAAATACGCGCTCGTAGCTCAGTTGGATAGAGTACCTGGCTACGAACCAGGGGGTCGGAGGTTCGAATCCTTCCGAGCGCGCCAATTATTTCAAGCAGTTACCTCGAAGTAATTAGCTTGCCAATCGCAGCGTAGTGATTTTGTCACTACGCTGATTTTTTTCCGACATCCGATCCGCATACTTGGCCAGGTGGTCACTGTTCAAGTGCGCATACTTTTGCACCATCTCCGGACAACTCCAGCCGCCCAGCTCTTGCAGGACATTCAACGGGGTGCCCGCTTGCACATGCCAGCTCGCCCAGGTGTGGCGCATGTCATGCCAACGAAAGTCATCAATGCCGGCACGCTTTAACGCCTTACGCCACGCCCAGTTATTCGGCTGCTTGACGGGATGGCCGTTGTAGACAAATACAAACGTTGCATCTTTGCCTAACTGTTCCCGCAATACCTGCACCGCAGCGTTGGTCAGTGGCACCGGGATGGCTTTGCCAGCTTTTGCCTGGTCGGGATGGATCCACGCCATGCGCCGATCTAAATCCACTTGCGACCATTCCAGGTGCGTGACATTGCGCCGCCGGAGTCCGGTTTCCAGGCTAAATGACACCATTGCGGTTAAATGCGCTGGTAATTCATCAAGCAATGCTGCCGCTTCCTTGTGTGTCAGAAAGCGCACCCGCTTTTTAGGCTCTGGTAACATCCGAAATTTAGGCACACGATCTAACCAGTCCCATTCAAAAGCCGCCTTGCGTAAAATAGCGCGAACAACTTCCATTGTGCGGTTTATCGTGGCGTTGGTGACATCATCGCATTGTCGTGCTTCGATGATGCGTTCCAACAAGGCGCGGTCGATGTCTTTAAGTTTTAGTCCTCCCAGATAGTTATCAAGCCAACGGATGCAGCGCAGGGCATCGTCAAAACTGGCTTTGTGTTTGGTTTCCTTGCTCCATTGCACTACCGCATCGTTCCAGGTGTAGTCAGGCTTAACGCCTAACCGGTCTTGCTCCCACAAAGACGCTTTCAGCGTGTCGTGATACTCCTGGGCTTTTTGCTTGTCGGCAATCCCAGTAGAGCGCTGTATTCGTCGTCCCTTGTGGTTGATGGCGATCCACCAGTGCGGTGAATCTTTGCGTTGATAGAGTGACATGGTGTTAGCTCCTGTGTGTCACCTTGCAACGCTCGCGGCGGGTATTGTGCGCGGAGATAGGCCAGCAAATCAATATCCACGAATACCCAACGGCGCCCAACTTTGCTAGCCGGCACTTTGCCGCGTTTGGCTTTCTGGCTAAGGGTAACGGGATGCACATGCAGGAATGCCGCCGCCTGTTTAAGGTTTAGTGTCCGCATGGGCAACTTGTTCCAATAATTCATCATAGCCTGCAAACGGTTGCAAACGTTTCGGTTTACCCTCGCGCATGAGCTGATCGAGTACAGCGCTGGCATTGCCGTGTTCCACCTGGTACATAACGTTTAAGCCTTTTCCGGCCGCGGTATTAAGCCACTTCACCATATTGGCGTATTGGATTTCTGCCGCGCGCCGAATGGTTTTGATGCGTTCCTGATGTTCGGACAGATAAGCCAGGCAAGGATACGCACCGGCAAGATAATCACTCGGCCGGGTTAATGTATCGTGTGGAATGA
>JBBDSJ010000073.1:0-3740 GCA_040905025.1 Gammaproteobacteria bacterium
GGCTACTCGGTCTACCTGCCGCTGGCACAAATCCTGCGGCGGCGGCGTGGCCGGGCGATACCGGATATCGGCCCCCTGTTCCCGCGTTATCTGTTTATCCATCTCAGTGACGAGACGGATAACTGGAAACCCATCCGCTCCACACTTGGGGTTCAGCAATTGGTTCGGTTTGGTGAGCGCCCGGCGAGCGTACCGAATGCGCTGATTGAGGTTTTAAGAAGCCGGGAAGACGGCAGCGGCTTGCAGCCATTACCAAGCGCTGAACCGGTGCTAGGTGAAACCGTGCGTATTAATCAGGGGCCGTTTGAGGGGTATACCGCGATATTTCATGCGCGAACGAGTAGCGAACGGGTGATTTTGTTGTTGAAGCTTGCCGAGAACAGTATCCGGCTGGAGGCGGATTCGATGGCGATTGAGCGGTTGTAGGTTGTTGCTGTTTAAGATCCCTCCACTCGCTACGCTCGGTCGGGATGACAGGCTAAAATCGTCATTCCGACCGGAGTGCGAAGCACGTAGCGGAGGAATCTGATGACAGAAAAGCAAGATCCCTCCACTCGCTACGCTCAGTCGGGATGACATTGGTAAAATGCTGAGTTCAGTTGGGATGACAGGCTGAGAATGTACGCTCGGTCGGGATGACAGGCTGACGTTGTCATTTCGACCGAGGCACGTCAGTGCCGAGTGGAGAAATCCGGCGTTGTCGTTCCGACCGGAGTGCGAAGCACGCAGCGGAGGAATCTGTTGTTTGCAACCAAGATCTTTCGGCTCCGCGCTGTCGCGCTCCGCTCAAGATGACATTTATAATCCGCTACGCTAGCAGAAAATTGCTCCTGCATTTTCTGCACTCACACCATCTATGGCGATCGCGCATCGAGATGACATTGGTAAAATGCTGAGTTCAGTTGGGATGACAGGTTGAGAATGTACGCTCGGTCGGGATGACAGGCTGACGTTGTCATTTCGACCGAGGCACGTCAGTGCCGAGTGGAGAAATCCGGCGTTGTCGTTCCGACCGGAGTGCGAAGCACGCAGCGGAGGAATCTGTTGTTTGCAACCAAGATCTTTCGGCTCCGCGCTGTCGCGCTCCGCTCAAGATGACATTTATAATCCGCTACGCTAGCAGAAAATTGCTCCTGCATTTTCTGCACTCACACCATCCATGGCGATCGCGCATCGGGATGGCAGGCTGACGTTGTCATTTCGACCGAGGCACGTCAGTGCCGAGTGGAGAAATCTTGTCTTATTGATTCTAGATCTCTCCGCTTCGCACTGCTACGCAGTGCTCCGGTCGAGATGACATTTATAACCCGCTTCGCTGGCAGAAAATTGCTCCTGCATTTTCTGCACTTCCGCTTCTGACGTGCATGGATGCACAAATGCCGCGCGCGCAGGATGCGCGAGAGCGGCCATGGCGGTCGCGCATTGAGATGACACTTCTGTTTATTTCAATACTTCGTATTGCTGTAGCCAGGCCAGAATGGTATCTACACACTGCTCTACCGATTGGGTTTGCGTATCGACCGTAATTTCCGGAGCATGCGGTTCTTCATAAGGCGAGGAGATGCCGGTAAATTCCGGAATCAGGCCGGAACGGGCTTTTTTGTAGAGACCTTTCGGATCACGTTCTTCGCAGGTTTCCAGCGACGCCTTGCAATAGATCTCAATAAAATCGCCCGGCGCCACCAGACTGCGCGCAATCTGGCGGTCACTGCGAAACGGCGAGATGAATGCGGTCAGTGTAATGATACCGGCCTCCATCATCAGCCGACTGACTTCGCCGATACGACGGATATTTTCGGTACGGTCAGCTTCCGAGAAGCCCAGATCCTTGCATAGACCACGCCGGACGTTGTCGCCGTCGAGCACATAGGTTCTGGCGCCTTGTTTGTGCAGCCGGTCTTCCAGTGCATGGGCGATCGTTGACTTGCCGGCACCGGATAGTCCTGTGAACCACAGAATCGCGCCCTTATGGCCATTTAATCCTTCGCGGTGTTCGCGCAGGACGGTCGGCTCATGCCAGATGGTGTTTTGATTGGTGATGGTTTTAGTTGTAGTCATAAAATTCCAATAGCGTTAAAACTCTATTATGCAAATTATTAATCCCCCACCCTAGCCCTCCCCCTGAATGGGGAGGGTATCTATTGGCGAGCAAATTATTTATCCCCCAGCCTGGCCCTCCCCCTGAATGGGGAGGGTATCTATTGGAGAGCAAATTATTTATCCCCCACCCTACCCCTCCCCCTGAATGGGGAGGGTATCTATTGGAGAGAACATTATCTATCCCCTTAATGAGCCTGGCAGAGACGCCCGACGCAGGTGTATTGGAAACCGGCGGCGCGCATGGTTTCGGGCTCGTAGATATTGCGCAGGTCGATGAAGGCGCGGCCGCGCATGGTTTCCTTGATCCGGTCCAGCGACAGGCCGCGGTATTCGTTCCATTCGGTCAGGATGACCAGCGCATCAGCCTGCTCGAGGGCTTCGTAGGCGTCATTGCAGTACTGGACTTCCTTTGGCAGTTGATTTCGGGCTTCCTCCATGCCTTGCGGGTCGTGCGCCTTGATGCAGGCGCCTTGCTCGATCAGGTTGGGGATAATCGACAGCGACGGTGCGTCGCGCATGTCGTCGGTCTCCGGTTTAAAGGTCAGGCCGAGTACGGCAATGGTCTTGCCGCTCACATTGCCCTCCAGCGCATTGCGTATCTTTTTGATCATCCGCGCCTTTTGAGCTGCATTGACCTCGATCACGGACTCGACAATGCGCGAGGAGGCGCCATGCTCCTGGGCAATCCGTACCAGCGCCTGGGTATCCTTCGGGAAGCAGGAGCCGCCGTAGCCGGGGCCGGCGTGCAGAAATTTCTTGCCGATGCGGTTATCCAGGCCCATACCTTTGGCCACGGCATGGACATCGGCGCCGACGGCTTCGCAGAGCACGGACATTTCGTTGATGAAGCTGATCTTGGTGGCGAGGAAGGCGTTGGAGGCGTATTTGATGAGTTCGGCGCTTTCCAGATCAGTCATGAGAATGGGCGTCTCGATCAGATTCAGGGGCCGATACAGCTCCTGTAGCCGCTTTTTCGCGCGCTCGCTCTCGACGCCTATCACCACCCGATCCGGGCGCATGAAATCCTGGATGGCCGCGCCCTCGCGCAGGAATTCCGGGTTGGAGGCGACGTCGAAGTCGGCCTCGGGATTGGCCTCGCTGATGATGCGCTTGACGTTGCGGGCCGTGCCGACCGGGACGGTGGATTTGTCAACGATGACCGTATAGTCCTGCAGGTTCTTCGCGATATCGCGGGCGGCCTGATAGACATAGCTCAGATCAGCGTAGCCGTCGCCGTGGCGGCTGGGCGTGCCGACCGCAATGAAGACCAGATCGGCTTGTCCGATCGACTCCAGGCTGGTACTGAATTTAAGCCTTTTGTTTTTGACGTTATCGGCGACCAGCTCTTCAAGGCCGGGCTCGTAGATCGGGATCTGGCCGCTTTCGAGTTTTTGGATCTTCTCGGCGTCCACATCGATACAGGTGACTTCGGCGCCGAATTCAGCGAAGCAGGTGCCGGATACCAGGCCGACGTAACCGGCACCAATCATGACGACATTCATATAACCAATTCCTCGTATTTCATTCGAGTTAAGATCTTTCGACTCCGCGCTAACGCGCTCCGCTCAAGATGACAGCATCCATAAAAACCGCGCTCGGTCGGAATGACACTAAAATTATATTTTGGACGCAATAACATC
>JBBDSJ010000073.1:3840-6356 GCA_040905025.1 Gammaproteobacteria bacterium
GGACGCAATAACATCCTATTTTGTCATTTCGACCGAGGTGCGTCAGCACCGAGTGGAGAAATCTTGTTGCTTGAAACCCAAGATCTCTCCGCTGCGCACTGCTACGCAGTGCTCCGGTCGAGATGACATACTTCATATAAAACCGCGCTAATCGTAATAACTTTTTCTCAAAGCCGGCATAGTAGAATGTTATCGGGCTTGCTGTCGCGCGGTAGTTTGGCCTTGATGTCGTAGACAACGCCGCGGCCGTTTTCCAGCAAGCCGGTAATCATCGGCCAGCCGGCATCAAGGTAGTCCTTGTGCGGTACCGCCAGGATCACGGCAGCAGCCGGTTTTAATTCATCAGTCTTGCAAAGACTGATGCCGTATTCCGCTTTTGCTGCGTCCGCATCGGATAGCGGGTCATGTACCTGCACCTGCACACCATAGGATTGCAACTCGGCGACAATATCAATGACCCGGGTGTTGCGCAGATCCGGTACGTTTTCCTTAAAGGTCAGCCCCAGAATCGTAACGGTGGATCCTTTGACGCAATGATCCTGCTGGATGAGTTGCTTGATCGTCTGGTTGGCGACATACGCACCCATGCCGTCATTAATACTGCGGCCGGATAAAATCACCTGCGGCGTATAACCCATCATGGCCGCTTTATGTGTCAGGTAATAAGGATCCACGCCAATGCAGTGACCGCCAACGAGTCCCGGCGTAAACGGCAGAAAATTCCATTTGGTACCGGCGGCCTCCAGTACGTCATGGGTATCAATACCGAGCTTGTCAAAAATCAGCACCAGCTCATTCATCAGCGCAATGTTCAAATCACGCTGGGTATTTTCAATGACCTTGGCGGCTTCCGCGACCTTGATGGTCGGTGCTCTGTGGATACCGGCGGTGACCACCGAGCCGTAAACCCTTGCGACGATATCCAGAATTTCCGGCGTTTGCGCCGATACCACTTTTTTGATTTTGGTAAAGTTGTGTTCCCGATCACCGGGGTTGATGCGTTCCGGTGAATAACCGACATAAAAATCCTGACCGGCTTTCAAACCGGATTCGACTTCGAGGATCGGCACACAGTCTTCTTCAGTCGCGCCCGGATACACGGTGGATTCATACACGACAATGTCGCCGACTTTAAGCTGTTTGCCGACGGTCTCGCTCGCGCGCAGCAAGGGGGTTAAATCCGGACGCTTGACCGCGTCAATCGGTGTCGGCACAGCCACGATATGAAAGTCCGCCTGTTTCAGATCGGCCGGGTTGTCAGTAAATAATATGTGGCTTTGTTTAAGTTCATCGGCATCCACTTCACGGGTTTCATCGTGGCCCGATTCAAGTTCCCGTATGCGCTTTTTGTTGATATCGAAGCCGACCACCTGTTGGCTTTTGCCAAACGCGACCGCCACCGGCAATCCGACATAGCCGAGTCCGATAACTGAAATTTTTCTGTCGTGTGTCATTCCTGCTTAAACCCTGGATTAGACCTTGTAGTAGTCGCGGTACCAGCGGACAAATTCGGCGATGCCTGTTTCAATCAGCGTATTGGGCGAAAAGCCCACATCCCGCATCAAGTCATCCACATCGGCGTAGGTCTCGGGCACGTCACCCGGCTGCATGGGTAAATAGTTCTTGATGGCAGGCTTGCCGATTTCCGCTTCAATAATCTCGATAAACCGCATCAATTCCACCGGGTTGTTGTTGCCGATGTTGTAGAGCCGGTACGGCGCGGCGCTGACACCCGGGTCCGGCACGTCACCGGCCCAGTCCGGATCGGCGCTGGCAATCTTGTCTGCCGTTTTGATCACGCCTTCGACGACATCATCAATATAGGTAAAGTCCCGGCGATGTTTGCCATGATTGAATACGTCGATGGGTTTGCCTTCGAGAATATTCCGGGTGAACTTAAACAGCGCCATGTCCGGCCGACCCCATGGACCATAGACCGTAAAGAATCGTAGACCGGTCGTCGGGATCTGATAGAGATGGCTGTAGGTATGCGCCATCAATTCATTCGCCTTTTTGGTCGCCGCGTACATGGAAATGGGATGGTCAACATTGTCATGGACGGAAAACGGGATTTTGGTGTTGGCGCCGTACACGGAACTCGACGAGGCATAGACCAGATGCTCAACACCATTGTGCCGGCAGCCTTCGAGCACATTCAGAAAGCCGATCAGATTGGCATCGGCATAGGCATGCGGGTTTTCGATGGAATAACGCACCCCGGCCTGGGCGGCCAGATGAATGACCCGCTCGGCGGCCGCGGCTTTGAACAGATCGGCGGTGGGCTCCCGATCCGCCAGATCGAGTTTATGAAAGCTGAAATTGGCGTGATCCTGGATCTGCGCCAAGCGATCCTTTTTCAGCTGAACATCGTAGTAATCATTCAGATTATCAACGCCGATGACTTCATCACCGCGTGCCAGTAACTTTTGAGCGACATGAAAGCCGATAAAACCGGCCACGCCGGTAACAAGAATGCGCATGATTTTGAAAGGATTTCCGTAATTTGCAGCCAGCAA
>JBBDSJ010000074.1:0-6202 GCA_040905025.1 Gammaproteobacteria bacterium
TATTGTTACCCATAACATGCAGCAGGCAGCACGTGTGTCGGATTATACTGCTTACATGTATGTGGGTGAAATGGTGGAGTTTTCCGACACGAACACGTTATTTACCAATCCCGGCAACAAGATGACCGAGGATTATATTACCGGCCGTTACGGCTAACCATGACCCGGACCCTGGAATTCAGCTAATGAGCACAACGACTACATCGCAGCATATCTCCCGATCCTTTGACAGGGAACTGGAAAACGTACGTACCCGCGTGCTTGAGATGGGTGGGCTGGTTGAGCAGCAGCTTATCAGTGCACTCAAGGCACTGGTTGAGGCTGACACAGAGCTCGCCGCCACAGTACTTAAAAATGAATACGACGTGAATTTAATGGAAGTCGCGATTGATGAAGATTGTACCCAGATTCTGGCACGGCGCCAGCCGGCTGCAAGCGATCTGCGCCTGGTAATGGCTGTGGGCAAAACCATTACCGATCTGGAACGGGTCGGTGATGAAGCGCAGAAGATTGCCAAGATGTCGATTGATCTGGCCGAGAAACACGGCCCGAAGTCGTATTACATTGGCATCAATTCGATGGGTAATTATGTTCGTACCATGCTGCGGGGGTCGCTGGATGCGTTTGCGCGTATGGATTCAGCCGCTGCTGTAAAGGTTGCCGGTCAGGAGCCGGTATCGGATGATCAGTACGCGGCAATCCTGCGCCAGCTGATTACCTACATGATGGAAGATCCACGCAGTATCACCTCGGCGCTGGACGCAGTCTGGTGTGCCCGGGCGCTGGAACGTATCGGTGACCATGCCCGGAATATTTGTGAGTATGTGATCTACTTTGTTGAAGGCAAGGATGTGCGCCATATCAGTATTGAGGATATGGAAAAGGAAATTATGGGTGACAAGAAAACCAGCTAAACAATCCCTGAATTTGCCCACTGCATCGTGCCGCGGCTGACAGCCGCTGCCGAGTGGCTTATCATCCGCAGATGGACACGATTAATCTCAAACAACCGGAACTCTATATCAACCGTGAGTTGAGTTTGCTGGAGTTCAACCGGCGCGTGCTGGAACAGGCCAAGGATGAGACCATTCCGTTACTTGAACGGCTGCGTTTTATCTGTATTTCCAGCACCAATCTGGATGAGTTCTTTGAAATCCGCGCCGCCGGTCTGCATCAGCAGGTCAAATACGGTTCGGTACAGACTGGCCCGGATAATCTCACGCCACAGGAAGTCCTCAAGCGCATCAGTGTAACGACACGTGAGCTCATTACCGAGCAATACCGTGTGCTTAATGAAGAGCTTATTCCGCAACTTGCTAAAGAAAAAATCCGGTTGATACGGCGGCGCGAGTGGAGTGCGGCGCAAAGCCGCTGGGTACGGCGCTACTTTCGCCAGGAAGTATTGCCGGTGCTAAGTCCCATTGGTCTCGATCCGGCGCATCCGTTTCCGCGGGTATTGAACAAAAACCTGTATTTCATTGTCTCGCTCGAAGGCAAGGACGCGTTTGGCCGCGAAAGCGGACTGGCCATTCTGCAGGCGCCACGCTCATTGCCGCGCATCATTCAGGTGCCGCGTGATATTGCCAACGGCCCGCATGATTTTACGCTGCTGTCATCCATTATCCATGCCAATGTCGGTGATCTGTTCCCGGGCATGAAAGTCACCGGTTGTTATCAATTCCGGGTGACACGCAATGGTGATCTGTTTGTTGACGAGGAAGAAGTCGACAATTTATTACGGGCACTTGAAGGTGAGTTGCCATCGCGCCGTTTCAGCGATGCGGTGCGTATCGAAGTTGCCGATAATTGTCCTGATGAAATCAGCCAGTTTCTGTTGCAGCAATTTCATTTGTCAGAAGATGATTTGTTCCAGGTTAACGGGCCTGTAAACCTGAATCGCCTGTTGGGTATTCATGAGCTTGTTGACCGGCCGGATTTGACGTATCCGGGATTCACGCCGGAATTCCCGCCCCGTATCATGAAAAGCACCAGCATTTTCGACACCCTGCGCAATGGCGATATTCTGTTGCATCATCCGTTTCAGTCGTTTGTACCGGTCGTGGACTTCCTGCGTCAGGCGGCCACCGATCCTAATGTGCTATCCATCAAACAGACTTTGTATCGCACCGGCGATGATTCTGTCATCGTCGAAGCATTAAAGGACGCCGCCCGGGCCGGCAAGGAAGTGACGGTTGTGGTTGAATTGCGTGCCCGCTTTGATGAAGAAGCCAATATAGAATTGGCCAGTGATTTACAGGAAGTTGGCGCACATGTTGTTTATGGTGTGGTGGGTTACAAGGCACATGCCAAGATGATTCTGGTGGTGCGGCGTGAAGGCCGCAAATTACGGCGTTATGTACATGTGGGGACCGGTAACTATCATGCCCGGACTGCGCGTATTTATACCGACTACGGTTTGCTGACCTGTGATCAGGCCATGGGTGAAGACGTCAACAAGCTGTTCCATCAGCTGACAGGCCTGGGCCGTGCAAGTAAATTGAAAAAAATCCTGCAATCACCGTTTACATTGCACAAGGGCATGCTTGATCTGGTGAATTTTGAAGCTGAACAGGCCAAAGCCGGCAAGGAAACACGCATTATCCTGAAGATGAATGCGCTGATTGAACCGCAGATGATTCAGGTGTTGTATGAA
Source organism: Gammaproteobacteria bacterium (assembly GCA_040905025.1). Classification (GTDB taxonomy): domain Bacteria; phylum Pseudomonadota; class Gammaproteobacteria; order Methylohalomonadales; family Methylohalomonadaceae; genus JBBDSJ01. The sequence goes on from JBBDSJ010000074.1 coordinate 2,654, forward strand.
GCGTCACAGGCCGGCGTTAAAATTGATTTGATCATTCGCGGGCTTTGTTGTCTGCGGCCAGGGGTGGCGGGAGTTTCGGAGAATATCCACGTGCGTTCCATTATTGGCCGGTTCCTTGAGCACACCCGCGTCTTCTACTTCTATCATGAAGGTGAAGAGCTGTTGTATTGTTCAAGCGCCGACTGGATGGAGCGGAATTTTTTCCGGCGGGTAGAAACCTGCTTTCCGGTAGAAGAAAAGCGGCCACGCGATCAGATTATGAATTTTGGCTTGCATTCATATCTTTCAGATAATACCCAGGCGTGGATATTGCAAAGCGATGGTACCTACAAACGCGCCAAACAGGGCAGCCAGAAACCGCGTTCGGCACAGCAAACACTGCTGGATCACTTTTGTGACTAGATATAAGAAGCGGCCGCAAAAACACGATACATAAAAATAGACAAAGAAACACAGCAACGTTTTCAAGACTGAAATTCAGCCTGATTGCCATATTTCCAGTTTCTGTTTTCTCTACCCCACCCTCTAGCTATATGCCAGTGTCCAGCCGATAGTGGCCAGATAAGCGGCTTCCATTTCCAGATCTACACCAGTGAGAGGATGTTGTTCGAGCCAGCCGTCCGGGAATGCCAGACTTAACGTTGTGTCCTTGCGGTATAACTTGAATGCAGGCAGTTCATCGCTGGACCGGCTGCGATTAAGGACTACGGTCAGCCGCAAAAGAATACATAGCCGGAGTAATTTGTCACTGCCATTTTCCGGCAAATTCTTGAAATCATCAGGTGTAATTTTGCGCCGGTGATTGCGTATTAAAATCGCAACATAATGCTGTTCGTGATTGGAAAAACCCGGCAGGTCGGCATTTTGCACCAGGTAAGCGCCGTGTTTCTGGTATCTGCTATGGGCGATAGCCTGGCCGAGTTCATGCAGTCTGGCTGACCAGCTCAGCAGTTGCCGATCTGGTTCATCAATCTCCTTTGGTGACAGGCTGTCGTAACAATAGCCGGCTGTCGCCTCGACACGGTCAGCGTGTTCAACATCAACACTGAAACGCTGTTGCAGTCCCTTGATGGTGGTTTCGCGAATATCCTTGCGCTGGCTGCGGCCGATCAACTCATGCAGCAGGCCTTCACGCAATGCACCATCGGAAATGGCCATATGGTCAATCTTCAGCGCTTCAAAAATCCCGCTGAGTACGGCAAATCCACCGATAAAAACCGGCGCGCGGTTACTTGAAAGGCCATCCAGCGCGATGGCATCAATATGTCCGGCCGCCAGCAGGTTTTCATGCAGGGACTGTAAACTTGCTGGCGTGATGCCGCTTTCACTCCAGTTCTGTTCGGTCACAATCTTGTGAATCGACTGTATGGTACCGGATGCGCCAATCGCTGTTGCCCAACCCTGTTTTCGATACAGAATTTGAATGGCTTCAAGTTCCTGCCGCGCATTAAGGATAGCCTTGCGTAACCGTTTGGCCGTGATTTTGCCGTCTGCAAAAAACTTTTGCGTCATGTTGACGCAACCCATGTACAGGCTTTCCGTTAACAGGGGTTCAAAACCCTGGCCGATAATCAATTCAGTGCTGCCACCACCGATATCAACAACCAGTCTTCGGTCATCATCCTTGTATACGGTCTGGGCGACACCAAGGTAAATAAGACGGGCTTCTTCGCGGCCAGCAATTATCTCGATTCGGTGGCCAAGTGCACGCCGGGCCTGTTGCAGGAATGCGTTACCATTGCGGGCCTGGCGTAATGTGTTGGTGCCGACAGCGCGTACCTGCCGGCCGGGTAATTCCTTTATACGTTGGCCGAATCGTTCCAGACACTGGATGGCGCGCTCCATCGCCGCCTCGGTGATATTGCGATCGGCATCCAGACCATCTGCGAGTCGTACCATTTCCTTAAGCCGATCAACGATCTGCACCTGACCATCGGTGTACTTTGCAACCACCATATGGAAGCTGTTGGAGCCCAGATCGACAGCGGCAAAAAAAGATGAGCCAGTGGTCTGCATTTTGATATCTTTGTCTATATTACGGGCGGAGAGTACGTTGAAACAGTCAACGAGTAAACCATGAACACAGATCACGACAACGCCGGCAAAATACTGTTACTGGCACGCCATGCCAAGTCAGCCTGGGGCGATACTGCTGTGCATGATTATGACAGACCGCTTTCCGCGCGTGGTCTGGAAGACGCGCCGCGCATGGCGGCCTGGATACGTAGCCGGAATTTTGTGCCTGATCTGCTGCTGTGTTCACCGGCACGACGTACCCGTGAGACAGCAACAATCTATGCAGACACCCTGGGTTTACCAGCAAACACTGTTATTCAGGAGCCGGTAATCTATGAAGCCAGCCGCACTGACTTGCTCAAGGTATTGCAGCGTTATATCGAACAGTCGCAATGCTGCATGCTGGTCGGACACAATCCGGGGCTTGATGCCGTGCTTGAGTATTTGTGTCCGGCGGCATTGCCATTGACCGACAGTGGCAAACTGCTGACAACCGCAGCAGTTGCTGCATTACAGCTCAGGGCATTACCGGCAAATGCGTCGGCGATGCTGGAACGCAGTACGGCATGTTTGCTAGTGTTGCAACGGCCACGCGAGCTCTAGTCGCATACCGATCAAATACGCGGGCGGTATTATTTTTCTGCCACGATATAGGCAATCCAGCCGGCGTCAGCTTCACCATCCTCGGTCGGATAAAATTCACCGTCACCGTCGCCGGTTTCTTCATCAGTGCCCTGCCAGTAAACAGTCACTTTTCGATAGCCGGCTTCTTCCAGCAACTCACGCAATTCCGGCAAGGTCCACAAACGCCATTCGTAGCTGAATGCGTTCTGCATTTTCGAGCCGTCTTTCAGCTTGAAGTGGATATTGCAGCGCATATGGCCGGTGATCGGGTTGTAGTGCGCCTGATCCCAGATGTAGGTATGTTTCTTGTATTTGGTGCGTTCCTTCAACTCACGATAGGCCTCATAACCGCCGAACGCATCCAGAAACATGATGCCGTCATCAGTGAGACAGTCACGTACGCGCTTGAAATAATCTCGTAGTAACGGCCGCTGTTCGAAAATCCAGTAGCTGAAATTCATCGCCAGGATCATGTCCATTGGTTCGGTTTTGACCTGCATGACATCCTGTTGCAGTAATTCAATCCGTTTTGCCTGGGATGGCTTCAATGCGCCGATTTTGTGCTTGCGCCCCCAGTCGAGGACTTCGCCATCAAGATCAACGCCGACCGCAGTATTTTTTGCCCGCCGCCGGATCCACTCGCAGGAGGTATTGGCGGTACCACAGAAATCTTCACGTAGTTTGTAAGCCGTGCGGCCGCGCAGTTTCTTGAATGTGCTGTCAACGAAATCAATCTCGGCTTCAACGCATTGCACTGATTCCTCGTACAACTCATGTCGATCTGCCTTGTCTGCCATTGTGACTTTGGCTGGTTTGTTGTTATTTTTCCGGTCGGACTTCTTTGACATGAGTCTGGCTCCATATTAGCTATTAAGATATCAGTGCGTGATTATAACCTGACTTGTCATC
>JBBDSJ010000075.1:0-5257 GCA_040905025.1 Gammaproteobacteria bacterium
GAGTCGAACCCGGGACCTACTGATTACAAATCAATTCTGCAATCAAGGATTACTGCGGTCTCCAGCTCAATTCCTTTAGAAATTTGCCGGGATCTGACCTCCTAGCCATGCGGTGTGCAGGTACATTCCTAGAAGGAAATTGCCTGCTTTGTGGTATTCCGTACAACCGCTTCGAAGAGAAGATAGTCCGAAGACACGCGAATTTTCAGTCGCGACTCGGATCACCTGAGGCTATATTTTTCAGAGAGTTACCGGGGCGTCCGTTGTAGACTTTGCATCACAGTGCAGGACGATGCAGAGCTAGTTCACGCAAAATTCGCGCAGGCCTTTTCAGATGTGTCTGCGGTATCGGAGGAAAGCCCGATCCCTAATTTTTTTTGTCGCCGCGAAGCGAAGCCGGCCAGCACCAACAGCAACCACATTAATGCCCCGCCGCCACTGGAGGTACTGGTAGACGGCGTACTCGTCGGAGTGTTGTCATTATCCTGAATGGTTATTTCAGCCATTGGGATGGTCCCAATCGACGTATTGTTGGGATTCGAGAGCGTGATTGAAAAAGTCTCATTCGACTCGTCCGCAGTGTCATCAATTATCGATACTTCGATCGTCCCAGAGTTTTGCTGGTCGGAAAGATTGAGTGTGCCAGTAGCTCCGGCGAAATCTTGCCCTGAAATAGCTGTTCCGTTTGAGGTTTCGTAGTCGACGCTTATGTTGCCGTAGTTGCCATCAGTTCGCATGACAGTGACCGTAATCGATCCGCCAGCCTCAGGTACGGAATAGTTCGCACCACTGAGCCGGACCACCCCCGAACTAGGAACTGGATCATTGTCGGTAATAACGATGTCAGCCGATGCAACCGGCCCAATCCCGGCACCACCTAAAGCATTCGTAAGCCCCACTGTAAGATATTCGACTCCTTCATAGGCCGTATCGTCATAAAACAAGAGCTCGGCTGTCGCCACAGTCTGGCCGTCGAAAAATGTCAGCGTTGTTGAAACGGACTCAAAATCACTTCCGGCCGATGCGGAGCCGGCACTACTCACCAAATCGACAGAGACGGATCCGACACTACCGCCACTCCGGAGCACCACCAAGGTCAGTGACCCAGAACCCTCATCAACTCTGTATTGAGCGCCGCTTAGTCCCAGTACTCCTGCGGCCGGCGGTAGCTCGTCGTCAACGATAGTTACCATCAACCGGCTATTATTGCCGAGCGTCGCACCGACAGCGTTAATGAGCTCAAGCAGCAGCAATTCATCGCCTTCGTAATTACTATCGTCCAACATTGTCAGTGTCGCAACTGTTGACGTTTGGCCGGCCGCAAACATCAGTTCCTGCTCAAGAGCCTCAAAGTCAGATTCCGCAGTTGCCGAATTATCGACGGACTGTAGCGTTACGGTCGCAGGTCCATCACTGCCGTTATTACGGTTCACTGTTACCTGCGAGGAACCTGCTGTTTCCGCTACACGCATTGCGTCAGCCGCAAACTCGAATGTGCCGGCAACCGGGGCTATATCGTCATTCACAATAGTGATTTGAGCGACGGTAGGCTCGATCAAGACAGCTCCATCGCTAACATTCGAAATCAATAGGCTGAAACTCTTATCGGCATTAAACGCACTATTATTGATAATTGGTACGTCAATCGACTTATGGGCTTCGCCATCTGGAAATACGATAATGCCGCTGGCAGCTACATAGTCCACCGAAGCTGTTGCAGTTCCATCAAGTGTGTCGAAGTAGACGGACACTGCCCCAGCGCTCCCGCCCATACGCAAAAGCTCAAGTGAGACAACGCCCGCATTTTCATCTACAGATACATCCGCTAAGGCAAAGCTGATTGCTCCCGCGGACGGGGCCTGGTCGTCGTCACTAATAATTACTTCAGTACTGAACTCAGGTCCCAATGAAGCGTTACTGCCTTGCACGTTCGACAGCGTCACGCTGAAGCTCTCGTCTCCTTCGTAAATCGAATCGTCGATGATACTAATCGTAATTGTCTCGCTAGTCTCACCATCAGCGAAACTAAGGGTTCCGGCTTGAATCTCGTAATCCGCGCTTGCGGTTGCTAACCCGTCTGCGAGTGCAAAATCGACGTAAACTTCACCAGCGCTTCCGTCGGATCGCTCCACAGTGACGTTCATTGATACGTCAGTCTCCAGCGCCGTATAGGTCGACTGTGAAAATGCGAGGACGCCACTCGCCGGGTAAGGCGTCGGATCGGCGTTGTCACCAATACCGTCGCCATCGCTATCTGCCCACTCGTCTGGGTCCAGCGGAAATTCATCTGTGCCGTCAGGAACGGTATCGTCGTCGCTGTCAGCATCATTCGGGTCTGTACCGCCCTCGTATTCGCCCAGACTGGTTAGTCCATCAAGATCTGCGTCAGCGGCTGCATCTGAAGGGTCGTTCGGGTCCAGTCCGTTAGCCGTTTCATAATCATCCGGCATGCCGTCACCATCGCTATCACCACCAACAGCCATGGCCAGCAGAGAACTGGTAGTTCGATTTCCGGACGGATCAATGATATCGACCTCGAACGTGTAGCCACGACCGGGTTCCAGTGACACTACCTCGAAAGAATGTACTGCAGAGAACCGTTCGTCACCCAACAGCCAATCTGTCGATCCAGTGCTCAGGCCGTACCGAACTTGTATCTGAGTCATCTCATCGGTAGTGAAAATGAGGCGAGCTTTGCCAGGTAGAAAATTATCGACTTCGGGGGTTGTAGCGAAAGACGGCGGATTAGTATCAGGCGACCCTTCGGTTAAAAAACTGATCCCCTCGAGCGTCAGCCGATTGCCGCTGGAATCTTCAGAAACAAGCTCGACATGATAAAGCGTGTTAGCCGTTAGCTCGTTGAATGTTAGCTGGTGATCCACCGCAAAACTCGAACGTCCAACCTGCTGTACATCGCTACTGCCATCCGCCCAGTAACGAAGCAATGCATCGGTCATTTCGTTTGTCGACCAATTGATTATCGCGGTGTTTGCACTGATATAACTTAGATGCGGTGCAGCGGTCACCACTGGCGAAGCTTCATCTGGAATCGAATCCGTGAGGATCGGGTTTGTCGTCGCATAAGCATAGAATGGCCCGCTTTTGCCAGCATTCGGGCTACCGGCCGGCGTATCCCCGACACCCATCTGCGCACTATTGCCGTGCTGATCCGAAGACGTCGCCACACAATTGTAAACTTCACCTGGCAGTAGTCCGGTCAAAGTGAGCTGATGGTCCTTTTTCCTCTTGCCATCGGCAACCTGTAAAACCACGTCGCTGCTATCCGTGCACTGCAATAAACTGTCGGCGCTTTGATGCGTCATCCAGTACACAGTAAGTGTGGTATCTGTCGTATCGACAACGTATGGCGGTACAGCGAATTCGATGCCAGCATGTGGATTGTTTGAGCGCGTTATGAATGACCCCGTCACGCTAAGTACGGTGTTATTATCTGAGTCGGTCGACTGAACCGCAAAGTAATAGCGCGTGGCCGGATTCAGGTGATTTACAGGCACGGAGTGCTGCGTGGTCAACGTAGACTTCGCCGCTTCGTAGATGAGCTCAGTCGGTGTCAATCCAAACAAGACAACGGAGTCGGAGCGCTCGTCTGTCTGCCATTTAATCAACGCCATTTGATGATTCACTTCGTGCACGAGCGGCGAGCCAATAATTGTCGGTGCATTGATATCCTGTAGCGCCAGAGTTTTGAAACTGACAACCTCGGATAACGTCGGCCCGTTGCCACGCACGTCTTTGGAGGAAACCGTGACGTAATAGAGTGTCTGCGGTGTTAAGCTGTTCAGCGTAATCTGATGCTCCGTCACAAAGTCCTCGCTCGTGATAACCCCATAAGCGACACCATCGTTATAAGAGACGCCACTGTTGGCCGGTTCATTGGTTGTCCAGGTCACGGTAGCGCCGGTCGTCGATATGTCAGTAATGTGCGGGCCAGTCATAACAATCGGTGCGGCGGTGTCTGGGAATGCAAGTGTCGTAAACTCGAGCGGTGCACTTACCGTAGGGCCGTTGTTCGCTGAGTCTGTAAGTACGACGATGACATCGTACAAGGTCTCGGCGAGCAAACCATCAAGGACAACATCGTGTTCGTGGTTCGATTCTGTTAAGACTTCGCGGACAAAAATACCACCTCGGTAAAGCGATATCGAAGCTATAACCGGCTCATCGGCCTCGAAAACTACGGTGGCACGGTCATGTGTGATATTGACAATGACCGGACCGTCCACGAAAGTCGGAGACCGAGTATCCGGCGTAGTTAGCGTGCGGAATGTTGTGCTGGCGGAAACCGGTCCATTACCCCGTCCGTCTGTCGAAGACACTGATACCGAATACTCTGTAGCGGCTGACAAGTTTCCCACGGCGATTTCGTGATGTGTAACGAGTACTTCATCGGTCAGTATTGCACCATCGATATCGACCATACTGGTCGACGGTTCGTCAGTTTCCCATTCTATGATTGCAGACGTGTCCGTTACGTCTCGGACTACCGGACCAGACAGGATTTGTGGCGCCTCAGTGTCCTTAATGACTAGGATGACATCCAATTCCTTATCGGAAGAGATTGAGAATCCGGTAATCGTGGTTACCGAGAAGCCACTGTCGGTTGGAGGCGTTATGGGAATAGAGTATTCATCTCGTTGCAGCAATGCCATCGTGAAGTTTCCAGCGGCATCCGAGTACTTATCGTGAAACACGCGGCTGTACCCGCCCTGAAAGTTCGGATCGCTCCACGATTGGTCGAAGCGTATTTGCGCACCAGGAACAGCAACACCGTTGCTATCGATAACCTTGCCGGTCACGATGTAAAAGGGCATCGTGTAATCCTGGCTCATATCCGAGGTGACTACGAGATTCTCGACCATGTATTGGACTTCAACATGGTTCGGAAAACCCGGATACGTCGAACCACGATTCTGATAGGGCCGTATTTTGTATTCCCCAACGCCTAGTCCGACTTCGTAGTATCCATCTTCATCCGTTACAACGTCGTATCCAAGATCTGCACCGCCAACCTGCTGCTGCGAGTAAAACAACAACCCCAGACCATCAATCGGCCGACCTTCCCGGTCACGTATGTAACCGCTTAATACACTTGCATTGCCAAGCGTCAAGTCCTGTGTCATGTCCGAAGATACCGAAAGGGGTACCGTCGTTACTGCCAGGTCAGGGCGGTCATCCGGAGGTGTTATGGGAATAGAGTATTCATCTCGTTGCAGCAATGCCATCGTGAAGTTTCCAG
>JBBDSJ010000075.1:5357-6160 GCA_040905025.1 Gammaproteobacteria bacterium
ACAACAACCCCAGACCATCAATCGGCCGACCTTCCCGGTCACGTATGTAACCGCTCAGTGTCCAGGCCGGAGCTACCAAGACGAAGTCAAGTGATACGTCTTCGATTGAGATATCAACTTGCCTGAGACTCGAGCTCTCATAGGGACTATTCTCAGGCGGGTCTACGTTCACGAAGTAGGTGCCGGCAGCTAGGGAGCTGAACTGGTAGGCACCGGAAGCATCTGTCTCTTGTGACAGAATGGAAGTGCCTGATTGATCGTACAAGTTGACCTGAGCACCTTGAAGTGGTGTCGAATCGCCGAACACGATTCCACTCAGATTCGCCGCAACGGCCGTATTTGCCAGCAACAGCGACGCAAGCACTATCAATTGGCGTGTGATTGCGCTCAGGGACATGAGACCGCAAGTTCCATTCGAAGCTCCATTTCTCTTTAATGCGCGATATGCTGTCGCAGCTGCGCTTTTCTATGCTGTGGAAATTTTGGAGATTGTTGTGTATTAGGCGAGGGACCAGATCACGGGTTCATGCTTTCGCCATGCCAAGCTCTCTGAAATTGCGACTTACGTCACAGAATAGATGCAATGAATAGAGGCAGATCGATTCGCGAAACGAATCGGGACAGACCGGCTCAGCGAGCGGCACGGCTCGGCGGTTTTCCGGGTTTCGTGATCAAATCGCGTCCGCTTGATCATCGGTGCTTTGCTCCCAACCGCTGTTCCAGCGCCTGATAGTTACCCAGATGGGCAGTCATCAGGCTCTTCCACAGCTTGCCGTGATTCGGCACGCTGAAGTGCAGCAGCT
>JBBDSJ010000076.1:0-1047 GCA_040905025.1 Gammaproteobacteria bacterium
CTGGAAGAACTGCAGGTCACTGGCATATTCGTTCTGGGTGTAGCAAAAGGCACATCACGCAAGCCGGGGCTGGAGACGCTGATTATTGCCGACACCATGCGTGAGAAAAACCTGCCGGCCGATTCACCGGCATTGCATCTTGTTCAGCATATTCGTGATGAAGCGCACCGGTTTGCCATCACCGGCCATCGGCAACGGCGGGGCAAGACGCGTACAATCTCACAACTGGAACACATTGAGGGCGTCGGTACAAAACGCCGTCAGCAATTGATTCGCTATTTTGGCGGGATGCAAGGCGTACAGCGTGCCGGCGCCAGCGAGATTGCCAAGGTGCCGGGGATTAATGCGAGCCTTGCACAACGGATTTATGATGCCTTGCATGGCAGCCGCGAATAAAACCAATGAATAACAACATGAACATCCCTAATTCCCTGACCCTGTTGCGCATAGCGCTGATTCCGGTCTTCGTCGTGATATTTTATTTGCCGGTGGAATGGCGCTATCTTGCGGCAACGCTGATTTTTGCACTGGCGGCACTGACCGACTGGCTGGACGGCTACCTGGCGCGCCGATTGAACCAGATCTCGAAACTCGGCGCTTTTCTTGACCCGGTTGCGGACAAGCTCATGGTGGCCGTGGTGTTGATCTTACTGGTGCAGCGCGACCCGAATATCTGGCTGGCATTGCCGGCGGCAGTAATTATCGGCCGGGAAATCACCGTCTCGGCTTTACGCGAATGGATGGCCGAACTCGGCGCACGCAGCAAAGTCGCGGTATCGATTCTTGGTAAAATCAAGACAACCGCACAAATGGTGGCATTACTGTTGCTGACTTTTCAGGAATCCCTGTTTGGCCTGCCAATCTACCAAATCGGCATGGTTTTACTCTATATCTCAGCAATTCTGACACTTATATCAATGTTTCAGTATCTGCACTCTGCCTGGCCGAAACTGGTGGAAAAATCCTGATAATTCTAAAACTTAAATAACGTGACAGGTTATTGACAGACGCCCCGGCATCGCTACAATATCGCCTCTTTGCTGACAG
>JBBDSJ010000077.1:0-3399 GCA_040905025.1 Gammaproteobacteria bacterium
GCCGGCACGATTTCATCCGGACCTTTATCACCGCCCATGGCATCAAGCGCCACGACAGGCGGCAGTGCGTTGGTTACCACCTGAAGTGGTTGAGCGCTGTCAGTTTCCATGAGAGTGGTTTATAGGCTCACTGAACCGAAAGCCTGAATGCTATTGAAAATACAATAACCCGGAACGGGGTAATCACTGTTCATTTGAAGGAACCGGTCAGCAATGGTATTGACCTGACTGCGGATAGATCATCCCGGCGGCCAGACGACTACACTGACTGGCGAACCTGTGGCAGACAATCGTCAGATTGTCAGACCGCAGATTCAGTCCAGACTCTCTTCAGTCTCGGTTTCCAGCACCTTACGGCCACGATAGAAGCCGTCAGCCGTGATGTGATGACGGCGATGCACTTCGCCGCTGCTCGGGTCAATACTCAGAGCCGGTGACGTCAGGGCATCATGCGAGCGACGCATGTCACGGCGTGATGGTGTTTTACGATTTTTTTGTACGGCCATTTTAATGTCTCTCCAGTAAAATTCAGATCTCGAAGCCACTGTTGGGCTTTCGATATAACCATTCAATCCTTGCCAGCAGATTTTTTTGCAGACTGCAAAAGTTTGTCCAGTTCTGCGAACGGTTGCTGGCGCGGGGCGCCTGATTCAGCATCCGGCGTATGTGCTGACTCTGCAGCTACCGCCTTGCAATCTTCCGCCCTGTGCAACGGCGCAAATGGCAATGCCAGCAAGACCTCATCTTCGATCAACGTTACCAGATCCGGTGCCGCTGTCGTCTGCTGTAACGGTTCAAAATCCTCAGGCAATTGCTGTGCCCGGGTGTCAGCAGCGACCACGACAAGGCGTATATCAGTACCCAGCTCAACCGCCATCGGCTGCATGCAGCGCTGGCAAGTCACCATCACATCAGCATGATATTGCCCGGTAATTTGCTCAAAACCGTCGGCATGGCGACTAAATTCAAGCCGGTAATCAACCTGCCCACTGTCATCATATAATGCATCGCGCAGGCGCGGCAATTCCGCAATCGAAAAAAACCCATGTAATTCAGCACCTTGCTTTACAAGGCGCGAAATATCGAGAAGCTGCGGCGGCGCGGGTCGCATCAGGCGGGCAATAGTAATCCGGGGCTGCCGGAGTGTCAAAAAAATTCAGTGCCAGCAAGGGCTTAAAGTTTGACGTTAACCACTAATTTCCGTCTAATGTGCGCCTTGATTTTCCTTCCAGGCAGCTTGCTTGATGGCTACTCCCGAACTCGTACTGGCTTCATCCTCACCTTACCGGCAAAAACTGCTCGAACAACTCGAACTGCCGTTTCGTTGTGAGAGTCCGGCAATCGATGAAACGCCACTAACAGGTGAACTGCCAACTGCCCTGGTGCAGCGTCTGGCTGTCGCCAAGGCCGCTGCAGTCGGCCAGCAATGTACAACAGCAAGCCTCGTTATCGGCTCTGATCAGGTTGCCGTGGTCAATAACGTTATATTTGGCAAACCGGGTACTACTGAACGTGCAATCTCGCAGCTACAACAAATGCGCGGCCACTGTCTGGAATTCATGACCGGTCTGTGCCTGCTGAACACCGAAACCGGCCGGGAACATGTCCGGCTCGTGGTTTTCGAGGTGCGTTTTCGTGATTACAGTGATGCCGAAATCCGGCGCTATGTGGAACGTGAACAGCCCCTGAATTGTGCCGGCAGTTTCCGCTCGGAAGCTTTGGGCATCACACTTGTAGAGTCGATGTCAGGATCTGACCCGTCTGCGCTGATCGGCTTACCATTGATTGAGCTTGGTCATCTGTTGCGTGCTGAAGGGATTACATTACCCTGAAATTCCTGCGTTATTAGCGTAACTCCAGTGCCTTGTTCAAAGTATTCGCCATGGCACTACCCAGCGAACGGGCAAAACGATCCAGATAATTTTCCCGCACAGTGTAGTCGACAATCTCTTCAATGCCGATGATTTCACGGGCAACATAACTGGCACTACCGAGTGCATCCACCAGTCCCAACTCCAGACTCTGCTCGCCTGTCCAGACCAGACCGGTAAACAAATCATCGCTGTCTACGAGCCGGTCACCGCGGCCGTCCTTGACGATGTCGATAAACTGACCGTGAATATCCTTTAGCAGTGACTGCAAATGTTCAACATCATCCTGTTGCAGTGGCGAGAAAGGATCCATTAGCCCCTTGTTTTCACCTGCCGTTAACAAACGCCGTTCAACACCGAGTTTGTCCAGCGCATCAACAAAACCAAAACCTGCGTAAATAACACCAATTGAGCCGACAACACTGGCACGATTGGCATAGATCTGATCCGCTGCCGCCGCAATGTAATAGCCCCCTGATGCACAGGTATCGGTAATCACTGCGTACAAGGGTAGTTCAGGATGCTTTTCGCGCAGGCGGAGAATTTCATCATGAATATAGCCGGCCTGTACCGGACTGCCACCCGGACTGTTAATCCGTATAACCACACCGCGGGTATTCTTGTCCTTGAAAGCCCGGCGCAGTGCCGTGACAACATTATCGGCGCTGGCTGATGAATCGGCACTGATAACACCATTCACATCTACCAGTGCCGTGTGGCCCTTGGCGCTCATGCTTGTCGCCTCCCAGGTGCTGCCGGGCAAGTACAGCAATAACAAAACAAGCAGGTACAAAGCCAGCAGGCTGCGAAAGAAAATGCTCCAGCGGCGCGCACTACGTTGTTCCGTCAGCGATGCCATCGCCAGTCGTGAAATGAGGTTGCGCTCCCATTCAGTGTTGGTGTTGTCAGCCCTCGCTGAATTGGTCTGGTTGCCAGCAGTTGCGCCGGTAAGTTCGTCAGTCATGTTACATATATACTCAGGTTTAAGATGCCGCTGCTCAGGAAAAGCCGGCAGGCATTCGGTGTAAAAATCATATCAATGTGAATTCGCATAGTACCGCTTACTTGTACCTAGACTGCCCAGCCAGACCGGTAATCCGGTTATGGAATCCAGACAGGCCAGCGCACCACATTCTAGCAAACGGCCGGGCGAATGTACGCCGCTGGCGACACCAACAGCATCAACACCTGCCGCCATGGCCATCTGGACGTCGTATTCACTGTCCCCGATCATCAACGCGGCTGAAGCAGGCAACTCGAATTCCTGTAGTAATTCTTCCAGCATCGCCGGATGCGGTTTTGAAGCAGTCTCATCGGCCGTACGTAAACCGCTGAAAACTCTTTCCAGACCGGCGGCACGCAGCGCCCGATCCAGACCACGACGGCTTTTGCCGGTAGCAACGGCCAGCAGATAACCGGATTCACTTAACTGCATCAAGGTTGTTTCGGCATCAGCAAATAGCGATATTGGCGCTGCTGCTGTCGCTGCCAGCCAGGTCTGGCTGTAAGTCTGCGCCAATTGTGTTAA
>JBBDSJ010000077.1:3499-6126 GCA_040905025.1 Gammaproteobacteria bacterium
CAGTGCAGTGTAATGTTTGTGGATGCTGCCGGCACGGAATTCGTCATGCAGACGTCGTAATGTGACCGCGTCCTTGGCCAACAGCAGGCAACCGGATGTTTCACGATCCAGCCTGTGCACCAGCTCCAGCCGTTCTATATCAGGCCGTGCCGCCCGCATAATATCAATGACCCCGTAAGCGATCCCGCTGCCGCTATGCACTGCCATACCGGCAGGCTTGTTCAAGACCAGTAAATGCGAATCTTCATGTAAAATTTTCTGGCGCAAACGCTCAATACTCGCCGGGCTGATACTGGCTGTCTCGCCCGGCGGTTCCAGCCAGACCGGTGGAATTCGCACCTTGTCGCCGGTCTGCAGGCGGTAATCCTGCTTCACCCGGCCGCCATTTACGCGGACTTCACCCTTGCGCAACATCTGGTAAAGACGTGCCCGGGGCAGTCCATGCAGGCGGCTATTCAGGAAATTGTCCAGCCGCCGCCCGCTTTCATCGCTGCTCACGGCAACGATTTCGACCATTGTTTTTTGTTGTGACGGGGGTCTGGCAGACGAATTCATTTTGTGCGGTTTGGCTGGAGTCAGGTTGCAAGAATACAGTTTTCGCTGTTTGATTGCCGCGTTATGGTATCACTGCTATAGTGTCAAATGCGTTAAACAGGCATTTTGCCGGCGGCTAACCACATTGATAATTGGTTTAATAATCAATGTGTTATGCTATATCTCTAAGAAAATCTATTGAGATATTTTGACGGCGGATGATAATACGTATTGGCTTTGCCGGGTTGCTGGCAATTTTTGGGTAGATGAAGTCCCTGAAAATACTGCAGCCTGGTCAAGTAAAAATCCAGCCTGCTGCGGGCCCGGCCCGGCAACACAGGCCACAATCAGGTAGCAGATTTTGTACAGCCGTGGCTGACAACCCGGCAAGCAACAGCCGATTCACGCTATCACGGCATGAGTCAGTTGACGTAACAAATACAATCACCCCGTGCTGTCCTTGAATCACGGGTTGAAAGGGTTCAACTATCGTTCGCCCCTTGTAAATGAATGATATTTTTTAAAGAGCGCTCCCATGGCTGCAATTGGTTACATCATCGCCCTGCTGTATGACGTAATACCGGTTGTTCGCTGGTCGAGCGCTTTGCAGGTATTAATACATGAAAAGAATGCTGATCAATGCGACGCAGCCGGAAGAGCTGCGCGTCGCCCTCGTCGATGGCCAACGGCTGTACGATCTCGATATCGAGTCGAGTAGTCGCGAACAGACCAAATCCAACGTTTACAAATGCAAAGTCGTCCGCATTGAGCCCAGTCTTGAAGCGGCGTTTGTAGATTTTGGCGCTGAACGCCATGGTTTCCTGCCATTCAAGGAAATAGCCCGCTCGCTGTTTGATGAAGACGCGATCAAGGGTCGTTTCAATGTCAAGGATCACCTTCAGGTCGGTCAGGAACTCATTATCCAGGTTGAAAAGCCCGAGCGCGGCAATAAAGGCGCGGCACTGACTACATTTGTCAGTCTGGCTGGCCGTTACCTCGTGCTCATGCCCAACAACCCCCGTGCCGGTGGTGTATCCCGTCAGATTGAAGGCGATGATCGCGCCGAAGCCCGTGAAGCAATGAGTTCACTGGAAATTCCCGAAGGTATGGGGTTGATTCTGCGTACTGCAGGCGTTGGCAAGTCAGGCGAAGAACTGCAATGGGATCTGGACTATCTGTTACGTGTCTGGTCTGCGATTGAGACAGCCACCAGGGAACGTGCAGCACCCTTCCTGATCTATCGCGAAAGCGAAGTTATTATTCGTGCGATCCGTGATTACCTGCGCCAGGACATCAATGAGATCCTGATTGATAATACTGAAGTCTATGACCGTGCGCGGGATTTCATGCAGCAGGTGATGCCGCAGAATCTCAGCAAGTTGAAGCTGTACGATGATCGCGAACCCCTGTTTACCCGTTATCAGGTTGAGAACCAGATTGAGTCGGCATTCTCACGCGAGGTTACCCTGCCATCCGGTGGCGCCGTCATTATTGATCACACCGAAGCGTTGATTTCGATCGATATCAACTCTGCCCGTTCAACGGCAGGCAGTGATATCGAGGACACGGCATTGAATACCAACCTCGAAGCAGCTGAAGAAATTGCCCGCCAGTTACGTCTGCGTGATATCGGCGGACTGATCGTGATTGATTTTATCGACATGATGAATCCACGTAACCAGCGTGAAGTTGAAAACAAGATGCGTGACAGCGTGCATGATGATCGTGCGCGGGTTCAGGTTAATCGCATTTCCCGTTTTGGATTACTGGAAATGTCACGCCAGCGGTTACGGCCCTCGCTTGGTGAATCCAGCCATATTGTTTGCCCGCGCTGTGATGGCACCGGCCATATACGCGGAGTTGAATCATTATCGTTGTCAGTCCTTCGTCTGATCGAAGAAGAATCAATGAAAGAGAACACTGCAAAAGTTGTTGCCCAGTTACCCGTCGATGTGGCCACTTTCCTGTTGAATGAAAAACGCATCAGCCTGCATGAAATTGAGCAGCGTACTGCTGTAGGCATTATTCTCATTCCGAACATTGATATGGAAACACCGCGTTATTCGGTGCAACGTATCCGGCAGAACGATGAT
>JBBDSJ010000078.1:0-1029 GCA_040905025.1 Gammaproteobacteria bacterium
CCATTACTACGCCCATTCCCGCTACATTGATTGAAGGTGATGGTATCGGCCCGGAGATTCTGGTCGCGACTGTTGCAGTACTTGATGCTCTCAAGGCACCGTTTGTCTGGCAGCGTCATAAAGCCGGTGTTAACGCGATCGAAGAATTCGGCGATCCGCTTCCACAGCCTACGCTGGACAGCATCCATGCCACCAAACTGGCGTTGAAAGCGCCACTGGAAACGCCGGTGGGCAGTGGCTTTCGTTCTGCAACAGTAAGATTGCGGGAACAGTTCAAACTCTACGCCAATATTCGTCCAGCCAAAACCTATGTTCCGGGTGGCCGCTACGAAGACATCGATCTCATATTAATACGTGAAAATACCGAAGGTCTTTATGTCGGTGTTGAGCATTACATTCCAATTGATGATGACCCGCATGCTGTCGCCGAAGCGTCCGGCATTATCACCCGCTCGGGTTGCCGCCGCTTTGCCCGTGCTGCATTTGAATATGCGGTAAAACATAACCGCAAAAAAGTCACTATCGTGCACAAGGCGAATATTCTTAAATGTCTGACCGGGTTGTTTCTGGAAACGTCACAGGAAATTGGCCAGGAATATAAAGACAAGCTGATTATTGAAGAACGTATCGTCGATAACTGTGCCATGCAACTGGTACTTAATCCATCGCAGTTCGATGTCATTATGACAACCAACATGTTTGGCGATATTCTGTCTGATGAAATCGCCGGTCTTGTTGGCGGTCTGGGACTTGCTCCCGGTGGCAATATCGGTCTGTCAGCGGCGATATTTGAAGCTGTACACGGTACCGCCCCGGACATTGCCGGTCAGGGCAAGGCCAATCCGACGGCGATTATGCTGGCTGCTGCCATGATGCTGGATCATGTTAATTATCATGAACATGCCGACCGGTTGCGAAACGCCATTCGCAACACCCTGGCCGATGGTGTCCGCACCGGTGATCTCGGCGGCACTGCCTCCACTGACGAATACACCCGCAGCGTGATAAAACATCTCTAGATTTGTTTGT
>JBBDSJ010000079.1:0-1022 GCA_040905025.1 Gammaproteobacteria bacterium
CCGGGTGTTACAAGGGGCGAGTCGGGCGGGAGGAATCCGAGCCAAACTCCCACACTGGGGCCGAAACTGGGGATAATCGGATCCAGGGCATCCCATCCGGCTTCACTTCCCCAGATAATTCCGGTTCCGCGTGGGCCGAATATCCATTTATGTGTGCCCGCAATAAAAAAATCGCAGCCCAATTCATCCATTGTAATGTTTTCGATACCAAGGCCATGGACGCCATCCACACAAAAAAGAATACGATCGTCTGGATTGCGCGTGGAATTTATTTCATTCAGGGCCTCCGACATAGCTGAAACAGGCAGTTTTACACCTGTTGAGGAGTGTACCCACGTAACTGCAAGTACACGGGTTTGATCAGAAATGGAATCGATCATACGGCTAACCACAGAATCCACAGATGTCTCTGCGGGATCGTTGTAGAGTGCAACTTCGCGGATGGTGGCTCCTGTCCGTTCAGCCCGCAAACTCAGCGATTTGATAGTTGCATAGTGATCGTGCGGGGTAGTTAGAATCTCCTGGCCGGGCCTGAGTTGCAGGGCTCCATACACAAGGCCAAGGCCCATCGTGGTACTATCGGTAAGCGCTATGTGGCCCGGATTGGCACCAAGATATTCAGCGGCTGCTGCCTGGACATTTGCACCCGCTGTCATAAAATGATCTTCCCAGTAGGTTACAGGGTCTTCATCAAATGCCCGCCGGTGCCTTTCAATTGCTTCTGCAACCGGCCGGGGATGACTAGCGAGCAGAAAGCTGGCCATGTGAACATGAGAAGGGGTCAGCGCAAACTGGCCGCGAACATCTGCCCAGTTTGAAGGGTCATAGTGTTCCCCGGTTTTCTTTTGTGTTGCTGAAACTGATGGTATTGCACTCATCGCAGGAACCGCTCCGAGTAGCAAACCTGTTTTCTTTAGGAAATCTCTTCGTTGCATATTAATACCTCCCGATTTTAAGGCAGGCTATGCATTTGGTATAAAAGAATAGAAAAGCATACCGACCTTCTGCATAACCGGCATGAT
>JBBDSJ010000080.1:0-5715 GCA_040905025.1 Gammaproteobacteria bacterium
GAAGTGCCGCCATTTTTGAATTACTTGAATAATTGAAAAATGAAGAATTCTGAAAATGATATTTCCGGAATTGCGTCCTTTGCTACGTAACCGCTACATCCATGTAGCACTGCTCGTGCTCTGAGAATTCCAGGGTGGAATTATTCAGAGCTTCCTTAATATTCACGGAGTGATCAATCAAGCCAGCCATGGACAGGCCACCACTACTTCCCTGCTTACTGCGTAACTTCAGCAACGAGCAACAACGCCAGTTTCTGGCGCTGGCACTTACCCCTGGATTTGGACCGCAGACACTGAGCCGGCTGGCTCCGGAAGTCGGTAATATCGGTGATATCCGGTCATTGCCGGATAGTCAACTGCAACAGGCTGGTGTCAGTGCACAGGTAATAAAATCACTGAAAAACCCGGATTGGGCCGGGGTAGATCGTGCCCAGGCCTGGGCTGAACATCCGCATCAGCATTTGTTGACACTCGCTGACAGCAACTACCCGGTGTTATTGCAGGAAATTCATGACCCGCCACTATTACTGTTTGTGCGTGGTGAACTGGCCACCTTGAGCCAACCGCAACTGGGTATTGTCGGTAGCCGCAATCCCACTGTCAGTGGCATGGAAACAGCTGCCGATTTCGCCGCCAGTCTGGCCCGCGCAGGGTTAACGATTAGCAGCGGACTTGCGACCGGTATCGATGCGGCTGCACATCAGGGTGCCTTGCAGGCCGGCCATCAGTTCAAGACACTGGCGGTGACCGGTTGCGGCCTGGATCGTGTCTATCCGCAGCGGCATCGCGCGCTGGCCGATGATATAGCGGCAAACGGGGCGCTGGTGAGCGAATTTCCGCCGGGAACACCGCCATTGGCCCGGCATTTTCCCCGGCGTAACCGTATTATCAGCGGCTTGAGCCTGGGGGTCCTGGTGGTTGAGGCGGCACAGCGCAGTGGTTCATTGATTACTGCCCGCCTGGCGCTGGAACAGAATCGGGAAGTTTTCGCAATCCCGGGCTCAATTCACAGTCCGACAGCCCGTGGTTGCCATGCCCTGATTCGGCAGGGCGCGAAACTGGTCGAAACTGCCCGCGATATTACTGAAGAACTCGTGCCGTTACTGGGTTTCCAGTTAGCTTCGCAACCAGCTGCAGAGACTACAGAACCAGCTGATTTGCCCGGGCCTGAATATGCCGAATTGTATGCGCTGATGGATGATGCGCCGAGTTCGGTGGATGTATTGGTCGCCCGGAGTGGATTGACGGCTGATGCTGTTTCCTCCATGCTGTTAATACTTGAACTGCGCGGGTTGGTGACTTCGCAACCAGGCGGCACCTACTCCCGCCTCCGACCGAGATAACACATGAAAGAAACCGTGTTAGACGTTCTCATGTATCTGTTTGACAATTATATTGAAGATGATGTGGAGTTTTCCCCTGACGAAGATGCACTCCGGCTTGAGCTGAAAGAGGCCGGTTTCGGCGATCATCAGGTCAGCAAAGCCTTTGACTGGCTCGAAGGTCTGGCCATGCAGAAAGAAGGCATCACATTACCGGTGCTGAGCCAGCATCCATCGATGCGGATCCTTTCGGAAGACGAATCGAACAAGCTCGATACTGAATGCTACGGCTATTTATTGTTCTTGGAACAAATCGGTGTACTTGACGGCAATGATCGCGAACTCGTGATTGATCGCCTCATGGCGCTTGAAACTGACGACATTGAACTGCAACAACTGAAATGGGTCGTTCTGATGGTGTTGTTTAATCAACCCGGCAAGGAAGCTGCTTTTACCTGGGTAGAAGACATTGTAATGGAAGAATTCAACGCCAGTCTCCACTGAACAGCCGCGCTGCCTTGCTGTGATGCCGCTGCTACTGGCGTGACAGCACTGCAATCTGCTACAAACCATAAACAGAAGAAATTTTCTCGAAAGATGAGTAAGACGCTCGTTGTCGTTGAATCGCCAGCGAAGGCGAAGACATTGAAACAATATCTGGGCAAGGACTTCGATATCCTTGCCTCGTACGGTCATGTCCGTGATTTGTTGCCAAAGACCGGCGCCGTTGATCCTGATGACAATTTCAAAATGAAATATCAGGTGATCGAACGCAATTCCAAACATGTTGATGCAATCGTCAAATCGCTGAAGAAAGCCGATCAGTTATTGCTTGCCACTGACCCTGATCGTGAAGGCGAAGCCATTTCCTGGCATTTGTATGAATTATTGAAGGAACGTGGTGTGCTGGATGGCAAGGAAGTACATCGTGTGGTTTTCCACGAAGTCACGAAAACTGCCATTCAGGATGCAATTTCGCACCCGCGCGGTTTATCAAATGATTTGATTGATGCGCAACAGGCACGCCGGGCACTCGACTATCTGGTCGGTTTTAATTTATCGCCGCTGCTATGGAAAAAAATCCGCCGCGGCTTGTCCGCCGGTCGGGTGCAGAGTCCGGCCCTGCGCATGATTGCCGAACGCGAAGCCGAGATTGACGCATTCAAACCACGTGAATACTGGACCATTGAAGCGGATCTCGAACATGATGGTGCGGCGTTCAATGCCAGGCTGACACATTTTCAGGACGAAAAACTCAAGCAATTCACGATCAATAATACCAAACAGGCGAATGCTGCCCGTGACGCACTGTTGCAAGCCGCGCAGTCAAGTAAAAAGGACAAGGCGCTTGAAGTTGTCAAGGTTGACAAGAAGCAACGGCGGCGGCAGCCGGCACCACCGTTTATTACATCCACCATGCAGCAGGAAGCTTCCCGCAAGATAGGTTTTACTGCGCAGCGCACCATGCGTACGGCACAACAGCTATATGAAGGCATTGATATTGGCGAGGGTGCGGCAGGCCTGATCACCTACATGCGTACCGACTCGGTAAACCTGGCGGATGAAGCTATCAGTTCATTACGTGCCTATATTGAACAGCAGTATGGCAAAAAGGCAGTGCCGAAAGAACCGCGTGTGTTCAAGACCTCGGCGAAAAACGCCCAGGAAGCTCATGAAGCTATCCGGCCAACGGATGTTACCCGCGAACCAAAGCAGATCAAGGCGAGCCTCAGCGATGATCAGTTCAAGCTGTATGAATTGATCTGGAAGCGGGCGGTCGCGTGTCAGATGAGCCATGCGACGATTGATACCGTTGCCGTCGATCTTGCCTGTGGTGATGGCAATGTTTTCCGCGCCAATGGCTCAACGATTGTCGACCCGGGCTTTATCGCCGTGTATCAGGAAGATCAGGATGATGCCAAGGCCGAATCCGACGATCGTACCCTGCCGCCACTGGTACAGGGCGACAAACCGGGCCTGCAGGAAATCCGTGCCGAGCAGCATTTCACCGAACCACCGCCACGCTACTCGGAAGCCAGTCTGGTCAAGGCGCTGGAAGAGCATGGTATTGGCCGACCGTCGACATACGCGAGTATTATTTCAACATTGTTGCAGCGTGAATATGTCGAGCTCGACAAGAAGCGCTTCATTCCCACTGATGTCGGTCGCATTGTTAACAAGTTTCTGACCGAACATTTCAAGACCTACGTCGACTACGATTTCACTGCGAAACTCGAGGATGAACTGGATTCGATTGCACGCGGTGAGCAGGACTGGATCCCGGTGCTGGAGCAATTCTGGAAAAACTTTGACAAGCAGGTCAAGGACAAGGAAGAAAATGTCACGCGCAAGGAGGCAGTGGCCGCACGAGAACTTGGCATTGATCCGAAATCCGGCCGCCCGGTCAGCGTACGCATGGGTCGCTACGGGCCGTTTGTGCAGATTGGCGAGCGCGAAGACGAAGAAAAGCCGAAATTTGCCGGTCTGCGACCCGGCCAGCGCATGGATGCGATTACCCTGGATGAAGCATTGCCGCTGTTCAAGTTGCCGCGTCAGCTTGGCGAGACGGCCGAGGGCGATGAAGTCGAGGCGAATATTGGCCGGTTTGGCCCGTATGTCCGCTACGGTAAGAAATTTGTTTCATTGAAAGAGGACGATCCCTACACCGTCACGCTGGATCGGGCGCTGGAATTGATCGAGGAAAAGAAAAAACTCGATGCCGAGAAAGAGATCCGGCTGTTCAAGGATGAAGGCATTTCCATCCTCAAGGGCCGTTACGGACCTTATATTACCGACGGCAAGAAAAATGCCCGGGTGCCGAAAGATCGTGAACCCGCCAGTATTGAGCTGGAGGAAGCCCGTGAACTGCTTGAGCAGGCCCCGGCCAGCCGCGGTCGCGGCCGGCGCAGTAAAAAGAAAACTGCCTGAGTCAGCTTGACCGGGCACTGGCCGTGGCGTATTTATCGCATCAGTTGAGTGGATTGCATGCCTGGCAGCTTGATACTGCCTGCCGTGCATTGGTGCAGGGTAATATCATTGCCTACCCCACGGAAGCCGTGTATGGCCTCGGTTGCCTGCCAGCAGCCGGGCCGGTTGAGCAATTATTGAAAATCAAGCGCCGTTCAGTGCGCAAGGGCCTGATTTTGATCGCTGCAACGCCGCTGCAGCTGGCACCGTATGTTTATTTCCCAGATGTTGATAGTTGTGAACGGGTACTGCCAACCTGGCCCGGCCCGGTGACCTGGCTATTGCCGGCGCGGCCTGGATTGCCGTCATGGTTGACGGGTGAGTACTCGACACTGGCCGTCAGGGTCAGTGCGCATCCGGTGGTCCAGGCCTTGTGTCTGGCGGCGGGCCCGCTGATTTCGACCAGCGCGAATCCGGCCAATCAGCCGCCGGCACTGAATCGCCAGCAATTACGCAGCTATTTCGGCAGTAAACTGGCGTATATCGTGCCCGGAGCACTGGGTGGCCGGCAGCGGCCGACCGCCATTCTGGACGGCTGTAGTGGTCAAGTTGTGCGTTCAGGTGGTTAATTCGAGGAAAAAATGGAAATAAGGCAAGGACTTGTTGACACGCAGAGTCGATTTTTCGACAATGCACGGCTTACATTTTGGAGGGGTACTCAAGCGGTCAACGAGGGCAGACTGTAAATCTGCTGGCTATGCCTTCGTAGGTTCGAATCCTACCCCCTCCACCAAATATTGTGACCGCACTGAAAATCCGCAGGTTTTGCGGCTTTTTTGCTTATTGCGGCAAGGTTGAACGAACCAGCAGAGATGGGTATTTGCCAGTTTGAATTTCCCTTGTAAGCGTAGCCAGCAAATTACGCGGGTGTAGTTCAATGGTAGAACCTCAGCCTTCCAAGCTGATGGTGTGGGTTCGATTCCCATCACCCGCTCCATACGAGAAGTGGAAAGCTGAAAGTGTAAAGTTGAAAGTAAATGCGGACTTATTTCTTTTGGCTTTACACTTTCAGCTTTTAACTGAATTTGGCCCATATAGCTCAGTTGGGTGAGCCGGAAAATGAAATTCATCCGGTGGATGAATTTCCCGGCGAACGCCCGGACAGGATGGCCGGGCCGGTGTTAAGGAGATTCGTCAAGTGACGGCATGGATGCCGGCGGGGTTGTTGAACGAAGCCCATATAGCTCAGTTGGCAGAGCACTCCCTTGGTAAGGGAGAGGTCACTGGTTCGAATCCAGTTATGGGCACCATTATGAAGTGACAGGTATAGAGTACAAAGTTAAAAGTCATTACCAACCTTTTAACTTTGTACTTTCTGGTTTTTTTAACTAACAACATACAGTTTTTAGCTCGCAGCCCGGAGATGCGCTATGTCTAAGGAAAAATTCGAACGCAACAAGCCGCATGTAAATGTGGGAACGATTGG
>JBBDSJ010000081.1:0-5637 GCA_040905025.1 Gammaproteobacteria bacterium
GGAAAGTCCGGCTGACTCATTACCTTGCGCAACATATCGACTGCCGTCGCCAGCGGTTCCGGCTCGGTCAAACTGCGCAGTGTCAACTGGGCCATATCCTGATCCAGACTGGCGCCATAACGTGCGCCAACGGATTCAAACACCGTGCTGATCTCGTCGCCGGACATACCGGCGACACCATCGTCGAGCAGGTTCAGGGTCAAATTTGCCAGACCGAGTTTACCACCATCGCGTGCGCTGCCGGCATCAAACACCAGTTGCACATCAACCATCGGCAACTCATCGGCCTGAACAAAATAGACATCAATACCACGAGAGGTTTGCCAATGCTCAATATCGGGCGTGGCCTGAGCCAGTGGCATACTCAGCAGCAGCACGCTGATCAGTATTGATTTAGTCATATTAATGGACATGGTCAGCTCCGGTAGTGGGCGCGGGTGCACCCGGGCGGCCGGGCGAATCGGTAGGCAATGGTTCAAGTTCGGCAACGGTCAGATAGTCATCCTTGAAATATTTCTTCGCCACGGCCTGCACCTGTTCGGCCGTGACAGCCTGCACTTTTGTCACGTAGTCATCGATCATCTGCCAGGACAGGCCGACCGTTTCCAGCAGACCGATCAGCATGGCCTGATAGAAAACCGAGTCACGTTCATACACATTACTGGCGACCACCTGGGTTTTCACACGTTCGAGTTCTTCCGTTTCAACAGGAGTCTCCTGCAGCTTGTTTAGCTCATCACGAATGGCCCGTTCAAGTTCGGCCACACTGTGATCATTGGCGGGTGTACCGGACAACGTAAAGGTGCTGACAGGCAAACGTGCCGACAGGTTATAGCCGGCGCTGACACCGGCGGCAACTTCCTGATCGCGGATCAGGTTACGGGTAAAACGGGCGCTTTTCCCGCCATCAAGAATGCCGGCCAGAACTTCCAGCGCATAGGGCTCCCATTCCGGAATTGCGGCGGTTTCGGCCAGTGCGGTTTTCAACACCGGCACCTTGTAGGCCATATACAGGTACGGCAATTCCGCCGGTCGTTTGACGACTACACGCTTGATGCCACGCTGCTCGACTTCGGGCCGCACGACCGGTTTTGGTTTTTCAGCCTTTGCCGGCAACGGCCCAAAATGTTTTTTTGCCAACGCATGCACAGCGTCCGGATCCACATCGCCAACAACCACAACCAGTGCATTGTTCGGCGCGTACCAGCGTTCATACCAGTCACGCATATCCGCCAGCGTCATGTTATCGAGATCGTCCATCCAGCCGACGATGGGCTGACGATACGGACTGGTCTGGTAAGCCACCGACATCGCTGTTTCATAGGTAAAACTTTGCGGATTGTCTTCGGTGCGCATGCGCCGCTCTTCCTTGATGACTTCCATCTCCTTGATGAATTCGGCTTCCGGCAATGTCAGGTTGCGCATGCGATCGGCTTCCAGTTCGAAACTGACCTCGAGACGCGAGGCTTCAAGCTTCTGGTAGTAAGCTGTGTAATCGCTGCCGGTGAATGCGTTGTCCTCGCCACCGTTCGCCGAAATGATGCGCGAGAACTGACCGGGACCGTACTTTTCCGTGCCCTTGAACATCATGTGTTCCAGGGCGTGGGAAATGCCGGTGATGCCGTCATGTTCATAACTGCCGCCGACCCCGTACCAGACCTGTGAGACCACCACCGGTGCCCGGCGATCCTGTTGAACAAACAGCCTGAGGCCGTTGTCCAGGATATATTCATGCACTTCGGCATATACCGGTTGTGCGCCAAACAACGCGAGTAACAAACCCGCAAATGACAAACGTCGCAAGGGAAACTCCTTAATTAATAGTTATCCACTGATGGATTTGCTGAAACAGACCTGTTTTAGAGTAATGACATCCAGCCGAGTTCGCGCGCGCAATGAGCCAGGCGCAGAAACTCCGGCCACAGGTCCCGGCAGGCAGCATGGTAGAATAGCAGGCTGGATTAACCCGTAAATATTCCAACTGCCTGTGATCTCCATGTTCAAAAGCCGCAGCAAATCAGCATCTGAACCTGCCAGTGTAACGAAATCTGACGGCAACGGCCTGTTCGGCAGTTTGCGCCGCAGCCTGCATCGTACCCGGGATCTGCTGCTGACCGATGTCGGTGATCTGCTCAAGCCCGGTACAGCGCTGGATGATGCAACACTTGAAGAGCTGGAAACACGCCTGTTACAGGCGGATGTCGGTATTGATGCAACGACGGCCATTATCGACAATTTGCGCGGCAAGGCCCGCGCGGGCAGTGACAAAGCGCCGCTGGAATTATTGCGTACGGCCATGCTCGAGATTCTCGCTCCGGTGAGTATTCCGCTCACGCCGCAGGGCAGCCCGGGCAATCCGTTTGTGTTGCTGATGGTCGGCGTCAACGGCGCCGGCAAAACCACCACTCTGGGTAAACTCGCCGCCCGCTATCAGGCTGAGGGCCATCAGGTATTGCTTGCCGCCGGTGATACGTTCCGTCATGCGGCCATTGAACAGCTGCAAACCTGGGGCGAACGCAGCAATCTGCCGGTGATTGCACAAAGCCACGGCAGTGATGCGGCTTCGGTTGTTTACGATGCGATCAGTTCAGCGCGGGCACGCGGTTGCGATGTAGTACTCGCCGATACCGCCGGCCGGCTGCATACCAAGACACATCTGATGACTGAACTGCAGAAAGTCCGGCGGGTACTGGACAAGTTTGAACCACGGCCGGCATTTGAGATCATGCTGGTACTGGATGCCGGTACCGGCCAGAATGCACTGGTGCAGGCACGTGAATTCAATCAGCTGATCGGGCTCACCGGGATTACGCTGACGAAGCTCGACGGCACGGCCAAAGGCGGTGTAGTGTTTGCACTGGCGCAGAGTCTGCAGCTGCCGATCCGTTATATCGGTGTCGGTGAGGGCCTGACAGATCTGCGGCCATTCTCGGCCGAGCAGTTTGTCGATGCCCTGTTAACCGATTCTGTTGATTAATAACGTGTGAGTCGCGAACGATGATTCGTTTCAACAGCGTGACCAAGCAATATCCCGGCGGCGTTGAAGCACTCAAGCAGATCAATCTCCACATCGAACAGGGAGCAATGGCATTTGTCACCGGTCGCTCAGGCGCAGGGAAAAGCACCCTGCTGCGTTTGATTGCGCTGATTGAGCGGCATACCCGCGGCCAGATTCTGGTCAATCAGCAAAATCTGGATCGCGTGCGCGGCCGGCGCGTACCGTTGTTTCGCCGCAATATCGGTTTCATGTTTCAGGATCACCGCCTGCTTTATGACCGCACCGTGTTTGATAACGTGGCGCTACCACTCGTTATCGCCGGCACCCGCCATCAGGAAGTCCAGAAACGTACCCGCGCAGCCCTCGACAAGGTCGGTTTGCTGCATAAGGAACGCGCCTATCCGGTCGCCTTGTCGGGCGGCGAACAGCAACGCGTCGGTATCGCGCGTGCTGTCGTACATCGGCCGGCGCTGTTAATTGCCGATGAACCCACCGGCAATCTGGATCCGGCATTGTCCTGGGAAATCATGCAATTATTCGAGCAGTTCAATCAGGTTGGCGTGACCATCCTAATCGCCAGCCATGATCTCGATATGATTCGGCGCATGAAAAAGCGCATTATCACGCTGCGCAAGGCACGCTTGCTGGATCAGGGCTACCACGACGATGATGACTAAAGTCAGGCCCGCACACCGCGGCGCATCGCGCGAGCGTAACTGGCGCCAGCGGCTGGTTGATCACGGCAAAATCTGGCTACTGCAACATCTGCAGGCAGCGTTGTTCAGTCTTGGCCAGTTACAAAAAAATCTGGTCGGCAGCCTGATGACAGTTGCGGTAATCGGGATTGCACTGGCGATGCCGGCCGGCTTTTATCTGCTCTTGCATAATGCCGAACGGGTATCAGACAGCTGGGATACCCGGGTTGAACTGGCGTTGTATCTGCAACTGGATACTGATAACGCCGCCGCCGAAACGCTGGCGGCATCACTGCAGGCTGATGCTGAGATCGACACAGTCACCTACATCACGCCGGAAGCCGCGCTGACTGAATTCCGGGCACAATCCGGCTTTACCGAATCGATCGATGCGCTGGAGCAGAATCCGTTGCCGGCAGTACTGCTGGTGGAGCCGACAGAAACGGATCGCAGCGCGGCCGCCTATGATCGGTTGCTGAACAGGCTGCAATCACTGCCGGAAGTGGATCGGGCCGTTTTTGACCGGCAATGGCTGGAGCGCCTGCAGGCCATGATTGAGGTCGTGCAACGCGCGGTACTGATTCTGTCGTGTGTGCTTGGCCTCGGTGTGCTACTGATTATCGGCAACACCATTCGTCTGGGAATCTACAACCGCCGTGCTGAAATTGAAATCAACAAGCTGTTTGGTGCCACCGATCCATTCATCCAGCGACCCTTTATGTATACCGGCTTCTGGTACGGCCTGTTGGGTAGCCTGTTTGCCTGGCTGCTGGTAAGCGCCGCCTTTTTGTTTCTGCGCGGGCCGATCAGCGGATTGGCCAGCGTTTATGCCAGTGATTTCCGGCTGGCCGGTGTCAGTTTCGAGCAGATGCTGACACTGATCGGCATCGGCGTAATTCTGGGCCTGACCGGCTCCTGGATTGCCGTACAACGCCATATCAGGGCGATTGAGCCGCCCTGAAGAAGATAATTTCTGCCACCCACCGCAGCGTCAGCCCGACAGAACCACAGCAAAATTTAGCACTCTAAGAAAACGAGTGCTAAAATAGTCCTATTGAGAACTTGATCAACCCGTAATCGTAAAGACATGAACACAGCATTGACTCCAACATTTTCTGACCCGCAGGTTCTGACGCCGGTACTGGCGCCCGGTGGGTCTATTGAGGCGTATACCCACGCCGTCAACCAGTTGCCGCTGTTAACTGCCGAGCAGGAACGATCGCTGGCGTTACGCCTGCGCGATCATGGCGATCTGGCCGCCGCGCGCGAACTGGTATTGTCGCATCTGCGCTTCGTCGTCCGCGTAGCCCGCGGCTACCGTGGCTATGGCTTGCAGGAAGCGGACTTGATCCAGGAAGGTAATATCGGCCTGATGAAAGCGGTCAAGCGTTTTGACCCGGATGTCGGCGTCCGGCTGGTGTCATTCGCGGTGCACTGGATCCGTGCGGAAATGCATGAATTCATCCTGCGCAACTGGCGCATCGTGAAAGTTGCAACCACCAAGGCGCAACGCAAGTTGTTCTTCAATTTGCGCTCGGCCAAAAAACGACTTGGCTGGCTTAACCGTGAAGAAGTCGAGGCCGTTGCCGAAGATCTCGGTGTGACAGCGCATGACGTTATGGAAATGGAAACGCGCATGGCCGCGCATGACAGCAGCCTGGAATTATCCGGGCATGATGACGAAGATGATCATCATGCACCAATCAGTTACCTGGAAGACCTGCGAGACGGCCCGGAAGCGGCGCTTGAAAACTCGCAGCTTGAAATGCGTGATGAGGGGCTGTTGCAAGCCGGACTGACCGGGCTCGATGAGCGGTCACGCGCTATTATTGCACGACGCTGGCTTGGCGAGCGCAAAGCGACGCTACATGAACTGGCGGCTGAGTACGGCATTTCGGCTGAACGGGTGCGCCAGCTTGAGCAAACAGCATTTAAAAAAATGCG
>JBBDSJ010000082.1:0-31373 GCA_040905025.1 Gammaproteobacteria bacterium
GACAGGGAGTGTCTTGAATGAGCGTTGGTAATTACCATAAGTTGAAAATCTGGCAAATTTCCATGCCTTCAAATATTGCTGAGGGTAATGTAAGAGATTCACGCAAGGAGTACTTGCATTTTTTGTCTGTCGCACTGGGCTCACTTGCTGAAGTTGAAACCCAGTTGCAGTTGTCGAGCAGGCTTGGCTTTGTATCACTTGATGAAATTGAGGAAATGCTGGAACTGATTCAACAACTTGCAAGGATGATACGTGGATTACAAAGAAACATTAAAAGTAAAATTTCATGACCTATTATCCATAATCTATTAACTATTGACTTATTCAATGCCCAAAAGAACAGACATAGAATCCATTCTTATAATAGGTGCCGGACCGATCGTAATCGGCCAGGCGTGCGAGTTTGATTACTCGGGTGCGCAGGCCTGCAAGGCGCTGCGTGAAGAAGGTTTCCGGGTGATACTTATCAACTCGAACCCGGCGACTATCATGACCGATCCGGAGATGGCTGATGCTACCTATATCGAGCCGATTCAATGGCAGACTGTCGAGCGTATCATCGAAAAGGAAAAACCGGATGCGCTGTTGCCGACCATGGGCGGCCAAACGGCACTGAACTGCGCGCTGTCGCTGGACAAGCATGGTGTTCTGGCAAAGCATAACGTGCAACTGATTGGTGCTTCAAAAGAAGCCATTGATATGGCCGAAGACCGGTTGTTATTTCAGCAGGCAATGACCCGGATTGGCCTGGGCACACCACATTCGGCCATTGCACACAGTATTGAAGAAGCCCGCCAAATACAGCCGGATATCGGTTTTCCGATCATTATCCGGCCGTCGTTCACGATGGGCGGTTCCGGCGGCGGCATTGCCTATAACCGGGAAGAGTTTCTCGAAATTGTCGAACGCGGCATCAAGGAATCGCCTACGCACGAAGTCCTGCTGGAGCAATCGGTGCTCGGCTGGAAAGAATATGAAATGGAAGTCGTGCGTGACAGGAATGACAACTGCATCATTATCTGTTCGATTGAAAATCTGGATCCTATGGGAGTGCATACTGGCGATTCGATCACGATTGCACCGGCATTGACGCTGACCGACAAGGAATACCAGATCATGCGTGACGCCTCGCTGGCCGTGTTGCGCGAAATCGGGGTGGAGACCGGTGGTTCGAATGTGCAGTTTGCTGTGAACCCGGATGATGGCTCCATAATTGTCATTGAAATGAATCCGCGGGTATCGCGTTCGTCCGCGCTGGCCTCTAAAGCGACCGGTTTCCCGATTGCCAAGGTCGCGGCCAAACTTGCCGTCGGTTATACACTGGACGAACTCGCCAATGAAATTACCGGTGGCGCAACGCCGGCATCATTTGAGCCGAGCATTGATTACATTGTCACCAAGATACCGCGGTTTACCTTTGAAAAATTTCCGCATGCCGACAGCCGCCTGACCACACAAATGAAATCGGTCGGCGAAGTCATGGCGATTGGCCGTACATTCCAGGAGTCATTGCAAAAGGCCATGCGTGGTCTGGAAACTGATCACGACGGCTTCAATGAAAAGCTGTCTTCAGAAAGTGAAAATGCGCAGGAGAAAATTATCCAGCATTTGCGCACACCACGTGAAGACCGGCTCTGGTATATCGGTGATGCATTCCGTTTCGGCATGAGTATTGAAGAGGTGCATGAACATACCGGAGTCGATCCCTGGTTCCTGGCCCAGATTCATGATCTGATCATTGAAGAAGGTCAGGTTCGTGCTGATGGTCTGGCCGGCATGGATGCCGATCGTTTGTACGCGCTCAAGCGCAAGGGTTTTTCCGATCGCAGACTGGCACAGTTGCTTGGCAGTGATGAGGTTGATGTTCGCAAATTGCGGCATGAATTCAATGTGCGTCCGGTTTACAAGCGTGTGGATTCCTGCGCGGCGGAATTTGCCTCGGCAACAGCCTATATGTATTCAACTTATGAAGAAGAGAATGAAGCCGCGCCAACGGATCGCAAGAAGATCATGGTGCTCGGTGGTGGCCCGAACCGTATCGGTCAGGGTATCGAGTTTGATTACTGCTGTGTGCATGCGGCAATGGCCATGCGTGACATGGGTTATGAAACCATCATGGTTAACTGTAACCCAGAAACGGTTTCCACGGATTATGACACCTCGGATCGGCTCTACTTCGAACCGTTGACGCTCGAAGACGTGCTGGAGATTATCGATCTGGAACAACCTGAAGGCATCATCGTGCAGTATGGTGGCCAGACGCCGCTGAAGCTCGCCCGCGATCTGGAAAAGGCCGGTGCGCCGATTATCGGGACATCGCCTGATTCGATTGATCTCGCGGAAGACCGGGAACGCTTTCAGCAGTTATTAAGCGATCTGCAATTACAGCAGCCGCCCAACCGTACGGCGCGCACTGCTGAACAGGCCATTAAACTGGCTGCCGAGATTGGCTATCCGCTGGTCGTGCGGCCATCTTATGTACTCGGTGGCCGGGCCATGGAAATTGTTTATGGTGAGGAAGATCTGACTGAGTACATGAACAAGGCAGTCAAGGTTTCGCATGATTCACCAGTGTTGCTGGATCGGTTTCTAAATGACGCCATTGAAGTTGATGTCGATGCGATAGCCGATGGCACGGATGTTGTTATTGGCGGCATAATGGAACATATTGAACAGGCCGGGGTTCATTCCGGTGATTCTGCCTGTTGTCTGCCGCCGCACAGTCTTTCAGATGAAGTTCAGGAAGAACTTGCCAGTCAGGTCAAGCAAATGGCACAGGGTTTGAATGTGGTCGGTTTAATGAACGTGCAGTTTGCGATTCAGAATGGGGCCATCTTCGTACTGGAAGTCAACCCGCGGGCGTCACGAACAGTGCCATTTGTGTCCAAGGCAACCGGCACACCACTGGCAAAAATTGCTGCGCGTTGCATGGTCGGGCAAACACTGGCTGAACAGAATTTTCTGAAACAGATTACCCCGCATTATTTTTCCGTGAAGGAAGCGGTATTCCCGTTTATCAAATTCCCCGGTGTTGATCCACTGCTGGGACCGGAAATGAAATCTACCGGTGAGGTGATGGGCATAGGGCTCAACTTCGGTGAGGCCTATGCGAAAGCGCAGCTTGGAGCGAATCAGGCGATTCCCCGCGATGGTGGACTGGCGTTTATCAGCGTTCGGGATGCAGACAAGACCCAGGCACAAATTGCTGCGGTTGAACTCGACAGGTTGGGATTCAGTCTTTGCGCCACTCATGGCACTGCCCGGGCCTTGCGTGAAGCCGGGCTGGCCTGCCTTGGAGTCAACAAGGTGCGGGAAGGGCAGCCGCATATTGTCGACATGTTGAAAAATGATGAAATTATTCTCATCATTAATACAACCGAAGGTAAACAGGCTATCGCCGATTCATTCACCATCCGCCGTACCGCCCTGCAGCATCAGGTGTTTTATACCACCACCATGGCTGGTGCGACGGCCACTATTCTTGCACTGAAAGAAAAAGACTCATACCGGGTCAATCGGTTGCAGGACCTTCATAAGGAGTTAGCTTGATATGAATAAGCCGCCCGTGACTGCGCGTGGCGCAACCAGGCTGCGTGAACAATTACACCAGCTGAAATCAGTTAACAGACCCAAAATCATTGCAGCAATTGCTGAAGCACGCGCACATGGTGATTTGAGTGAGAATGCCGAATACCATGCCGCCCGTGAACAACAGAGTTTCATTGAAGGCCGTATTTCAGACATCGAAGCGGTATTGTCAAACGCCCAGATCATTGACGTCACTACAATCAATGCCAATGGCAAGGTTGTGTTTGGTTCGACCGTTGATGTGCTGAATGTCGACAAGGATCAGGAGACCACCTACCAGATAGTTGGGGAAATGGAAGCCGATATCGATCAGGGACTCATATCAGTTACGTCGCCGATCGCGCGTGCACTGGTAGGCAAGGAAGCCGGTGATGTGGCTGTGGTTAATGCGCCCGGCGGCGATGTGGAATACGAGATCCTTGAAGTGCGCTACGAGTAGGAGGATGGATAAATAGAAGATAGAGAACAGGGTGTTAAGCCGGCAGGTCCGGTTTTTTCTATCATCTATTCACTATCGCCTATCATCTGCCCATGACCAAGTCCCGATCGCGCGGCTGGTACAAAAAGCATACCAGTGATACATATGTCCGGCAGGCACAGGCACAGCATTATCGTGCCCGCTCGGCGTTCAAGTTGCAGGAAATCGACGAGCGCGAGCAGCTTTTTAAACCGGGGCAAACGGTGCTGGATCTCGGTGCCGCGCCGGGCAGCTGGTCGCAGTATGCAGTGCGCAGAATTCAGCCGGGTGGCCGCTTGCTCGCAATAGACCGGTTGGTGATGACGCCGGTTGCAGGCGCTGATTCTATTCAGGGGGATTTGACCGATCCGGCCGTGCGCGAGCAGTGTCTGGGCTGGTTGGGAACTCAACGTGCTGACCTTGTAATATCCGATGTTGCCCCCAATCTTACTGGTATAGCGGCAACGGATCAGGCCAATATGCGCGAATTGGCGGATTTACTCGCCGAAATGGCATTTCTGACACTGGTACCGCGTGGACATTTCCTGATCAAGCTGTTTCAGGGTGAGGAAGTGGCGGGCTATGTGACCGGTTTACGGGAACATTTCGACAAGGTTCTGACTCGAAAACCTGCTGCATCCAAAGACGCATCAAAAGAGATTTATGTGCTTGGTCGTAGCTATCGCGGCTATAATGTATAGTGAATTCAATGAAATGAGGTGTGTTTGAGTTGATCCTGACAAGATGACTTTAGCCGCCCGCGGCAATACTGGCAGCCCATTTATTTAATATGTATCTATGCCGGTTCCAGGCAATCCGTTAAACCGGCAGCCACAATTTTAAGAACTCAATGCTACGTCATGAGGTAATACTTTGAACGACATGACAAAAAATCTGGTGCTCTGGGTTGTTATTGCCCTCGTACTGATGATGGTCTTTCGTAATTTCGGACCGCCCGACACCGTCCAGGAAATGAAATATTCGCAGTTCATTTCCGAGGTTAAAAATGGCCGCGTCGATACGGTGTCCATTGAAGGCAAAACAATTAACGGCCAGCGCCAGGACGGCAGCAGTTTCCGTACCTTCAGTCCGGAAACCAGCAATGATGCCATGATTGGCACACTGCTGGAGCATGACGTCGTCATTGAAGGCCAGCCGCCAGCTCAACAGGGCTTGTTGACGCAAATCTTTATTTCCTGGTTTCCGATGCTGTTGCTGATCGCAGTATGGATTTTTTTCATGCGCCAGATGCAAGGCGGTGGCGGTGGCCGCGGCGCGTTGTCGTTTGGCAAGAGCCGCGCACGTTTGCTGGGTGAAGATCAGGTCAAGATCACTTTCAGCGATGTTGCCGGCGTAGAGGAAGCCAAGGAAGAAGTCGCGGAACTGGTGGACTTTCTGCGCGACCCGGGCAAGTTCCAGAAACTGGGTGGCCGCATTCCGCGTGGCGTGTTGATGGTGGGTTCGCCGGGTACCGGTAAAACCTTGTTGGCGAAAGCTATTGCGGGTGAAGCCAAGGTGCCGTTTTTTACAATCTCAGGTTCCGATTTTGTCGAGATGTTTGTCGGCGTTGGTGCCTCGCGTGTGCGCGATATGTTTGAACAGGCCAAGAAGCATGCACCATGTATTATTTTTATTGATGAAATTGATGCGGTCGGCCGTCATCGTGGTGCCGGTCTTGGCGGTGGTCATGATGAGCGTGAACAGACCCTGAATCAGTTGCTGGTTGAAATGGACGGCTTTGATGGTAATGAAGGTGTTATCGTGATTGCTGCGACAAACCGTCCGGACGTTCTCGATCCGGCCCTGTTACGCCCGGGCCGTTTTGATCGCCAGGTAGTGGTGCCGTTGCCGGACATTCGTGGTCGTGAACAAATTATCAAGGTGCATATGCGCAAGGTTGCGCTGGGCACTGATGTAAATCCGAATGTGATTGCCCGCGGTACGCCGGGTTTCTCCGGTGCTGATCTCGCCAATCTTGTGAATGAAGCAGCGTTGTTTGCCGCGCGTGCGAACAAGAGCCTGGTCGAGATGGAAGATTTTGAACGCGCCAAGGACAAGATCATGATGGGCGCCGAACGCCGTTCAATGGTAATGGGTGAGAAAGAGAAAAAACTCACTGCTTATCACGAGGCCGGCCATGCGATTGTTGGCCGCTCGGTGCCATCACATGATCCGGTTTACAAGGTTACCATTATCCCGCGTGGTCGTGCGCTGGGTGTAACGATGTTCCTGCCGGAAGAGGATCGCCTGAGTTACAGCAAGGAACGTCTGGATAGCCAGCTATGCAGCTTGTTCGGTGGCCGTATTGCCGAAGAGCTGATCTTCGGCCGCGAACATGTCACCACCGGCGCATCGAATGATATAAAACGTGCTACCGATATTGCCCGCAGCATGGTTACCAAGTGGGGTTTGTCGGAGAAGCTCGGGCCGCTGAGTTACAGTGATGAAGATGGTGAAGTGTTTCTTGGCCATTCAGTGACCAAGCACAAGGAAGTTTCCGATGAAACCACGCATCTTATCGATCAGGAAGTGCGCAACATCATCGACCGTAGCTATACACGTGCCGAGAAGATATTGACCGAAAATCTCGACAAGCTGCATATGATGGCTGAGGCGCTGGTGAAATATGAAACAATTGATGCCGAGCAGATTAACGACATCATGCAGGGACGTACACCACGACCACCAAAAGGCTGGAACGATGGTGATACTCCCGGGAGTCCGCAATCAGCCAGCGGTGATGAAACAGATAGTAAAGCCGGTCAGGCTGGCACCGCTCCCAGTGGCCCGCCAGAACCGGCATAAATAAGAGGTCTATAAAAACACACATTGTATTGTGTGCTGGAAATAACTGAAAAGCATTTTATTTTTACTTAATAACCTGTGAACCGTGAATATCTCACGGTTCACTTTTGTTTTCCGGACTTAGTGTGCAACGAAAATATTTTGGTACTGATGGTATCCGTGGGCAGGTAGGTACAGGGCCTATCAATCCCGAGTTCATCATGAAACTCGGTTGGGCGGCAGGCCGGGTGCTGGGTCGTGGCGGTCCCGGCAAGGTAATTATTGGAAAAGACACACGCATTTCCGGTTACATGTTTGAGTCTGCGCTGGAATCCGGTCTGTCCGCTGCCGGCATGGATATCAGGTTACTGGGTCCTTTGCCTACACCCGGTATCGCCTACCTGACGCGCAGTACACGCGCCGTTGCCGGTATCGTTATCAGCGCATCACACAATCCCTTTGAAGATAACGGTATAAAGTTCTTTTCGTCTGAAGGCTGCAAACTCCCCGATGACGTTGAACTCGCGATTGAAGCCGAATTTGAACAGCCAATGTCTGTTGTAGCATCGGCAAAACTCGGTAAGGCCAGGCGTATTGAAGACGCACCGCGGCGTTATATGGAATTTTGCAAGAGCAGTATTGCAGTGGATTTTAATCTCGCCGGAGTCAAAATCATACTCGATTGTGCAAATGGTGCGACCTATCATATCGCACCGGAATTATTTGAAGAACTTGGTGCAACAGTCATTTCAATTGCCGATGTTCCGGATGGTCTGAATATCAATGACAACTGCGGTGCCACTTCACCACAGACACTCCAGCAGACAGTCCTGAAGCATCAGGCCGATGTCGGGATTGCTTTTGATGGTGATGGTGACCGGGTTTTGATGGTCGATGCTGATGGCGACATACTTGATGGTGATGAACTGCTGTACATCATGGCTGTTGATGATCCGGAGGCATTACGCGGTGCCGTCGTCGGTACACAAATGAGTAATCTCGGCCTGGAACTGGCAGTGCGTACACTTGGACTTGATTTCCTGCGTACCAATGTTGGTGATCGCTACATTTATGAAGCCATGTGCAAGCATGACCTGATACTTGGTGGTGAAACATCAGGACATATACTGCGACTGGATTTAACAACCACCGGTGATGGCATTATCTCGGCCTTGCAAATTCTCGGTGTAATGCAACGCCAACAGCGCACATTGCATGAACTGAAATCCGGTATGCAGAAATTCCCGCAGGTATTGGTGAATGTGCGCCTGACTAATCAGGTCAATGGCCATGCCGGTAGCCAGAATAGTGTGATGGAGTTGCCTGTCGTGCTGGCGGCTGTTAGTGAAGCTGAAAAAACGTTGGGCAAAACCGGGCGGGTGCTGTTGCGGCCCTCTGGGACCGAACCGTTATTACGGATCATGGTCGAAGGTGAACAGGCCGCACAGGTGCAATTGTTATCCGAACAACTGGCTGATGTTGTCCGTCATGAGGTTAATGCGTCCTGATCATCATTGTGGTGGTGCAGTGTTTTGCTTGCTGATCCTGTCGAATTTGATTGAGTTAGATTGATAAATTTACCCGCCAAGGAAGTTATATATGCTATCGATACGCAGTTGGTCCATTTTTGCCGCCCTGGTTTTGCTGGCACCGGCCGGCTTAGCAGCAGAAACTGCCGCGGATGAACCGCCACGTGAAGCCAGGCAAACGGTAACACGCAGCGAGGCCGTCAAGGCATTGCGCACCTACCAGCAGGATCCGGTTAACAATCTGGAATCAGCCAGTGTGTTCATGACCTATGTCAAGGAAGATGGTGATGTGCATGTCTCGATGAATGATACCCTGCTGCCATGGATGCGCGGTAACTACCCGCCACAAACCAAGGCCGCGCTGTTATCAGCATTTGTCGCCGGCAATTTCCAGGCGCAACTGGATGACGAAACCGAGCTTGATGACTCCGTCGCCGGCCTGACCTATGTGGTCGATGTCTATACGCAGCTGAAAAAGCTTGATGCCACGTTACTGATACCGGAGCTGGAAAAACTGTTAAGCGCGAAAGGTGACGATGAGCTGGAAGTCGCCATCAATCGCATGATTGCACGTTAATTTATTTATTAATTGAATCAATCAGTTATTGCAATAACCAGCTATAGTCAATAGCTATTGAATATATAACTAAATTAAATTTAATTAATGCTGCATTGCGGTATAGACTTCACACTGACTTTAAACACGGGCAAGTCGACAGTCTCGACTTGTCAAACTTTCAGAAACTGTTGGAGATGTAATAAATGAGCGTACTCGTAACCAAACAAGCCCCTGATTTTACTGCCGCCGCCGTTTTACCGGACGGTACTTTCAAGGAAAACTTCAAGCTGTCAGACCTGCGTGGCAAATATGTCGTGCTGTTTTTCTGGCCGCTGGATTTTACTTTTGTGTGCCCTTCGGAAATCATCGCTCATCACAACCGCGCCGAACGCTTCAAGGAGCTGGGTGTTGAGCTGGTTGGTGTTTCGATTGACTCACAGTTCACCCACTTTGCCTGGCGCGAAACGCCGGTGGAAAACGGTGGCATCGGCCGTGTAGCATTTCCGCTGGTCGCCGACGTCAAGCATGAAATTGCCCAGGCCTACGGTATCGAACATCCGGATGGTGTCGCCCTGCGCGCCTCTTTCCTGATTGACAAGGATGGTGTGGTTCAGCATCAGACCGTCAATAACCTGCCGCTGGGCCGTAATGTTGACGAAATGGTCCGCCTGGTCGAAGCTTTACAGTTCACTGAGGAACACGGTGAAGTCTGCCCGGCCGGCTGGCAGAAAGGCATGAAGGGTATGAAAGCTGACGCCAAGGGCGTTGCCGAATACCTGAAAGAAAATGCTGAAGCGCTGTAAGTAGTACAGGCAGCTTTAGTGATGATGAAGCCGGCACGGTTAGCCGTGTCGGCTTTTTTATTATAAATGAATTCTGACCAACAGGTGATCCACTCATGAGTGAGAAAACGCCAAGACATATCCGGTTGCTGATTCTGGGTTCCGGCCCGGCCGGTTATACCGCAGCGGTTTATGCCGCGCGTGCCAATCTGAATCCGGTCATGATCACAGGCATTCAGCCGGGTGGACAGCTAACGACAACCACTGAAGTCGATAACTGGCCCGGTGATGTTGAAGGCCTGACCGGCCCGGCATTGATGGAACGTATGCAGAAACATGCCGAGCGGTATGAAACTGAAATAGTATTTGATCATATCAACAAGGTTGATCTGAAAAAGCGGCCGTTCCTGCTGGAAGGCGATGCCGGCAGCTATACCTGTGATGCATTAATTATTGCGACCGGCGCCAGCGCCCGTTATCTTGGCCTGGACTCGGAAACGGCGTTTATGGGCAAGGGCGTGTCGGCCTGTGCGACCTGTGACGGCTTCTTCTACAAGAACCAGAAAGTCGCCGTGATTGGCGGTGGTAACACGGCAGTTGAAGAAGCATTGTATCTGTCCAATATTGCCGCTGAAGTCACGCTGGTACACCGTCGTGATGAGTTGCGCGCTGAAAAAATCCTGCAGGATAAATTGTTTGAGAAAGAAAAAGACGGCAACGTCAATATTATCTGGGACAGTGAACTGGACGAAGTCCTAGGTGATGATTCCGGTGTGACCGGCATGCGCGTGAAAAACCGCAACACCGGCAAAACAAGGGATATTGAACTGCAGGGCGTCTTTATCGCCATTGGTCACGATCCGAATACCGGTATTTTCAAGGGTCAGCTGGATATGACCGGGGAAGGTTACCTGCATATCAAGAGTGGCCAGGAAGGTGGTGCAACGGCAACTTCGGTCAACGGTGTATTTGCCGCCGGTGATGTTTCGGACCATGTTTATCGTCAGGCCATTACTTCGGCCGGCTTCGGCTGCATGGCCGCCCTGGATGCCGACAAGTATCTGGGCCAGCTGGAAAACACCAGCGATAAGGAAACCCGGATACTGTCAGTCAGCAAGCAAAAGGCAACTGCCTGAAATATCAGCAGTTCCCGAAACAGTAGTTGAAATAGCCGTGCTTTGCGCGGCTTTTTTATGCCCGGATGCCGGTAATCCCGGCAGTGTCCCGGTACAAATTTAGAATGTGACCGTTTTGTGACATTTCGGTTACCATGCCCGCTCCGGAAATAGAACGATAAAAGCGGAGGGCGCATGGCGTTCGCACGTGCTGCAAATTATCTGACTGAGTCAGACCCTGATCTGAAAGGTATTTCTTACCGTTTTGCACTGGCGCTGCTCTTTATCCTCGCGGTGTCGTTGTATGCGAAATTTTTCGGTGGTGGTCATATCAGCATGACGCTGGTCATTGCTGCCGGTGTCGGTGGCTATATGGCGATGGGCATTGGTGCCAACGACGTGGCCAACAATGTCGGCCCCGCCGTCGGTTCCAGAGCCCTGACGCTGGGCGGTGCCTTGCTTATAGCTGCCATTTTCGAAGCGGCAGGGGCCATTATCGCCGGCGGCAATGTCGTTACGACGATCCGCAGCGGTATTATTGACCCGACCCTTATCCCGGATACGCATACTTTCGTCTGGTTGATGCTGGCGGCATTGCTCGCCGCCGCTATCTGGCTCAACCTGGCGACCGCCATTGGTGCGCCCGTCTCGACAACTCACTCCATTGTAGGAGCAGTTCTGGGTGCCGGAATTGCTGCTGGTGGTTTTGCCATTGCCGACTGGGGCGTGGTTGGCAAGATTGTGTTGAGTTGGCTGGTATCACCCATTACCGGTGGTCTTATCGCGGCGTTTTTTTTATATCTGATCAAGCGCCTGATTACCTATGACAGCAACATGGCGCAGGCGGCCGGTCGCCAT
Source organism: Gammaproteobacteria bacterium (assembly GCA_040905025.1). Lineage (GTDB taxonomy): Bacteria > Pseudomonadota > Gammaproteobacteria > Methylohalomonadales > Methylohalomonadaceae > JBBDSJ01. The sequence continues at coordinate 11,673 of JBBDSJ010000082.1, forward strand.
GTGCCGGTGCTGATAGGTCTGATGGCCTGGGCATTCACCACGTTTCTGTTGATCAAGGGGGTAGGGCGGCTGGTGGATATCAGTTTTGGCCAGGCACTGCTCTACGGTCTTACTCTTGGCGTTGTGATAATGATTCTGCTGAAACCGGTCTTCCGGCGTCGGGCGTTGTATATCGAAAGTGACAAACCGGCCGTAAACCGTCTGTTCAATATACCATTGGTCTTTGCCGCCGCATTGTTGTGTTTCGCGCATGGATCCAACGACGTTGCCAATGCCATTGGCCCATTGGCCGCCATCGTTGATGTACTGGGTAATGAACCTGATGCCATTGCCGGCCAGACGACTATCCCGTTATGGGTCATGATGATTGGCGCGCTGGGTTTGTCACTGGGGCTTGCCCTGTTTGGTACTCGTGTCATCAAAACGGTGGGTGATGAAATTACCGATCTGGATCAGATGCGCGCCTATTGTATTGCGATGGCAGCTACTATTACCGTGATTATAGCCAGCCAGCTTGGCTTGCCGATAAGCTCAACCCACACTGCTGTAGGTGCGGTATTCGGCGTTGGTTTCCTGCGTGAATATCTGAAAGTCAGTTATGATCGCAAGATAGAAAAAATCAAGGAACATCATGCCGGCGAAGACCAGCATCTGCTTGATGGCTTTCTGGCAAGATTTGAAGCTGCATCAGTCAGAGAGAAGGGTGCCATCCTGCGTGAAATCAAGCGCAAGCAAAAACAGGATGAAAGCGTAGCATTGATCCGGAAAAAGGAACGTAAAAGCTTGCGCAAGGTATACCGTCAGGAACTGGTGAAACGTTCTCTGGTACTTCGGATTATATCTGCGTGGGTGATCACGGTACCGGCATCAGCATTAATGGCCGCAATTATTTATTTCGTCATCCGGGGAATGTTGCTGCCCTGACTGGTGGGGATACAGACAAGTATCAATCGGCTTCAAAAGGGATGGATTCAACGCGATTTCTGCCATTGTTTTTCGCTTTGTAAAGTGCCTTGTCGACTCTCTTAAGCAATGAATTGGAGTCCTCTCCCGGGACAAATTCCACCACCCCGAAGCTGGCCGTTACAGACCCTGTTTTTCCGAAGTCATGTCGGGAAACAGTCAGCCGCAATTTTTCCGCGATTTTCCTTGCTGCTTCCAGGCTGGATTGTGGCAGCAGTACCATGAACTCCTCACCGCCCCAGCGTGCTGCGATGTCGACGCTGCGAATATTCGAACACACCAGTTTGACTACAGTCTGTAATACCTTGTCGCCTGTATCATGACCATGGTTATCATTTATCTGTTTGAAGTGATCAAGGTCATACATAATCAGTGACAGTTGAGTGGCGTATCTGTTCACACGGTCGATTTCACTTTCCAGCAGGCGTGTGAATTCCTTGCGGTTGAGTATGCCGGTAAGCCCATCGGTGGTGGCGAGCACACGGATCCTTTCCTCAGCCTCTTTGCGCTCGGTAATATCCATGACAATCCCTTGATAGTGATGTGCAAGGCCGTCATCGCCACGTTCCACGACAGTGCGATCATAAATCCAGCGCACACGGCCATCAGCACATACAATCCGATACTCCTGCTCAAACGACTCGGCACCTGTTTCATCATGGTGCTTGACTTCAGCAGCCACACGTTCCAGATCATCCGGATGAATCAATGTGGCATAAGCTACGGCACCACTGCGCAGATCGTCAGCTTTATAGCCAAATTGCTGTACGTTCTCAGATACAAGTTCTGTTGGCCAGCCTGGCTCGACCCGCCAGCGAAACAGTATCGTATTACTGTTCTCGACAATAATTTTATGCAGATTAAGCTGTTCCTGAAATTGCTTGCGTTCGGTAATATTTCTGCATATACAAAAGATCAGTTTCTCGCCCTTGTATATAGTGCCGTTCGTGCTCAGTTCGACATCAATAATCTTGCCGTCTTTACAGCGGTGTCGGGTCTCGAAGTGATCGCCTGATGAATCAACAGTCCGGATCATTTCCAGGAGCGTGTTCCTGTCAAATTGACAGTCCCAGTCCCATACATGAAGTTTTTTAATTTCCTCCAGTGAGTAGCCAAGCATGTCAGCATATTGTTTGTTTACCTGATAAACGCTGCCATCCTGCTTCAGTACTACAATGCCATCTCTGGACTGGTCAAATAAAATACTCCATAGTGCGACTTCATCACGCAGCAGTCCCTCAATCCTGCGGCTATCTTCCACGCGCAGTTGAAACTTAATAGCTGCGCTGAGCATGCTGGCCAGGTATCGGGCCGTGTTAATTCCTCAGCATGAAATTTACGTTTTCCGCTCGTATGTTCAAAACAGAGTACGCCGGCCAGTTTTCTTTCAACATGTATGGGTGCATCCAGCATCGCGCCTATGCCGTTCGGTTTTAAATATGATTCTGCAAATTCACGGGTGTGTGTATTGCTGATCGCATTCTCAGCAGCTATAACTTCCTCTGATTCTATTACCGCGAAATAGGCCGGATATTGATCAGCACTTAATTCCCTGCCGTATGAATGTTTGTTTGGGCCTGCTTCATAAAGGTCATCACATCACAAGGAACGTTGCGTATGGTCGTAATACCATACGCTGACACGTTCAATGTCGAGTGCCCGGGCAGCGATTTCAGTAGTATCGCGCACGATGCGTTTGATATTACCTTCATATTCACGCCATGTTTTGATAATGGCCAGCAACGCCTCCTGTTGCCGGCCAATGCGTGCCAGAAAGGTTTGATCAGATTGGTGGTTTGTATTTGACATGATTGCGCAACGACGCTGCTGCCGCAGGGTTAGAGAACCGGTGGCAAATGGTAGCAAACCAGGCGAATTTTTGAAGATTTTTGTTCTTTTAATGTGTCATGGCGCACAGACATGCTGTTGCCGACAAGACGATAGTTTCTAAATAAACATGGCCAATACCATGCTGTTGAATAAATTATCAGATGAGTGGCACTACTGCTGAAAATCAGGAGCTTGAGCATGCAATATGGTGAAAGTAACAACAATAATGTGGCGATCGTGGCAATCATTGTTATCGGTGTATTGATTGCTGGCGGCGTAGTGTTGTACTTCAATGGGAATTTCGGTGGGCGCGATGTTGTGCATCGGGACACCACTACAATCATTGAACGAACTTAAGATGCTGAACCTGACAAGGAAGCTGCTGCTGTTGAGCCAGCAGAGGAAGAATCTTCAGGATTTACGTTCAAGCATGAAAATGAAGATGGTACTACTACCGAGGTTGGAACTCCCTGAATATTACTTTATTACAGGTGTATATTTGAACTAGGACAACAAAGATGAAATATTTAATGAGCGCACTGGGTCTGTGCCTTGTGCTGGTGTCAGGATTATTGCTTGCGGCAGATTTTAATGCAGCTATGACGGCCTATGAACGTCAGGATTACGCTACAGCGGCAAGAGAATTTACAGCACTGGCGCAAAGTGGCGATACCCATGCCCAGTATATGCTGGGCCGGCTTCATTCCCAGGGCAAAGGGGTGGCTCAGGATTATGTAGAAGCCCACAAGTGGTACAACCTGGCGGCGTCGCATGGTCACAAACATGCCGGTCAGGCGCGTGATACCCTCAGCCAGCGTATGTCCTCAACGCAAGTTGCTACAGCACAGCGTGAAGCCCGGCAATGGAAAAGCGGTGCTGATAAAATCAGCACGGACACACCACCACTTCGACAGACAATTAATTCGATTCAAAGAAGCCTGAACGAACTCGGTTATGATGCAGGTGTGCCGGATGGTCTAATGGGTGCGAAAACACGCGCGGCGATTCGTGAATATCAATATGCACATGGTCTGGATGTTGATAGTCAGCCGACAGAATCGCTGCGCGAACATTTGGCAGAAACATTGCGTACAGCGAAAAATGATTCGGAAAAAACGCATAATCAGGCGAATGACTGGCCCTGGCGGCGCCTGTTGTTACATGATGCATTTCGTGATGGCGATTACACCCGGGATCCAGCCTGGACAGTTGACACTGGCAGTTTTTCGGTAGAGTCAGGTGCAGGATTGCGTACTGTCCATACAGCACGCCGACCATTGGCCGAGGCACCACAGGAGGATTTGCCCATGGCGATTCTGGGCGCCATTCTGGGCGAGGTTAACCGTTCGCGTTCTCAGGGGAATACAGCAGAGACACCGGATCTTGCCGAGATACATGTAGTGCAAAATATTACCAACGCTTTTGCTCTCGAGCTTGGCCTTAATGTACGGCAGGCTACAGGACCATTGGTATTCGGTCCATACCAGGGCAGTGAACGAAGCAGTGGTTATCATTTGGTATATACGCCCGATGCTGCACGCGGCTTGCACCTGGTGCGGCTGACCAGTTCCGGTTCCAGTATTATCGAATCGGTTGATCAGCAATTTACCCTTAATCAACAATACGCTATTCAGTGGACCCGGGATAGCAGTGGCGTGATGGTGGTATCACTTGATGATAATGAAGTTTTCCGGGTTACTGATCGCAATTTTAGAGATTCGTTTGATGGTTTTACGTTGATCAATAAAGGCGGCGACTACACAATTAGTGCAGTCACCATACACGGGACTAATTGAAATTAATCAGCGCGCAGTAATTCATTGATGCCGACCTTGGCGCGGGTCTTGGCATCCACCTGCTTGACGATGACGGCGCAGTAGAGGCTATAGCTGCCGTCTTTCGCGGGCAGATTGCCCGAGACGACCACGGCCCCCGGCGGTATGCGGCCGTAGCTGACTTCGCCGGTTTCGCGATTGAATATCTTCGTGCTCTGGCCGATATAAACACCCATCGAAATCACGGCGCCTGCGCCGACAATGACACCTTCAACAACTTCCGAACGCGCGCCGATAAAACAATTGTCTTCAATAATGGTGGGTGCGGCCTGCAACGGTTCCAGAACACCGCCGATACCGACACCACCGGACAAATGCACGTTCTTGCCAATTTGTGCACACGAACCCACGGTTGCCCAGGTATCAACCATGGTGCCGGAATCCACATAGGCACCGATGTTGACATAGCTCGGCATCATGACGACATTCGGCGCGATATAACTGGCGTAGCGTGCCGTTGCCGGCGGTACGATGCGCGCACCAATGTTGTCAAATGCCGCTTTATCAAGACCGCTGAATTTGGTTTTGACCTTGTCATAGTAATTGGTAAAACCACCGCTGATGACATCGTTGTCATTGAGGCGGAATGACAACAGCACGGCTTTTTTCAGCCATTCATTAACCACCCAGTCGCCGTCTTTTTTCTCGGCCACACGCAGGCTGCCGTTATCAAGTCCGGCTAATGCAACATCAACAGCGGATTTCAGTTCACTGTCGGCATTTTTGCTATTGATCTCGGTGCGGCGTTCAAACGCGGCATTAATAATGGATTGGGTGTCGTTATTGCTCATGGTATTTCCTGCTGACTTGATTGCTGATTATTGTAATGATTCTACCAGATCGCGAATACGATCGGCGGCCTCAATGCATTCTGCGACAGGCGCGACCAGCGCGATGCGTATATGATTGGCGCCCGGATTAATGCCGTCAATCTCGCGCGACAAATAGCTGCCCGGCAACACAGTTACATTATGTTGCCGGTATAACTCACGGGCAAAATCGGTGTCGGCTATCGGCGTTTGCGGCCATAAATAAAAACCGGCGGCCGGCGCTTTGACTTGCATGACCGGTGTGAGTATATCCAGCATGTGGTCAAATTTTTCACTGTAAAGCCGGCGGTTTTCCTGCACATGCGCTTCATCCTGCCAGGCAGCAATACTCGCTGCTTGTGTATAAGGTGCCATCGCACAACCGTGATAGGTGCGATAGCGTAAAAATTCAGCAATCAATTTTGCCTCGCCGGCGACAAAGCCGGAACGGATGCCGGGGGCATTCGAGCGTTTTGACAAACTGTGAAATACCATCGCACGATTGAAATTATTACGGCCGAGTTTTGCTGCCGCTGCCAGCATGCCTAATGGTGGTGTTGACTCCGGCGCATAAATTTCTGAATAACATTCATCCGCGGCAATGATGAAATCATGCTCATCCGCCAGTGCAAATAATTTTTCATAGGTTGCAAGATCAATAACTGCACCGGCCGGGTTGCCCGGTGAACAGACATACAGCAACTGGCAGCGCTGCCAGTCATCGGCACTGACTTGATCAAAGTCCGGGATGAAGCCGGTATCAGCAGTGCAATTCAGATATTGTGGTTCAGCACCGGCGAGTAATGCCGCGCCTTCATAGATTTGATAAAACGGGTTCGGCAGTAATACTCGCGCATCCGGAATCAAGTCATTGACTACACATTGTGCGAACGCGAACAGCGCTTCGCGCGTACCGTTAACCGGCAGTACATGACGTTCGGAATCCAGTTCGGTGTTATCCAGCTCAAACCGTTGCCGCAACCAGCCAGTAATGGCCTGCCGCAATGCCGCTATGCCGCGTGTTGTGGGATAGCTGGCGGCACCGGCCAGATTGTCACGCAGACTGTCGAGGATGAACGCCGGGGTCGGGTGTTTGGGCTCACCAATAGATAAGTTAATCGGTGTTTTATCGGCAGCCGGTGTCACGCCAGCGAAAAGTTTTGCGAGCTTCTCAAACGGGTAGGGTTGCAGCGCATTCAGACCATTATTCATAACCGCCGCAAGCTACCGCAAAACCCCGGCCGAGTACAGTTTGTAACGTGCTCTTTATGATAATTCTGCTAGGCTGTGCGGCGATGCCAATTACTACCCGAATTCCTTCACTACCGTTACTGCCTGTGTTCAGTTGCCTGTTAGCGGCAACGCTCTGGGGCATATTCTGGTATCCATTACGGCAGATGGAAGCGCTGGGTGTGCCCGGGCTCTGGGCGATTCTGGTTGTTTATATTTTCGCGTCTGTGGCTGTCGCGCCGTGGTTATGGCGACAACGTGCCGCGTTCCGGCAAATTTCCCCCGATTTGCTGGTGATTGGGCTGGCTGCTGGCTGGTGCAATCTGGCGTTTGCACTGGCGGTGCTTGAAGGTACGGTCGTGCGGGTATTGCTGTTGTTCTATCTGGCGCCGATGTGGACCATTTTGCTGGGTATCGTGATCCTGCGTGAACGGCCGGGCCGCCAGGACGGGATAACACTCGCCATTGCCATGTTCGGTGCGTTGATCATGCTCTGGCCGGGGCTGGTTGACTGGTCTGATGGTGTTTCCCGTGCTGATGGATTTGCCATTACAGCCGGACTGGCGTTTGCGCTGACCAATGTCATGGTACGCAAGGCCGGTGATCAGCCGATTGCCTTGAAAATGATTGCGGCCTGGCTGGGTGTGCTGGTGTTGACGGTCAGCGCAATCATACTGACGGCCAACCCTTTTCCGGTAGCCGCAACAGCCGGTGGTTGGTGGCTGGCCGCATTGTTCGGCCTTTTCGGCATGACATTAATGACTTTTACGGCCCAGTACGGCGTGACCTACCTGCCGATCTATCACTCGGCTATATTGTTCCTGTTTGAAGTGGTGGCAGGCGCGGTTTCAGCCTGGCTGTTAACCAGTGAAGTGGTGACGGTTCACGAGTGGGTGGGCGGCAGCCTTGTCATGCTGGCGGCATGGCTGTCGGCGCGCGCCAGCCGACAAATATAAGGAAGCACTGAATAATTCCATCCTGGAATTCTCAGAGCACGAAAAACAAAAATGCTATTTTTGTTATTCCATCCTTAGGTTCGTAAACGCTACATCCATGTAGCACTTTTCTTCATTTCTCAATCACTTGCGTAATTGAGAAATGGCGGCACTTCCCTGTGCCGCAAGAACCTCTGAATAAATCAGAGGTTCTACAAATGCCTTTTCAGGCTTCTGCATACCGCCGTACCGCAACTTGCGGTATCCTTGGCAGCTTTTTCGCATTCACTGTTTTCAAGCACCTTTTAACCATACGATGACCTACAAGATTTTGATGTTACCCGGCGACGGCATCGGCCCGGAAATTGTCGCCGAGGCCGAAAAAGTGCTGCAGACGTTGATCAGTGGCTACGGCCTCGATGCCGAACTTACGCACGGATTGCTCGGCGGTGCGGCCATTGATGCCAGCGGTCAGCCCATGCCGGAGGCCACGCTCGCCGCCGCAAAGGCTGCCGATGCCACCTTGCTGGGGGCGGTCGGCGGACCGAAATGGGACAAAATTGAACGGCCGTTGCGGCCGGAGCGCGGCTTGCTGGCCTTGCGTGCGGGACTCGGTTTGTTTGCCAATCTGCGGCCGGCCATTTTGTATGCGGAACTCGCCGCTGCGTCAACGCTGAAGCCGGACGTGGTCGCCGATCTGGATTTGATGATCGTGCGTGAATTGACCGGTGGCATTTATTTTGGTGAACCACGCGGTATTCAGACACTGGCAAACGGTGAGCGTGAAGGCTTTAACACCGAGCGTTACAATGAAACTGAAATTCGCCGGATTGCGAAAATTGCATTCGAGATCGCCGGCAAGCGCCATGGCCGCGTCTGCTCTATCGACAAGGCCAATGTACTGGAAGCGACCGAACTCTGGCGTGAAGTCGTCACCGAAGTGGGTGCCGAATATCCGGCAATAGAATTGTCACATATGTATGTGGATAACGCCGCAATGCAACTGGTGCGCGCGCCGAAACAGTTTGATGTATTGCTGACCAACAATATTTTTGGTGACATTCTCTCGGATCTGGCCGCCATGTTGACCGGCTCCATCGGCATGTTGCCATCGGCATCGTTGTCGCAAAGCCGCCAGGGGCTGTACGAACCCTGTCATGGCTCGGCGCCGGACATTGCCGGCCAGGACAAGGCGAACCCGCTGGCGACTATTTTGTCAGTTGCCATGCTGCTGCGTTACTCATTGGGCGAAGACGCGTTGGCTGACAAGGTCGAACAGGCCGTGCGTGCTGTTTTGCAAAGTGGCCTGCGTACTGCGGATATTGCCGCGGCCGGGACAGCGGCGCTTGGTTGCCGGGCGATGGGTGATGCCGTTGTTACGGAATTAAGTAATAAACCATGAACAAAAAATCGAAGTAGGAGCGCAGCTTGCTGCGCGAATAGTTAAGGAACCTCTGATTTAATCAGAGGTTCCTGCAGTACATGGATGCACTGCCATTTTTCAACCACTTAAGTGGTTGAAAAATGAAGAGAAGTGCTACATGGATGTAGCGGTCACGAACCTAAGGATGGAAAATCAAAAATCACAATTTTCGATTATCGTGCTCTGAGAGGTGGCACACGGATGTGCCGCTAACGGAGCCAAGGATGCAGTATTCATGGATGAATTAATTCAGAGCTTCCTTAACATCTGAAAACAGAAACAAGTAAGCAGAACTTTATGAGTAAAAAATTATTTAACGTCGCCATAGCCGGGGCAACCGGTGCCGTGGGTGAAAACCTGCTGGCGATTCTTGAACAGCGCGATTTCCCGGTCGGCAAGTTGCACTTGCTGGCAAGCAGCCGCTCGGCCGGCAAGACAGTGCAATTTCGCGGTGAGACGCTGACGGTTCAGGATCTGGATAAATTTGATTTCAGCGATGTGCAGATCGGTTTGTTCTCGGCTGGTGCCTCGGTGTCGGCCGTGCATGCGCCGCGGGCGGCCGCGGCCGGTTGCGTGGTGGTCGATAATACTTCGCAATTTCGTTATGACGACGCTATTCCACTGGTCGTGCCGGAAGTAAATGCGCATGCAATCGCCCAACACAAGCAACGCGGCATTATCGCCAATCCGAATTGCTCAACCATTCAGATGGTTGTGGCATTAAAGCCCATCTATGACGCGGTCGGGATCGAACGCATCAATGTCTGCACCTATCAGGCGGTGTCCGGTACCGGCATGCGTGCGATCGAGGAATTGCGCAGCCAGAGTGCGGCAGTACTCGCCGGTCAGCCGGTCGAATCAGCCGTGTATCCGAAGCAGATCGCATTCAACGTGCTGCCGCATATCGATAAATTCCAGGCGAATGGTTACACCAAGGAAGAAATGAAAATGGTCTGGGAAACGCAAAAAATCATGGAAGATCCGAAAATCAGGATCAATCCGACCGCTGTTCGGGTGCCGGTCGTGTATGGCCATTCCGAGGCCGTGCATCTGGAAACCCGGGACAAGATAACGGCGGCGCAAGTGCGTGATTTACTTGAAAAAGCACCGGGCGTGGTGGTGCTGGACGAGCCTGCCGATGGCGGCTATCCGACGGCGGTGACCGAGTCGGCGGGCCGGGATCCGATCTATGTCGGGCGCATTCGCGAGGATATTTCCCACCCGCGCGGAATTGATTTATGGGTGGTTGCGGACAATTTACGTAAAGGGGCAGCTTTAAACAGTGTTCAAATCGCTGAAATTTTGGTAAAAGACTACTTATAAACTATAGTTAGTACGGGTTTGTAAAGCAGGTTCGCAGGTTCTTGGCAGGTTCCTGGAACCATAAAATTGATAGCTGCAGGGCGGTTTTTAGCATGATTTTGCTGTTTCCCGGTCCCGGCAGGTGTGGTTCAGAGGCGGTTTTGGCCAAAAATTTGCAGTTTTGGCCTGTATTTTGATGTATGGGTGATGTCTGCAGACGTTGCAGTTCGTCCGGTTTTTGGGGTTTTTGGTGCGGTCTTTGTTAATTTGGTGCGGTCTTTGTTAATACAGGGCTTGGTCAGACAGGGGGCATCCGGAATGATGACGAGCAAAAGGATACAAGGCAACTGGACGCTTGCGCCGCTGTTCGTGCTGATGTTGTTGCTGGCACAACCACTGCAGGCGCTGGCACCGACGGATATTGAAGTGGATTCATATCTGAATCAGCCATTGAAAGCGCGTGTCTTTTTGCGCAGTGCCGAGGCCAGTATTGTACGGGATCTGCGTGTGCAGGCCCTGGACACGTCTTTGCCACTGCAGTTTTCAATTGAGACCGACGTCAGTGGCCAGGTGTTTGTAGTGGTTTCAACCACACAGCCGGTGCGTGAGCCGGCGTCTACTTTTGCGCTGGAATTTACCTGGCCTGATGGCCAACTGGTGCGCGACTATTCTCTCTTGCTGGATCCGCAGTAACGCGGTTCAGGCTTAACTGGTAATCCGTAACATGAAGCTTAGACTACAAGCCGTTTTTCTCTTGATTTTGCTGATGCTGTCGGGCTCCGCGCTGGGGCTGGGTGTTGGCAGGCTCGAACAAAACTCAGCACTCAATGAAATTTTTGATGCCCGTATACCGTTGCTGTCGAGCAGCCCGGATGAGCTTGCCAGTCTGAAAGTACGCCTGGCCGACAGCGAAGCTTTTGATCGCGCCGGTATTGAACGCAATGCCGCAGTTAATTTGCTGAAATTTGACATTGTCGAACCGGCGTCAGGCGAAGACTACATTCATGTCACCAGTCGTGATCCGATTCGCGAGCCATTTTTAAGTTTCCTGCTCGAAATCAGCTGGTCATCAGGTCGTTTGTTCCGTGAGTACACGGTGCTGCTGGATCCGCCGGCTTATGAGCCACAGTCACGTCAAACTGCCGCCCCGGCAACACCCCGGCAGACCCGGGCACCCGCCGCCCCAACGCCCACTGAATCACGTTACAGCCATGAAGTGCAGTATCCGGATGCCAGCCCGGCAAGCCCCGCCACTGCCCCACGTACCGCTGCCCCGAGAATTGATGGTGACTACGGCCCTACCCGGACCGGTGACACGCTCTGGTCAATCGCCAACAGCATGCGTCCGTCAGGTGTCAGTAACCAGCAAATGATGCTGGCTTTGTTGCGCGCGAATCCTGATGCCTTTATCGGCAATAACGTCAACGGTTTGAAACGCGGTCAGGTATTGCGTGCACCGGACAGCGATGAAATGCGCACCATGGACAGCGCCGCAGCGCTTGAAGAAATCAAACGCCAACACAGTCTCTGGAATCAGACGCGCGAGGCGGTAGCGGCAAGTCCGGCGCAACAACCCGATATGGCGACGGCTGCACCTGCAGCAACCAGCCCTGCCAGGATAGAAGCCGAAACGACAGAATCGCGTCTGGAAGTCCTCGCGGCGGCCGATGGTGAAAGCGATACCAGCAGTGATGCGGCGGCAGATGATGCCGATTTGAATCGTGATCTGGCGATTGCCAGTGAAAATCTTGAAGCTGTTGCACAGGAGAATGCGGAACTCAAAGATCGGCTCGCTGAAAACGAAGCTCTGATTGAAGATTTGAAACGGCTGATTGCATTGAAGGATGACGAACTGGCATCCCTGCAAAGTCAGGTGGCACGTAATGCTGCCGGCGTGGCCGCAGCTGATGCTGAACCTGAAGCAGCGGCTGAAACAGAAGCCGCAGCAGCTGAAGAGGCTGAAGCCGAAGCGATGGTAGCAGCGGAAGAAGCCGAAGCCCGGGCGGCAGCAATGGCTGCTCAACAGGCAGAGCAAGAAGCGGAATTACAGGCGGCTGAAGAACAGGCCGAGATGGAAGCCGCCGAACAGGCCGAAGCCGAAGCTGCAATGGCCGATGATGAATTGGACGAAGCACCTGCGGCAGCACCGGGAGACAGTATTCTCGACAAGGCCACGGGTATTCTTGACAAGGTCATGGGTATTCTCGGAGCAGCAGTTGGCTTTGTGATGGGCAACCTGATGCTGGTAGGTGCGGCACTGCTGGCACTGTTGGTGTTGATTGGTGGCGGTATGTTTATGTCACGGCGTTCGGCTGAGAAGAACGACGCGGGTGCAGCCGGTCTGGGTGAAGATGAATTCCCGGATTTTGCTGCGGGCATGAGCGCAGATCAGACCAGCTTCGACGATGAAGAAAGTGTCACTGAAATCAACGCTGCTGCTGATGACGCCGAGTTAGCTACTGAAATCTCCGGCATGGCGGCCGAACAGGCGCCGGAAGACGACGGCTTTGAAATCCCGGTCAGTGAAGGCAGCGGACAGTTTGAAGCGCCGGAAGAAGATCCGCTGGCCGAAGTGAATGTATTGATGGCCTATGAGCATTTTGATCAGGCCGAAGAATTTGTGCGTAATCGTTTAAAGAGTGAACCGGACGATATTGAATCGCATGCCAAGCTGCTGGAAGTGTTTTACGCCTCCAACAACAAGAAAAAATATGAAGACGCTGCCGCAAAGTTGAAAGAACTGACCGGTGGCGAAGGTGAACACTGGGATATGGCCGTGGCCATGTGGCAGGAAATTTCACCGAACCGCGCGTTGTTTGAAGCCGGTGGTCCTGAAGAAGATGACGCCGTCGCTGCACAACCTGCCTCTGCAGGTATCGTCGATATTACCGGCGACAGTACCGGTGATGTTACACCGGCACTGAGTGGCGATGATGGTGGCCTGGACTTTGATTTCAGTGACAGCGCTGCCGGCGCCGCCAGTACGTCTGATGACAGCGGCGCTGATGACATTCTCGATCTGACCGCTGCATCTGGCGAAGAAGATGATGGTGACATGCTGGATTTGACTGCCGCCAGTGGCGAAGCAGAAACCGATGACAACATGCTGGAAATGACAGCAGCGTCAGCCCCTGCCGAAGAACTGGGTGATGATAACTCGCTGGAAATGACAGCGGCGTCAGTGCCTCCGGAAGAGCAGGAGGACGATAATTCACTGGAGATGACGGTATCAATCAGTAAAACGGAAACGGACGATGATCTCGGTTTACTGGATATCACCGCATCCGCAGATGATGAAGAACAATCTGAAGCAGTTACTGCCACGGGCAGTGAGCCTGTAGCGGAAGATGATGCACTGGATCTGTCGTTTGATACCAGTAATGAGAGCGATGATTTACTCGATGTAACCCGCGAGGGCAGTCTGGAATCTGAAGAGGATTCCGGCGACTTGCTTGACGTGACTTCATCTATGAAATCGGCTCCGGAAGTAGCAGACGACCTTGATGTTGAATTAAGTGATGACAGCAGTGATGCCGATGATGGCATGAGCCTCGATTTCTCGCTTGATGATGATGACGACAAACCGAAGGCTGAAGCGTCTGCGTCTGCCGGCACAGCAGCGACTGATGACAGCATGCTTGATTTTGATATGGAGTTTTCGTCAACCGGGACAGAATCGGAGTCTGCTGATGCTGGTGACGCTGATGAAGCGCAAAGCCTGGAAGATCTGGGTGCGCTGGATGATATCGGCGCCGAACTCGACAAGCTGGAAGAGTCCATGGGCATGCTGTCAGCCGATGAAACCAAGGCCGGTTTTGGTGACACATCTGATGCGCTGGAAGGTATAGATGATGCGCTCGGCGATATGGACAAGGAATCATCTGCCGATGCAACCAAAGCCGGTTTTGGTAACACCTCTGATGCGCTGGAAGGTATTGATGATGCGCTTGGCGACATGGACAGCGAATCGAATGATGACATGGACTTGTCTGATCTTGCTACCGGGCTCGAATCAGAACTTGATTCGCTTGGTGCTGATGATGACGCTTCAACAGAATCCACCGATGAGGCCGATGATGATTTGGCGGCACTCAGTATCGAGCTGGAAGACAGTGATTCTGATAGCGATTCCTCCGGTGGTGATTTGACGTCCGATCTGGATGCGATGCTCAGCACTGATGCTGCAGATGATTCAGCCGACGAAGGTTTGAGTATTGACCTCGACAGCGATGCAGATGCTGGTGATGATGAACTCAACTTTGATATGGATAGCGACCTCTCGGCTGATCTCGACAGCGATTTATCGTCTGATCTTGAGACGGATCTGGACGCCGGTCCTGCCGGCGCCGCCGATGATGATTTGTCACTCGATACCCTGCAGGCCGATGTCGAAGCTAGCGCTGACGACGATGACGGCTTTAGTTTTGATATTGATACCAGCGATAGCGGTAGTGGTGGCAGTGATATGGATATGGACTCCACCGTTGAAATGCCGAAAGACCGGTTGGCGACCAGCCAGCTTGTCCTCGATGAAGACGACGGTGATGACCGCACGGTATTTGTGCCACGTTCTTCCAAAACGGATGAGCAAAGCCTGGAAGATGAGCTCACGACCAAGCTGGATCTGGCCAAGGCCTATGTTGAACTGGGCGATTCCGACAGTGCGCGTGGCATCCTGCAGGAAGTCATGGATCAGGGTAACGACAAGCAAAAACAGGAAGCGGGTGAACTGCTGCAACAGCTAGGCTAAAGTCGGCATGGTTTAGAGCCCGCTCTCACATCAGGGAGCGTGTAGATGATGATTAAAATTGCTATCAGGGCCAGCAAAAACCCTCTTTCAGTGGAAGAGGGTTTTTATTTTCAAGCCACCGCTTGTTAGCGAACACCATGCGCATTGCCATGGGTCTGGAATACTGCGGCCGGGATTTCAACGGCTGGCAGCGCCTGAAAAAAGGCCGCAGCGTGCAGGGCTGTGTTGAATCTGCTATCTCCCGTATTGCCAATCACGAAATCAAACTCGGCTGTGCCGGCCGCACCGACAGCGGTGTCCATGCCAGTCACCAGGTCATTCATTTTGACACCGATGCCAAACGTTCGGCACATGCCTGGGTCATGGGCACCAACAGCAACCTGCCTGCGGATGTCAGTATTCTCTGGGCCAAGTTTGTCGATACTGATTTTCATGCCCGCTTCTCCGCAGTTGGTCGCAGTTATCGTTATGTGATTCTGAATCGCATGAGCCGACCGGGTATGTTGCAGGGCCTGGTAAGTTGGGAATACCGGCCACTGAACAGCACGCTGATGCAGGATGCCGGCCGTTGCCTCATCGGCGAGCACGACTTCAATGCCTACCGCGCACTCAAGTGCCAGGCAAAATCATCCGTGCGCAAAATCCGCCGACTGGAAGTTGCACAATATAACGACTGGATCACAATCGACATCAATGCCAATGCTTTCCTGCATCACATGGTGCGCAATATTGCCGGTGTGCTGATGATGATCGGTATGGGCAAGGCACCTGTCACCTGGGCGGAAGAAGTCCTGCATTCTCAGGATCGTACCCAAGGCGGTGTTACCGCGACTCCCGATGGTCTATATTTAACCGAAGTTGACTATGCACTCTCTGCAGGCATTCCACCGGCACCCATCAACAAATGGCCGGGCTGGGAATAATACTGTAATGGCTAGGTAATATTGAATATATACAGCACTAAAAATCATGCTTGAGTAAAATATCCCGGGATTTATACATTCGTCGCCCCGGCGAAAGCCGGGGCCCAGTCAATTCAATCTCCAGGGCGAAATTATTATCGAGCAGATCTGGCTATTGTCCTGCCAGTATTCCCCCCAGCCGCCCCGCATTAAAACCACTCATTTTCTTTTTGCCCACCAGTATTAACGGTACGCCTTTACCGCCCAGGCGTTTGTGTTCACTGTTGGCGCGGGAACTCTTTTCAACATCGTATTCTGTGTAGGGAATATTATTGGCGTCCATGTAGCGACTGGCTTTTTTACAGTAGCCACACCATTCGGTCATGTACATGACCACTTTCTTGTCAGTATCGGGTTTTAATGCGCTGGAATAATCGGTGACATCCACCGGACCATCGTAGGATTTTATGGTGATGGATTCTGTGGCTACATCTGCCGGAGGCCGATCAGTGAAATGCACCCGGCCATTTTCATCCGTGTATTTGTAGAGCTGCGTTTCCGCAATAACCATGCCCGGCAGGAGCGCGAGCAACAAGGAGTATGTGAGTAATTTCATCGGCGGCTTCCTGATTTTTCGTTGCCAGTCTGCTGGTCGGCAATGGATCCGTTTTATTGACGAGAATAGAGTAACTGACTAATATACTAGAATACAACACATATATTCTGAGGAACTCATTATGTCTCAACTACATTTTTATGTTCCCGACGAAACTGAAGCAGAACTGCGCAAGCGCGCCAAGCAGCTTAATCTGCCACTTTCTCGGTATCTGGCAAAATTGGCAAGCCAGGAGGTGGCACGCAAATCACAATGGCCAGACGGCTATTTTGAGCAGGTATTCGGTCAGTGGCAGGGAACACCCTTGTCCAGAGCGCCGCAGGGTGATTATGAAAATCGAAAGGATTTGTTCTAGTGGTTTTGCTGGATACCAATGTCTGTATCCGTTTGTTAAACGAAGCGTATGCTCCCTTACTGTCACAATTCAAGGCCCGTTCACCAAATGAGATATACCTTTGTAGCGTGGTTAAAGCTGAGTTGCTTTATGGAGCACGACATAGTCAGCGTGTAGACAGCAATTTGCATCGATTAAAACTCTTTTTTGCGCCATTGGCATGTTTGCCTTTTGATGATATGGCAGCAGAGCATTACGCCATGATCCGGGCAGATCTTTCAGTGCAAGGCCAATTGATTGGTCCCAATGATTTGATGATTGCAGCGATTGCCAGAGCCAATGATCTGACCCTCATCACCCACAATATTGAAGAATTCAGACGGGTTGCCGGATTGAAACTGGAAGACTGGGAAGCGGACAATTCATAGCCATTTCGGTACTTGGCTTGCAAAACCCTGTGACTTGAAATCATAATCCGGGTTTGGAGAAACTAAAAGGCCACGGAGGCAGCAGCAGGAATGGAATCCGATACTGAAACACCGCAAAATCCCCCGGCGCCAGATACGGGCCTGCATGCGCTTGTTATTCTGGCGCGGCTTTATCAACTTCCCGCCGAGCCTGCACAAATCCAGCATCAGTTTGGTCAAAGCGGCCAACCCCTTGATACGCTGGCGATCATTCGTGCTGCCCGGTCACTGGGCCTGAAAGCCAAATCAATCAGCTCCCGCATAGACCAGCTTGCCAAATTGCCGCTGCCAGCCATCGCCAGGCTTAACGATGATAGTTACCTCATACTGGCCAAGGCAGATGAGCAGGATGTGCTGATACAGCAGCCCGGCGCTACATCGGTTGAAACATTGTCGCACGCTGATTTTGCGGAACGCTGGTCCGGCGAATTGATTTTACTGACTCGCCGTGCCGGCATACTTGCGCCGTTCAAACAGTTTGATTTTTCGTGGTTTGTTCCGGCTATTTTCAAGTATCGCCGGTTTCTTGGTGAAGTATTAATCGCTTCATTTTTTCTGCAACTGTTTGCACTGATTACGCCGTTATTCTTTCAGGTAATCATTGATAAAGTACTGGTGCATCGTGGCCTGTCCACGCTCGATGTGCTGGCATTCGGATTGCTGGTCGTGTTTCTGTTTGAAGTGATACTGAGCGGTTTACGCAATTATGTGTTTGCGCATACGGCCAATCGTATTGATGTCGGTCTCGGGGCGGAACTGTTCAAGCACCTGTTACGTTTGCCTCTTGGCTATTTTCAGGCGCGGCGGGTCGGTGATACCGTCGCCCGCGTACGCGAGCTGGAAAGCATCCGTAATTTCCTGACCGGTTCGGCATTGACGCTGGTCGTAGATCTGTTTTTCACGGTAGTGTTTTTCGCCGTTATGTATCTCTACAGCCCGACCTTGACCTGGATCGTGCTGGCCTCCATTCCTTGTTACGCCATTCTCGCCATTGTTATTACGCCAACATTGCGTGCACGCCTGCATGAAAAATTCAATCGTGGTGCCGAGAACCAGGCGTTTCTGGTCGAGGCGGTGAACGGGCTGGAAACGCTCAAGGCCAGCGCGGTCGAACCGCAGCAACAACGGCGCTGGGAAGAACAACTGGCCGGTTATGTACGCGCCAGTTTTCGGGCGACCAATCTCGGAAATATTGCCAATCAGGTCGCCAGCTTCATTAATAAGCTCGTTATTCTCGGTATCCTCTGGGTCGGTGCAAAACTCGTTATTACGGGTGAATTGACCGTGGGTCAACTCGTTGCATTCAATATGCTGGCTGCACGCGTCAGCGGGCCGATTCTGCGCCTGAGTCAACTCTGGCAGGATTTCCAGCAGGCCGGGATTTCGGTACAACGACTGGGCGATATTCTCAATGCCCATCCGGAACCGGCATATAGTCCGGGGCGGGCTTCACTGCCGGCACTACAGGGCCGGGTCAGTTTTGAGCATGTCAGTTTCCGCTACCGCCCCGGTGGTCCGCAGATATTGCAGGATGTCAATTTTGATATACGGCCGGGACAGGTTATCGGGATTGTCGGACGTTCCGGTTCCGGTAAAAGCACCATAGCCAAATTGTTGCAGCGCCTGTATCTGCCGGAATCCGGCCGGGTTCTGGTCGACGGGGTTGACCTGGCGATGGTGGATACTGTCTGGCTGCGGCGTAATCTCGGTGTTGTATTACAGGAAAACATGCTCTTTAACCGCAGCGTGCGTGAAAACATTGCGCTTAGCGATCCGGCCATGCCAATGGAGCGGGTGGTGCATGCGGCACGGTTGGCCGGTGCGCATGACTTCATTCTCGAACTGCACGAAGGCTATGACACGGAAGTGGGTGAACACGGTTGTCAGCTTTCCGGCGGCCAGCGCCAGCGTATTGCTATCGCCCGCGCGTTGATTCACAACCCGCGCATTCTGATCTTCGATGAAGCCACCAGCGCGCTCGACTATGAATCCGAGGCCGTTATCCTGCATAACATGCGTTATATCTGCAAGGACCGCACGGTGTTTATCATCGCCCATCGTCTGAGTGCATTGAAAAATGCGAATAAAATTCTCGTCATCGATAAGGGCCGCATTATTGAGCAGGGTAGTCATAGCGAATTGCTGGAACACCGTGGCGCCTATGCGCGTCTGCATGCACATCAGGTTGCCATGGCCGGTGTCGGTGGGACGGGCACCTGAAGAACATATGAATGATTCATTAACTTTTTATGTCATCCTATGCTTGCCTTAACTCGATTGGAGTAGGATATTCCAATTGAGCCAG
>JBBDSJ010000083.1:0-5458 GCA_040905025.1 Gammaproteobacteria bacterium
GCCCTTCTCACCAGAATATGCTTGACTACAAGCACAGTTCATTGCGAGGGAGGCCATCGGTCGACCGAAGCAATCTCACCAGCTTGCGATGTAAGACCTGCGACACTTTGCTATGTGAACTGTATAGCCTATGCTGTTACCCTTGCTTATAGTAAGCATTTTAATCATTCTGGCACGGTTCAATTCATGCAATATGATTTTTTCGTAATCGGCGGCGGTTCCGGTGGCGTGCGTGCCGCCCGAACGGCAGCAAAACTCGGCGCCAAAGTGGCCGTGGCCGAAGCCGGACCGCTCGGCGGCACCTGTGTCAATGTCGGCTGTGTACCGAAAAAACTGCTGGTCTATGCCTCGCACTATCACGACGCACTGGCGCAGGCCGCGGGCTTCGGCTGGACAATCGATAACGCCCGCTTTGACTGGCCGACACTGATTCAAAACAAGAATACCGAAGTCAGTCGTCTGAATGGCGTCTATGAAACCATGCTGGATCAGGCCGGTGTAACACTCTACCCGGAACACGCACAAGTATCCGGCGCAAATACAGTCACGCTGGCCTCCGGCAAATCAATAGACTGCAAACATATCCTGATTGCCACCGGCGGCCAGCCGACCAAACCGGACATCCCCGGTGCCGAACATGGCATCGTTTCGGATCAGGCGTTTTTTCTCGACCAACTGCCCCGCCGCATCATCATTGCCGGTGGTGGCTATATCGGCGTGGAGTTTGCCGGGATCTTTCATGGTCTTGGCGTCGAAACCCTGCTGCTGCATCGCGGTGATGGTTTGCTGCGCGGCTTTGACGATGACTGCCGCCGGTTTCTTGCCGAGCAAATGCAGCTACAGGGTATTGATGTTCGCTTGCATACCGAAATCACTGCGATTCAACCAGGTCAAACGCTGGGCGCTGCCTTGAACAACGGTCAGGCTGAAACTGCCGATAGCGTCATGTTTGCGACCGGGCGCAAACCGAACACGGATAACCTGGGGCTGGAAGCGCTCGGAATTGAATTAACCGATAAAGGTGCTGTTGTCGTGAATGACCACTACACCACCAATGTTGATTCGATTCATGCCGTTGGCGATGTCATCGACCGTATCATGCTGACACCAATGGCGCTGGCCGAAGGCACGCTGGTGGCTGAACGTCTGTTTGGCAATAATCCACAACCACCGGATTACGATCTTGTGCCCACTTGCATCTTCAGTCCGCCGAACATGGCCAGCGCCGGTCTCACCGAAGCCGATGCCCGTCAACGCGACCATGACATCGACATCTACCGCAGCACATTCAAACCGATGCAATACAGCCTGAGCGATACACCACTGCGCTGTCTGGTCAAACTGGTCGTCGAGAAAAAATCGCAGCGCGTGCTTGGTACGTTTATGGTTGGCCCGGAAGCCGGCGAAATCATGCAGGGGCTGGCCATTGCCATGCGTGCCGGTGCGACAAAAAAAGACTTCGACCAGACGTTGGGAATTCACCCGACCATTGCCGAGGAATTTGTCAGCCTGCGCGAACCGGTCTGACCTGATAGACGCGAGATCCTGAACAAACAAAAAACGATCTCATCATGCTCCGGGGCCCTCTGCAGGCAGCAGTTCCACACTGACATCAATGCTGGTATATATCGCGGGTGGCCCGAACTGGGTATATACCGCCACGTCAGCCGCATCACGTCCATAGGCAATCGCGACCCAGCCGCCACCGGCATCTCTCTGGGTGGGATCGAACGTGTACCAACGATCACCGACATAGGCTTGATACCAGGCATGCAGATCCATGGGTTCGAGCCCATACAGATAACCTACCACCAGCCGCGTCGGTATGCTGAGACTGCGACATAAAGCAACGCCCAGGTGGGCCAGATCACGGCAGACACCGTATCCTTTCATATTGACTTCAACGGCTGACTCCGGATATTCGCTGGAACCCGGCAGATACTTTATTGAATCGCTGATCCAGGTCTTGATGCATTCGACCTGCTCATAGCCCGGTTGTGCCCCGGCGACTATCTCGCGCGCCATATTGCCGAATCGATCCGACTCGCAATAACGGCTGGGATGCAGATAGGTCAATACCGAATCAGGCAAATTCGGAATTTCCACAAAATAGGTCCAGTCAATCTTTTCCGGCTTGTCCAGAGCCATTACATCCGCCGATGTATCAATCCTGAATTCCTCCGCCGGCGCAACCAGTCGCTGGCAAAGATTCCCGAAGATATCGGTATATTCAACAACCGGTACCGTCGGCGTCAGACGGTAGGATTCCCGGGCTATCCACTGTTGAGCAACGCTGCGTGGCCGCAACATAAGAATCAGCGGCGTTGCCTCCTCCAGTTGAAAATAAAGACTGCATTTTGTCCGGATCCACATCTATATCCCTGCCCTGTTAATCAAGCTTTACATATACTTGAAATGAGGACAGTACCCGTGTTTGCTCATAATGGCAAAATCAGGACAAGGCGAACGCCTGGCTTAATCGGCCGGCTTTGTAGCGCCAGCGAAAAAGCCGGTCCGGGTTGAAGCTATTGTTGGGTGGTTTGACGCCTCGGTTGACTATCAAATAATGCCTCCAGAAAGGAGCAGTCTGGCGTGTTTCCGCCGTGACACCGGGCAACCAGATCGCCGAGTCTGGATTCCATTTTTCGCAGATCGGCTAGTTTCGCGCGGACTTCTTCGATATGTCCGCGAGCCAATGCCTCAACCTCGGCACAACTTTTGCTGCCGCCGTCGATCATACCGAGTAGCGTCCGCACTTCATCCAAACTGAACCCTAAATCACGGCAGCGCCTGACGAACTGCAGGCGACGCCGGTGAAGCTCACCGTAGTAGCGGTAGTTGTTCTGCCCCCGTTGCGGTTCCGGGAGGACACCCACCCGCTCATAATAACGAATGGTCTCGACTTGACAGCCTGTCTGTTCCGCAAGTTCTCCAATGCGCATAGCACTTGACCCTGTAGCGACTACAGGGTCTATGGTAGACCGAAAATTACCCAACGGCAATGGTACGAATGCGTGGTTTGCCCCCTGAACCCACGCTCGCACACGAACGGCAAGAGGAATTCCCAGCGATGAACAACGATGACACCTTTATGAGCGACCGAGCAGAAGGCAGGAATGCCGACAAGGGGTTGCTGGCTCTCGGCGGGCTCGGCGCCGCCCTTGCCTCGACCTGCTGCATTCTGCCGTTTGTTCTTGTAGCCCTTGGATTGGGCGGAGCCTGGCTGGCCAATCTACACGCCTTATACCCATTCCGCTGGCTGTTTATCGGTGCCGCTGCGGTGGCGCTATTTTTCGCCTGGCGACGACTCTACCGGCCGCAGACCGAGTGCGCCGATGGCGAAGTGTGCGCCGTTCCCGAGGTGAAACGCGTCTATCGTGTGCTGCTCTGGGGGATTGCCGGGCTGGTGGCCCTGTCGGCGGTTGCGCCTTACCTGCTCGCGGCCATCATGAGCTGAATCAATCTAATCCCGTCCCAGGAGATCTAAACCATGTCCACCACCCGCACTTCGAAAACAAACCGCTTGGCTATGTTGGCTGCTGTAGTGTTTGCAGGGTTGAGCCTGTTGGCCGGTTGCAGCGAGGAGCCGCCGACCGGCCGGCAAGCCGCCCATTCAGTCCAGGCATCCAACAACGCCGATGCCGCCAGCGAACAGCGCGAAGCCGTGTTCTCCGTGCCCGGCATGGATTGCCCGATGTGCCCAATCACGGTCAAGCGTGCATTGGGTGGCGCTGACGGCGTCGTCGAGGCCGAGGCGGATCTCGACACGAAAGAAGCGCGCGCAGTGTTCGATCCTTCACGAACAAATACCGACGCCTTGATTACCGCTATCGAAAGTTCCGGATTCAGTGCCCAGCTAAAGGAGCAAGATTATGAATGATGTCAGCCAGGCCGACTGCTGCGGCTCCAATGCCCCGCCCGTATCCGCTGATAAGTTGCATATCGCCATCATCGGCAGTGGCAGTGGCGCTTTTGCTGCGGCCATCCGCGCGGCCGAGGCGGGCACACGCGTCAGCATGATCGAGCGCGGCACGCTGGGCGGCACCTGTGTCAATGTCGGTTGCGTGCCATCAAAGATCATGATCCAGGCGGCTCATGTTGCTCATGTGCGTGCCAGCAGCCCATTCGATGAAGGCATTTCGGCCAGCGCGCCTGAAATCGACCGCAAGCGACTTAGCGCCCAGCAGCAGGCACGGGTGGAAGAACTGCGTCAATCCAAATACCAGTCCATTCTGGACAGTCATAAGTATATCGAGCTCATCCACGGCCAGGCGCAGTTTATCGATAGCAAAACGCTGGAGGTCCGGACCGAGGCCGGCATCCAGTTGTTGCCGTTTGATCGCTGTCTGATTGCCACCGGCGCCAGTCCAGCCATACCGTCCATTGTCGGACTTGAGGACACGCCTTACTGGACCTCCACCGAGGCTCTGGAAAGCGAGACGATCCCGGATCGTCTGGCCGTGATCGGCTCATCGGTCATTGCCGTTGAACTGGCACAAGCCTTCACCCGGCTGGGGAGTCAGGTCACGATCCTGGCGCGTAGCAGGCTCTTGTCCCGCGAGGATCCGGCCGTCGGTGAGGCCTTGACAAAGATTTTTCGGGACGAAGGCATCGAAGTACTCGAATACACACAAGCCAGTCGGATCGACCACACCAGCAACGAGTTCCGACTCGCCACCTCAACAGGAGAGATCAGGAGCGATCGCCTGTTGGTGGCCACGGGCCGTAAACCAAACGCGCAAACACTCAATCTCGACGCAATCAAGATCAGAACCGGTGAAAATGGCGCCATCATCGTCGACGATCACATGCGCACCAGCGCCCCCGGCATTTTCGCGGCGGGGGATTGTACCAACCAGCCGCAGCTGGTTTACGTTGCAGCTGCCGCCGGCACGCGCGCGGCCATCAACATGACCAGCGGTGACGCAAAACTGAACCTGGACGCAATGCCCGCAGTTGTATTCACTGATCCACAGGTGGCAACCACCGGCCTGTCCGAGGCCGAAGCCAGAACCTTCGGCATCAAAACGGAAACCCGCACGCTTACGCTGGAGAATGTTCCGCGCGCGCTGGCCAACTTTGAGACTCGCGGCTTTATCAAGCTGGTTGCCGAGGCTGACTCTCACCGCCTGATTGGTGTCCAGGCCATAGCAGCCAATGCCGGCGAGTTAATCCAGACTGCATCACTGGCCATACACCATCGAATGACGGTTACCGAACTGGCCGAGCAGTTGTTCCCCTACCTGACCATGGTTGAGGGGCTTAAGCTTGCTGCCCAGACTTTCACCAAGGACGTAACACAGCTTTCCTGCTGCGCTGGATGAAATCTGAGTCTCACACAAAGACAAACACCCAACGTTGAACTCAGCGGATCGCCCGTTTACGGGCGATCCGCTGGAGCGATTTGTTGAGCGCCGTTTGCATGCCGTTTCTCCAGAATAACCAGCGCGATTCCACC
>JBBDSJ010000084.1:0-30624 GCA_040905025.1 Gammaproteobacteria bacterium
GCATTTCGGCTGAACGGGTGCGCCAGCTTGAGCAAACAGCATTTAAAAAAATGCGGGCACAATTGCTGGCGGGCTGATACACGCCTGTTATTTTTCCATTGCCCGTAATAACAGCAGAATTGCACTACGTTCTTGCCTCGGCAACCCTTCAAAACGCGCCACCAGTTCGGCAATTTCCGCTGAGCGGTACTGATTGTTGCCCACCGACCAGTCACCGGTTGTGTCTTTAATCCCGTCCCCAGCGCGTTCGCCGGTTGCCAGCCAAGCGTAGCTTACATTCAGTAACCTGGCGATCTGCTCCAGGCGTTGCTGACGCGGAACCGTGCCGATGGCCGACTCCCACTGCGTGCAGGCGCTACGCGTCACACCCAACAATTCGGCAAAGCGTGCCTGTGACAGGCCCGCAGCCTGTCGGGCTTGCTTGATGCGTTCAGCCAGCGACATGTGCGCAGTTTAGTGACGCGCGAGCTGCTTGATGAGGACAGTATGGCTTGACAGTGATGGTTAGCCAAACTAACCTGCTTCCAAGGATAACGGGGAGGCCATACCGATGGATTCGGCGTCGCATCACAGCGTCACATCAATTCAACGACTTGTTTTAAATGTAATGGAGAAATACGGCATTTGTGTTGCCGATATCTCCCACAAAGCCAACTGTAGCGAAGATGCAGTCTACAACTCGCTTGACCTGATCAATTTTCAGCATCATCCACTCATTGAGGTTTTGCGAGTACGTGCAGCAATCGAGGTAGCGCTGCGAGAAGCCGGTTGCACACTATCCCGCTCATCTCTTTGGATGGAATATGACAAAAAAATCAAACAGCGGCCGGCAGCGTATATGGATCATAAGC
The DNA here is from genome assembly GCA_040905025.1 of Gammaproteobacteria bacterium. Taxonomy (GTDB): domain Bacteria; phylum Pseudomonadota; class Gammaproteobacteria; order Methylohalomonadales; family Methylohalomonadaceae; genus JBBDSJ01. Next base: position 852 of record JBBDSJ010000084.1, read on the forward strand.
CGCCAGCTTGATTGATTCGGCTTGCCACACCTGCTGTATATTCCGCATTTTGCTGTTACTTCCGTTTACTGGTTCCAGGGATCCCAAACGGGTAATTCATTGTCTCCTGACAGTGCTGTATTCACTGCATTTATATGGATCCCTTGCGGTACAGGGAGGCACCACGTTTTTATCTGCATGCCAAACACCGTAAGGCCGGCCTGTCTCGTCTCCCGGACAAACCTTATCCCCGAACATCAGCAAGCGTCGCTGTTATACGCACGCCTGTTGCATTCCCGACTCCTGCTTGAATGCTGGCACTGCCGCAGGGCAAGGCGATGAAAGATGAGAAGCGGGCACACCAGTCAATCGCATTGCTGTTGCAGGATCGTCGCGGCGATCTGATTCTGGCAGGACAGCAGCTTGTAATAGAATAAACGGGGAACAGCACAAGCTTGTTTGACGATCAGAAATAACCCAGCAACAGCGGCATGTAGTGATCCATCAACAACACGGCAAACAAGCCCATCAGGTACCAGATGGAAAACCTGAAGGTTTGCATCGCCAGTCGATCACTGTGATCAACCTGCATACGAATGGCGTAATAAAGAAAGCCACCACCGAGCAATACCGCACCAGCCAAATAAAGCAGGCCGCTCATGTAAATCACATACGGCAACAGACTGACAAGAAACAGCACAATGGTGTAAAGCAAAATATGCAACCGGGTAAATTCAACACCATGCGTCACCGGCAGCATCGGAATATCGACACTGGCATATTCTTCACGCCGGTAGATGGCCAGCGCCCAGAAATGCGGTGGTGTCCAGGCAAAGATAATCAGAAACAGCAGAAGCGCCTGGGGATCCAGTGTACCGGTCACTGCCGTCCAGCCCAGCACCGGTGGTGCCGCACCTGCCGCACCTCCGATAACGATGTTCTGCGGTGTCGCGCGCTTGAGATACAGTGAATATATGAAACCATAGCCGATGAGTGAAAACAGGGTCAGTACGGCTGTCAACACATTCACAAACCCTGCCAGAATAAACATCGACAAACCGCACAACATAAATGCAAACAGTATTGCCGACTGGGCGCTGACATTGCCGCGCGGCAACGGCCGGCGACTGGTGCGCGCCATTGCCGAATCTATCTGATGATCAACCACATGATTGACGGCTGCTGCTGATGCTGATGCCAGACCAATACCCAGTGTGCCAAAGACCAGCGCCGATAGCGGCACCATGCCGGGCGTTGCCAAAAACATGCCGACCACTGCGGTAAAGACAATCAACGCAATAATCTTGGGCTTGCATAGCGCCAGATAGTCACCCCGGTTGGCGAATGCGCGCGCAGCAATGCTTGAGTTTGACATCACGATTTAGCCCCGTACCTGTATCGGCTGGCTGCTGGTTTGATGTAACAAGGTGATCACTGCCATTAATAGCAGGGCGGCACCGGCATTGTGTGCAACGGCCAACCACAATGGCAGCATCCAGTAGATATTCGCAATCCCGATGACAATTTGCAGTGCCAACGCTGCCAGCATCAGTCCCGCACTGAATTTGACCATCTTTGACCCGCGGATCATAGCATGCACGGCCACACCGCCAACGACCAGCAGGGTTACCAGCGCGCCCAGCCGATGCATAACATGCACAGCTGTCATTGCGTCACCTGACAATACTCCACCCTCGTAATCAACACCGAGACCACGCCAGAAGGTAAAACCGTCATGAAAATCCATCGAGTCCGGCCACCACTGGCCGCGGCAGGTCGGAAAGTCCGCACAAACAAGCGCCGCATAATTGGTGCTGACCCAGCCACCCAGCATGATTTGCATGAACACGACTACCAGCGCCAGGATCACCCAGGGCTTTAGCGCGCTATCCCGCGTCTGGCGAATCGGCAGACTGCCCGCACCGGCCTGACTGCGCAAAACCAGCCACCAGAGCATTGACAGAATGGTCATGCCGCCCAGCAGGTGCGCAAGCACAACGGCGGGTTTCAGCAACAGCGTCACCGTCCACATGCCTAACGCCGCCTGAAACGCCACCAGTAGCGGCAAAAGCAAGGCGATAATGAATGGCTGGCCCGGCTGCTGACGACGTTGCCACGCCAGAACAGCCAGAGCCAGAATTAGTAACCCCATAAACCCGGCGAGATAACGGTGAATCATCTCCTTCCATGCCTTATCATGCTCATACGGACGCATCAATCCGGAGTCCGCCGCTATACGTGAATGTGTTTCGACGTCAGCCATAAACAACGGACCATAACAACCGGGCCAATCCGGGCAGCCGAGACCAGCATCCGACAGACGCACATAGGCGCCAACCACGACAACAACAAATGCCAATATGAAAGTAACACGTGCCAGCAATGCAAAAGTTGAACGCCGATGCATTAACCTATCCTCGATGCCTTAAGCAGTTTGTTCAGATCCTTGATGATCTTGAGCGGCTCGGCATCAACACGATAGCGCAGAACCAGATTACCGAGCGGATCGATCAAATACAGACTGTCATCCTCGAGTACATTCGCTGCATCGTCGTATCGAAAATCCTCCGGCTGAATAGCGGCCGCATTCTGGCTCATATCCAGCACCAACGTGCCATCATAATCAGCAAGCAGTTCGGCAAGATCGGCCTGATTGCCCGCGTCAGTCATCCAGACACGTTCAAGGTTATGTGTATAGCGGCCAGCAGCAAGCCGTATCTGACGCATGCGATAAAGACTTTCATAACAGGCTTCATCGCAGGGGCCCGGCGCAATATAAAGCAGTATCCACTTGCCATGTAAGGATTGTTCGGCAGCATCTCCAAGCCGCGGATCATAGACCGGCACATCCGCGATCTGCCGGAGTGGCTGGTACAAATCACCATGCCTTACACTCATGCGATCGATAATGTCAGTGTAATTCAGAATAATCCACGAACCTAAAAACGGTGCGCTGAATAATAGCGCCATGATGACAAGAATAAAACGGCCTTCCCGGCGCTTTACAATCGCCTGATTATCATTATCCATTGTGTTTTTCATTTTCTGATTTGATGGCTTGTGTTTTTGTCTTTTCAGCAGTTTTACGCGTATTGACAACAATAAAAATTACCAGCAATGTCGCCGCTAATGCAAACCATTGAAAAGCATAACCCAGATGCCGTTCACGGCCTATGCCCGGCATACCGGCAAGTGGATCAGCCTGGCTGGTGGATCCCGGCTGCAATAAAAACGGCAACAACTTACAACCACTGTGTTGTGATAGTTCTGTTGTATCTATGCGCTGCGCCCGAAACAGTTTCTCAGTCAGCGGCTCCAGGCGATGCTCAGCCAGCAGGATGCCGGTAGCCGGTTCAGGAATGGCACGACCCTGAATGTCTGCTGCAGACACGGCAGCCTCCAGATCCGGCGGCAATCGCCGGTCACTACCTGCCGGGACCCAGCCCTGCTCGACCAACAGGCATTCCGGCTTCCCGGACAAATCCAGAACTGCATAGATTTTATAACCAGCTTCACGCTTGACCACCTGATTATCAAGCAAATACCGCAATGGCAAATACCGGCCGGCGGCCCTGACGGGGCGCCAAAACATGTCCTCGGGTATTTCCACGAAAGCATTCAGATCAACACGCTCCGCCTGATAACGTGCCTGAAATTCATCCTGCAGCTGCAGCTTTTGATCAGCCCGGTCCAGCTGCCAAAAGCCAAGCGCCAGCAACAGCGGGAAAACCAGCAAGGTTAGCAACGCCGGCCCACGGTTCGGGACAAATTCATAACGGCCAATACGCATCAATTCAGTGCCAATCCACGATCGCAGCGTGCGCATATCGCGTTATAATCAAGTGAAGCCATTATATTCAGGATGTAAAAGCGTATGCTTCCGCCACTGTTGTACAAAACCATTATTGTCATATTCCTGCTGTTGATCCTGGCATCCCTGACCAGCGGATTGTATTACCTGATCCGGGATCGCGGCATGTCTGATCGCACGGTCAAGGCGCTAACGGTCCGCATTGGCCTGTCCCTGACACTGTTTTTCCTGCTTATAATCGGTTTTGCCACCGGCGTCATTCAGCCGGGCGGCTGATGCTGCCTGCAAGGTAAATCCGCACGAGCAATGCCTGACAGCCACAAACGCGGGCTATCAGAAAATTAGAATCCGCTCAGCTGGTTTAATTCATCGGAAATGGAAAAGGCGCTGTACAAGACAGCGCCTTTTCATTGGGCAAAATATCCAGGCAACTACAGCCAGTAAACGAATACAAACAGCCCTAGCCAGACCACGTCAACAAAATGCCAATACCAGGCCACCGCTTCAAAGGCAAAGTGATTCTCTGAATTGAAGTGGCCCTTGATTACCCGAAACCAGATCACCAACAGCATCAACGCGCCCATGGTGACATGGAACCCATGGAAACCCGTCAGCATGAAAAAGGTTGATCCGTAAACACCGGAGTTCAGTGTCAAACCCAGATCACGGTAGGCATGCATGTACTCATAGCCCTGAACAAACAGGAAGATCGCGCCAAGCGCAATTGTGGCAAACAACCACAACGCCAGCGGCCTGCGATGATTTTTCTTCAATGCATGATGTGCCAGTGTAATCGTAAGACCGGAAGTTAATAGTATAAACGTATTAATGGCCGGCAAGCCCCAGGCGCCCATGAATGCACCCGGCTCGGAGTAATAAGTCCCGTCAGGAAAGGATTCCATCGGCCATGTGAATATAAATTCAGGGTAGAGGAATTGCCAGGTAGAAAAACCGGCGCCTTCACCGGCAAGCCACGGACCGGAATAAACCCGGGCATAAAACAACGCCCCGAAAAATGCGGAAAAGAACATGACTTCCGAGAAAATAAACCAGCCCATGCCCCAGCGGAAACTCATATCCACTTTGGCATTATATTTTCCGGCATGGCTTTCGATAATAACGTCACGAAACCAGCCAAACAGCAAATAGAAAAACATCAGCAGGCCCAGAACCAGAACATAATTACCGGTGTCCTGGCCATTAAGCATCATTGCTGATCCCAGAAACATAAGGAACAGCGCTACCGAGCCAAATATTGGCCAGTAGCTGGGATCAGGTACGTAATAGGCGCTATGTGAATCAGACATGTGCATCCCCTGTCATTTTTTAGCAGCTGATTATTATATTTAATAGTTAATATTGTGCAGCAAAACCTGAATCCGGTTATCCGCGATCAGCAGAGCCGGGCACTTCAAAAAACGTGTATGACAGCGTCATGACTTTATAACGATCCGATACCGCCGGATTAATTACAAATCGCACCGGCATCTCGCGCAGCTCGCCCGGCTGCAATGTCTGCTCGGTAAAACAGAAACACTCTGTTTTATTGAAATGTACCGATGCCGGCCCCGGGCTGACACTGGGAATCGCCTGGCCGACAATAACGCGGTCAGAATTGTTCTTGACATAATAGGTCGCTTCGCCAATCTCGCCGGGATGGACAGAGACTTCATCTGTCATTGGCCCGAATTCCCAGGGCAGATTCCCGTTCACATTGGAAATCAGCTCAACCCTGACGCTGCGACTGCGATCCACGCCTTCGGCATCAAGCAGGGCGGCACTGGTTTCACCGGTTTTACCGTTCAGGCCGGTAATATCACACAACACATTATATATCGGCACCATGGCATAGCCGAAGCCAAACATGGCAACGGCGATTACTGCCAGCTTGACTGCTGTACGTTGGCCGGAATTTGCTGATGCTGTCGTCATATCAGATATTGGAACAGAAAATAGCCGGCGTACAGACAGACAACGAATACACCGAGACCGATAGCGGTCCAGAGACTGCGGCGCTTGCGCGCCGCAAAATCATAGTCGCTATCGTAGTCATGTTTCTGCGTCATGGCCTGTATGGCTTAACTGTGCGCCACAGCATCCGTAACTTTCGGCGGCGTGGTAAAACTGTGAAACGGCGGCGGCGACGGCAACGTCCACTCGAGGCCATGCGCTCCTTCCCAGACCTGATTGGTCGCCTTGGCGCCGCCACGTATGCACTGCACCACGATGTACAGGAACAGTAATTGTGTCAAGCCGAACACAAAGCCGCCGACACTGGACACCATGTTCCACTCGGCAAACTGCACCGCATAATCAGGAATGCGTCGCGGCATGCCGGCCAGGCCGAGGAAGTGCTGCGGAAAGAACAGCACGTTTACGGAGATGGTCGAAAGCCAGAAATGCCACTTGCCGAGCATCTCGTTGTACATATGGCCGGTCCACTTCGGCAGCCAGTAGTAGGCGCCGGCAAACAGGGCGAAAATGGTTCCGGTAACCAGCACGTAGTGGAAGTGCGCGACAACGAAATAGGTATCGTGATACTGGAAGTCCGCAGGGACGATGGCCAGCATCAGGCCGGAGAAACCGCCGATCGCGAACAATAAGATAAAAGCGATGGCAAAAAGCATCGGTGTTTCAAAGGTCAGCGAACCGCGCCACATGGTCGCCACCCAGTTGAAGATCTTCACGCCCGTGGGCACGGCGATCGACATCGTTGCGTACATAAAGAACAGCTCGCCGGCCAGCGGCATGCCAACGGTAAACATGTGATGCGCCCAGACGAAGAATGACAGGAATGCGATCGCCGCCGTTGCGTACACCATTGATGTATAACCGAACAGGGGCTTGCGTGCGAACGTCGGGATCACCTGCGAAACAATACCGAATGCTGGCAGAATCAGAATGTAAACTTCCGGATGACCAAAGAACCAGAAGATATGCTGGAACATGACCGGATCGCCACCACCGGCAGCGTCAAAGAAGCTGGTGCCAAAGTATTTATCCGTCAACAACATGGTCACTGCGCCAGCGAGTACCGGCACCGCAGCAATCAGCAGGAACGCCGTAATAATCCAGGCCCAGACAAACAACGGCAATTTCATGAACGGCATTCCCGGCGCGCGCATATTGAAGGTCGTGGCAATCACATTGATCGCGCCCATAACCGATGAAATACCGAGAAAATGCACAGCAAATATCAAAAACGGAAATGCGTCACCTGTCTGCAGCACTAGCGGCGGATACATGGTCCAGCCACCGGCCGGCGCGCCACCAGGCAGAAACAATGTTAATAATAACAGCGTAAAGGCGAATGGCAGAATCCAGAAGCTCCAGTTGTTCAGACGCGGCAGTGCCATGTCCGGCGCGCCGATCATCATCGGTATGAGCCAGTTGGCGAAGCCGACCGCGGCCGGCATGGCCACGCCGAAAATCATCACCAGTGCATGCATGGTGGTCATGGAGTTGAAAAACTGCGGGTCCACGAACTGCAGGCCCGGCTGGAACAGCTCGGCACGGATGACCATGGCCATCGCGCCACCGATGAAAAACATGAACAACGAGAACAACAGGTACATGGTACCGATGTCCTTGTGATTCGTGCTGAACAACCAGCGCTTGAGGCCGGTGGGTTTATGATCATGATGATCGTCGTGGTGCATGACTGCTTCGCTCATAGCTTTATCCTCAAACTCTCAATTCCAGATATTGGCTGACTGATACTTCAGCGCGCCGACTTGACATCACTTGGTTGAACCATGTCGCCCATCTCATTGCCCCAGGCGTTGCGTTCATAGGTAACGACTGCAGCAATCTCGGCATCACTGAGTTGATCCCGGAAAGCCACCATGCCGGTTTTACCGCCATTCACGCCATTCAGGACAACATCAATGTGATCTGCTTTTTCGCCAAACACGATCAGGCTTTCGGTCAGGGCGGGGAAAGCACCCTCGACGCCTTCACCGTTGGCCTGATGGCAGGCAACACAATGCACACCGTAGACCTCTTCGCCTTTCGCCATCAGTTCATCCATGCTCCATTCACGGTCGGCCTCGGCGGCAGCGGCACCTTCGGCTTTCTTGTCGGCCAGCCAGGCGTCGTATTCATCCTGCTCAACGGCCACCAGCACGATCGGCATGAAAGCATGATCACGGCCGCACAGCTCTGCACACTGGCCACGATATACACCGGGCTCTTCAACCACGGCCCAGGATTCGTTAATAAAGCCGGGAATGGCATCGCGCTTCCAGCCCAGATCCGGCACCCACCAGGAGTGGATAACGTCACTGGCTGTCGTCAGAAAACGGATTTTCTTGTTGATTGGTACAACGACGGGATTGTCTACATCAAGCAGATAATTATCCAGCGCCCGCACATCAGCCCCGGAGTAAAGCTGCCGGGCTTCGTTATGCTCGCGGGTGATCGTACTGAAGAAACTGACACCTTCACCAATATAGTCGTAGTTCCATTTCCACTGATAGCCGGTGACCTTGATGGTCATATCAGAGTCGCCTGTGCTCTCCATTGCAATCAATACTTTTGTCGCCGGGAGCGCCATGGCAACCAGAATAATGACGGGGATAATTGTCCAGGCAATTTCGGCCTTGGTGCTGTGATGGAACTGGGCGGCAACAGCACCGCGGGATTTGCGATGATGATAAATCGACCAGAACATGATGCCGAACACGATCAACGCAATGGCCACACAAATCCACAAAATCAGCATGTGAAGATCATAGATATCACGACTTAGCGGCGTTACGCCCCGGGTCATGTTCAGCTGGCTATATCCGGCATGGGCCAGACCACTTACTAACAATAACGGCAAAGCCGCGATACGGGCCAGCCTGTCGCTCAGTGATTTAATTGACATGCAACTATCCTCAGCACTCGTCTACTTTAGTTTTAATTAATTTTATAACCACTGCAGGGCAGCGGCTCAATCAAACTACCGGCCGCAACAGTGACTGTTGCAACGCCTTCGCCAGCGACCGGCGCTCCTGTTCAATTAGGAAACTGCCGATTTCCAGCTGCCGACCATGTGAACGTATCAACAGTCGGCCGGGATGCCATTCGCTGCGTCCCTTCTCAAGTATTATACGGGCCCAATCACGCTGGAACTCAAATCGTTGTTCCGGACCTTTGTGACCACTTTCCACAGCAATCCGGTCGCGGCCTATTATCACAACTTCACGCACACCACTCCTGCGTGATGTTATATAAAGCACACCCCCCAATGCCAGCATTTCCAGGCCAGCAAATGGCAGCACCAGCGGCAGGCCGATGGCATAATAAGCCAATGCAATGCTGAATGAGATGATCGCCATCAATGTGAACAGCAGAATCTGCATGCGCCAGGGCATTGATTGATTCGGCTCGATCACGAAACATTCAGTCTGCGCTTCCGGACCGGGCTGTATCGAAATCAATGCTGACGTTCACTCCTGGGTACTTCAACACAAGTCCGATCCGGATAGATAAAAAATAAACGCTGACACCCGGATTGCGGACACAACAGCTGCGACAATATGCCCGATTACAGTGCCTGCTTGCAAGCCAAAACGCAGCAAACGTACCTGCCAGGCTGTTGATTTGGTTCAGATCAGGACATAAGTTGGGCAATCTCCATGGCTTTTGCCAACCTTGTCCACGCCGGCGAAGCCGGGGCTTCAGCGTAACCCACGGCAGCCAGTAAGGGTATTGGCAGGTCCTGCTGCAGATATTCCAGTGTTTCAGCAACCACCGGATAATCCGGATCGCAGCCATTGGCCACCCAGCCCAGTATGGGTTGTTTGTCCATGAGCAATGCTTCTGTTGTCAGCCGGGCATGGCTGATACAGCCAAGCCGCAGGCCGACCACCAGAATCACCGGCAAATCAAGCAACCGTACAAGATCACGGGTGTCAAAACCGGCCGTCAAAGGCACACGCCAGCCGCCCACGCCCTCAACAACAACGACTTCACTGTCATTTTGCAGATCCTGGTACTTTTGCCGGATCAATGCCGGATCGATCCGGACGCCGGCATGATTCGCCGCAATATGTGGCGCGATGGCAGCGGCAAACGCATACGGATTCACCGTTGCATAATCATGCCGGCCACCGGCCGCGGCCTGCAGCGCCAGTGCATCGGCATTATGCCAGGCGCCCGTCGACGCCTGTTCACAGCCGCTGGCGACGGGCTTCATCCCCGCCACCTGCTGGCCACGCTGACGCAACGCTAGAAGCAGACCACAGGCCACGCGGGTTTTGCCAATCCCCGTGTCCGTGCCGGTAATGAATATACCGCGCGCCTGCCTGGCCGAAGTCATTCCGGCGCCGTCCGCCGCAGGCTGTCGAGCGGCACACGAATTTCACCCGGCGCCCGATGTTCATTCAACGGTTTCTGTGGTTTCCAGGCATGCCCGTATATGACTTCATAACTCGCCGGCAACCGGCCATCGACACGAAAACTTTCATACGCTGCCAGCATGGCCTGCCAACGGCGGCGCCCGGTCAGGCTGCGGCGGCGATCACTCAGAGCATTCTGGGCGCCAATCTGCTTTAATTCGCGCACCAGCTTGCTGCTGTCACTGTATGTAAGCTGCAGGGTTTCCGCTTCCATTACCGGATCGGCAAAACCGCCTTGCACCAGCAAATCCCCTATGTCGTGCAGATCCATGAACGGATTTACATGCGGCAAATGATCAACCGCGGCCCAGCTGGCGCGCAGTTCCTTGAGCGTGTCCGGCCCCAGTGTCGCAAACAACAACAGCCCGCCGGGCTTCAGGCAACGCAGCGCTTCCCTGAATAACGCCAGCGGTTGCGGCAACCACTGCAACGTCAGGCTTGAGAAGATCAGGTCAACACTGTGCATTGCCAATGGCAATTGCTGCGCATCCGCCTGGAGAAAATGCTGGCGTGAAAACCAGCGCGGACTGTGCCGGCGCGCCTGTTGCAACATGCCGGCAGCGATATCCAGCTGAAGGGTATGGGCCTTGCGGTAACGTTTTGCCAGCAAGCGAGCGCCGCGGCCAACACCACAACCAAGATCAAGCATACAGACCGGCGCCAGACGCATGAAATCCAGACGTTCATCCAGCCGCGCAACAACTTCACGTTGCAATACAGCGGCAGCGTCGTACGTCGCTGCGGCAGCATCGAAATCTCGCGTCAACTGGCGCCGATCCAGCCAGCTTTCAGCCGTCGTCATAGTGAATTGATCTCGTTATGCAAATAGCCTGCGAAACCGGCCGGATCGTGTAAATGCGGCGCATGCCCCGCGCTCGGCCAGACACTGACACGGGCATCCGGGCGCAGCGATTTCAGCGTTGCCGCCGCATCGGCGCCCAGCATCGCATCACGGCCACCGAACAGCCCGCTCACGGGCACTGCAAGCGCTGCCAGCACCTGGCGCAAATCAGTTTGCTGCAGACACATCAGCCCGGCCTGCAATACCGCCGGCGCTGGCATTGTTGTTGCCCGGAGCTGCGCCCGCACTTGTTTAAATTTCGTGTCGCCATGTGCCGCCAAGGCCACAACGTAGTGCCAGGCGTTGTCCGGATTCTGCGCCAACTGTTCACGCACCTGGCGCAGTTCGGCCTCCGACCAACCGGCCGGCCAATTGCCACTGCGTTGAAAGCAGGGTAAACCGGCGACCAGCACGAGGCCCCGGATCTGTGCCGGATATTGCTGGGCGAGCGCAATCGCGGCAAGCGCGCCAAGTGACCAGCCCACCAGAATTGCCGGCGTAACCGGCGGCGGTAACTCGGTATTCAGCAACGCGGTAACCTGCTCAAGATAATCAGACCCGGCAGCAGCGACGCCACGGGGTGTAACGCCATAGCCTGGCAGCGCCGGCGCCACCCTGCCATCCAGCATAAACCCGGGCTGATCCCAGACAGCCGGACCAAAGCCCCAGCCATGCAGCAGAATGACCGGCGTCACAACAAGCTATCCAGTGCTGCCAGCAACTGATCCACGTCGGCACGCCGGTGCGCAGCAGACAAACTGATACGCAGGCGCGCCTGACCGGCAGGTACGGTGGGCGGCCGGATAGCCGGCACCAGCAAACCCCGGGCTTGCAGGCCGACACTAACCCGCATTGCCGCGGCATTCGAGCCGACCCACAACGGCTGTATTGCACTGGCTGAGGGCAACAATGACCAGCCCCGCGCAGCGGCTGCCTGACGCCAGTAGTCGATCAACGCCAGCAGGTCATCGCGGCGCCATTGCTCGGCCGCGACAATATCGAGCGCGGTCAAAGCAGCAGCGGCCAGCGCCGGGACGGGGGCGGTGCTATAAATGAGGGAGCGGGCACGCTGCTCAATAAAATCGATCAGATCGCGGCGGCCGGCAACAAAACCACCGCTGACGCCACACGCCTTGCCCAGTGTTCCGACCATTATCGGCACCTGTTGCTGACCCAGGCCGTGAGCGGCGAGACTGCCACGCCCCTGCGGACCATTGACCCCAAAACCGTGGGCATCATCAACAACAACATTTGCATTTGCGCCGGCCGCCAGTTCGCTCAGTAAGGTAAAAGGCGGGCTGTCGCCTTCCATGCTGAATACCGCTTCACTGATAATCCATGTGGTTCGGGCCGGCTGGCTGGCATGCGCCAGTAAATCCTGCAGCTGTGTCATGTCGTTATGCGCAAACCGGCGTAACGCAACATGACTCAGACGCAACGCGTCAATAATGGAAGCATGGACCAGACGATCCGGAAAAACATTATCATGCCGTTTAAGCAACGCGGTGAAGGTGCCAAGGTTGGCCTGATAACCACTGGCAAACAGCAGCGCCCGATCCCGGCCGGTAAATTCTGCCAGCCGCTGTTCAAGTTCTGCATGTAACGGATGATAGCCACTGATGAACTGGCTGCCACCACTGCCAACACCGTAACGTTCCAGCGCCTGTCGGGCCGCCGCTACCAGTCGCTTGTCTGTGGCCAGGCCGAGATAGTCGTTACTGCTGAAATTGAGCCATTCACCGGCCCGGTTTTTTGCACAGCGACTGTTACCGTGCGCATAGCTTGTTCGCTGACGCACAACGGCTGCCTGCCCGGGGGTTTGCGCTGGAGATAACATCTGGCCGCTTTGCTGCAGCATGGATTTCAGGCGTCTGCTGTAATACCCAGCGCCGCGAACAAACGCTGATCTGCTGCAACATCGGGATTATCAGTCGTCAACAACCTGTCTCCATAAAAAACTGAATTGGCGCCGGCCAGAAAGCACAAGGCCTGGGCCTCGCTGCTTAAATCACGCCGTCCGGCCGACAAGCGCACATAGGCGCGCGGCATCAGAATGCGGGCAACCGCAATGGTGCGCACCAGCTCCAGTGGTTCGACCGCGGTAGCGTTAGTCGCTTCGGCGCCGGCATTCTCCTGTTGTTGTGCGGCTAACGGTGTGCCCGCCACGCGCACCAGCATATTGATCGGTACGCTTTCCGGCTGTGGATCCAGATTGGCAAGCGTCTGTAACAAGCCGGCGCGATCCTGCTCGGCTTCACCCATACCGATAATGCCACCGCAACAGACATGTAATCCGGCTGCGCGGACATGTGCAAGCGTATCCAGCCGGTCCTGATACGTGCGCGTACTGATCACCTGTTGGTAATATTCCGGTGAACTGTCGAGATTGTGATTGTAATAATCAAGGCCCGCCTGTTGCAGTCGCTCGGCCTGCGCGGCGGTTAACATGCCCAGTGTCACGCAACTTTCCAGTCCCTCGTTTTTAACCGCAACAATCATGTCGATAACTGCGTCCAGATCCTTGTCTTTCGGTTCGCGCCAGGCCGCACCCATGCAAAACCGTTGCGCACCTGCCGCTTTGGCCGCACGTGCAGCCGTGGTAACCTCGTCCAGTGACAGCATCGGCGTCGCCTGCAGGCCCGTGGCCTTCTGATAACGCGCACTTTGCGGGCAATAGCCGCAATCTTCCGGACAACCGCCATTTTTAATATTCAGCAGGGTGCTGAGCTGGATGCGATTGGCAGCAAAATTACGCCGATGCACAGACTGTGCTGTGTATAACAAATCATTGAACGGCTGGTGAAACAGCGCCAGAATCTCATCACGTTGCCAGTCATGCCGCAGCCCGGGGTCGGCTCCTGCCGCGCTCCCGGCATGAGCGACGGCGGGTGTTGAAGTTAGCTGCGGCCGGGATGCATTTGCGCACTGATCCATGACAACAATTCCTCGGGTTTTTGCTGGCGGGCATAACTGTTATTAACCGCCCACATGATAGGCGCGGGGCGTATCTTGTCAAACAGGGATAGTTATGAAAGTTTACCAATGGTCAGTTTATAAACACCTGGAAGCTACCGGCCGACGGCTTTTGCCAGCCCGACACTGCAGCCTCTGCCATGCGCCTGCTGTAACAACTCTGCTGTGTAATGCTTGTCTCGCCGATCTGCCCCGGCCCGGCGCCGCTTGCAGCCGGTGCGCACTGCCGTTACCCGCCGCCGGACTCTGTCCACAGTGCAGCCGTCAGCCACCGCCTTTTTGCTCGGCCCTGGCGGCACTTCGGTATGAGCTTCCTGTTGACGAATTGCTCGCCCGATTCAAGTTTCGCGGCCAACCGGGATGGGGCAAAACACTGGCAGATTTGATGGCTAACACAATTACCGAACAGGCACCGGCGTGGCCGGATGTATTGGTGCCGGTGCCGTTACACTGGCGCCGGCAGCTACAGCGGGGCTATAACCAGGCGCTGGAACTGGCACGGCCGCTGAGCCGGCAGCTGGGGATACCACTGCGGCTTGATCTGTGTGTCCGCGACCGACCGACCCGGGCACAATCGGATCTGACCTATACCGAACGCCGCCGGAATCTGCGCCGGGCATTTGTTTGCCACAACGACATACCCGCGCATATAGGGATCATTGATGATGTGCTGACCAGCGGTCAGACCGTGACGGCATTAGCTTCAGCGCTGTGTGCGGCAGGAGCAGAATCGGTCAGCGTATGGGTGCTGGCACGCGCCGGAGCACCCGGCCAGATCAAAAAATAGCAAGCGGTCACTTTGCCTGTAGTGCCTGTTATATCTGGCTTGATTAAGTGTCTAGGTTGGCCACTAACAGGGCGTTGGACTCGATAAATTCACGCCGCGGCTCGACCTGATCGCCCATCAGCGTGGTGAAAATCTCATCCGCCGCGACAGCGTCTTCTATACGTACCTGGCTGAGTGAACGCGTCTCTGAATTCATTGTGGTGTCCCAGAGTTGCGCTGGATTCATTTCGCCCAGGCCCTTATAGCGCTGCACATGCAGTCCCTTGCTGGCTTCATCCACCAGCCAGTCAAATCCCTGTTTGACCGTGTTGATCAGCTTTTGCTGGTCGCCCTTGCGCATCTGCGCGCCCGGCTCAATACTGACTCGCCGGGATGGCGCCAGCAATTGACGATACTCGGGGCTGGCAAAAAAGTCCGGCGCAAACACATTGTCTGATTCCAGCCCGTGAATAATCACCCGCACCCGGCCGCCGAATTCCTGCGCATCAGCCGTCTGAAAAACCTCACTGCGGTAACTGGCGGCATCGCGGGCATTGCTGTCCAACGCCGCCTGCAATCCGGCAAACCAGTCGGTTACCTGCTGTTCGCTGGTCAGATTCTCTGGCAGCAACGCCGGCAAATCGCGAATACAATCGATCAGGCGTGGATAATAACGCCGCTTCAGCCGCTCTTCTGCCCGGTTCATCTTGATATATTCATCTGCCAGGGTTTTCAGAATGCTGCCTGTCAGCGGCCCGGCGTTTTGTGTTGGCACCAAGCTGGCTTCATCAAGGGCCATATCCAGCAAAAAGGCGTCACGCTCTGCCTCATCCTTCAAATAGCGCTCGTGCTTGCCTTTCTTGATTTTATACAGCGGGGGCTGGGCAATGTAGACGTAACCGCGCTCGACCAGCTCGAGCATCTGCCGGTAGAAAAAGGTCAGCAACAGTGTGCGTATGTGCGAGCCATCGACGTCGGCGTCGGTCATGATGATGATGCGGTGATAGCGCAGCTTGTTGATATCGAATTCGTCCTTGCCGATTCCACAACCCAGCGCCGTAATCAGTGTGCCGACCTCGACAGAGGACAGCATTTTGTCAAACCGGGCTTTTTCCACATTCAGAATCTTGCCCTTAAGCGGCAAAATAGCCTGGTTACGGCGATCACGGCCCTGCTTGGCCGAGCCGCCGGCAGAATCGCCCTCGACCAGGAACAATTCGGATTTGGCCGGATCCTTTTCCTGGCAATCGGCCAGCTTGCCCGGCAGGCCGGCAATATCGAGTGCGGTTTTACGCCGGGTCAGCTCGCGCGCCTTGCGCGCCGCTTCGCGGGCCCGCGAAGCGTCAATAATTTTATCGCTGATGGCGCGGGCTTCCTGTGGCCGTTCAAGTAAATAGTCGCCCAGTTTTTCGGCAACAGCGGATTCCACCGCGGCTTTTACTTCGCTCGATACCAGCTTGTCCTTGGTCTGTGACGAAAACTTCGGATCCGGGACTTTTACCGATACCACCGCAGTCAGTCCTTCACGGACATCGTCGCCGGTCACGGTCACTTTGGCGCGGGCAGCAACACCCTGGGCCTCAATGTATTGATTCAGTGAGCGCGTCAATGCGGCCCGAAAACCGGCCATATGGGTGCCGCCGTCGCGCTGTGGAATATTGTTGGTATAACAGAAAATGTTTTCCTGGTACGAGTCGTTCCACTGCATTGCGACCTGCACCTGAATGTCGTCACGCATTGCATCCATGTCGATAACATTGGGGTGTAATGGTGTTTTATTGCGATTCAGGTGACTGACGAACGCGCCAATACCGCCCTTGTATTCAAATGTGTCGCTTTTGCCATTACGCTCATCGGTAATATCGATGCGGACGCCGGAATTCAGAAAAGACAGCTCGCGCAGGCGCTTGGCGAGAATGTCATAGTGATATTCAATATTGTGGAAGGTCTCGTTGCTCGGGTAAAACCGGATTTCCGTGCCGGTAAGCTCGGAACTGGCCAACTGCTGCAGCGGCGTCACGGGGACACCATGGCGGTATTCCTGTTTATAGCAGTAACCATCACGGTAAATGGTCAGCTGCAGCAGGCTCGACAGAGCGTTGACGACCGACACGCCGACACCGTGCAGGCCGCCTGACACCTTGTATGAATTATCATCAAACTTGCCGCCGGAATGCAGCGTGGTCATGATAACCTCGGCCGCCGACTGGCCTTCCTCGTGAATATCCGCCGGAATGCCGCGGCCGTTGTCACTGACGCTGACCGAGTCATCGCTGTGTATCGTAATCTGAACGCGGCTGCAGTATCCGGCCAGCGCTTCGTCAATACTATTGTCCACGACCTCAAACACCAGATGGTGCAGCCCGGTACCGTCTTCGGTATCTCCGATATACATGCCCGGGCGTTTACGTACCGCATCCAGGCCCTTGAGCACCTTGATGCTGGAAGATGTGTAATTACTTGGTTCGGTCATAATGCCTCTAGCTCCTGTCCAGACCTGCTATTGTATCACCTCAGCCAGACGGCCATGTTCCACGTGGAACAGCCGGCAATCTGCCCACGCTGTCACCGGCAAAGCGCTGGCTTCTATCGTTGTAACGAACACCTGGGCGCCGGTTTCAGCCAGCCGCGTCATAAAACACTCGCGCGCCGCCGGATCCAGTTCGGCCGGTAAATCATCAACCAGAAACACCGGCCGCAGGCCCGCGGCAACCATTACCCGCCCCAGCGCCAACACCAATGCTGCAATATACAATTTGGCCTGACCCCGTGATAAATGCGCCCGGGCATCCAGGTCGTCCAGCTTGAATTGCAAGTCGCTGCGATGCGCGCCCGCCTGGGTGAATCCACGCTGTCGATCATCCGGACGGTTTTCACGTAAATAATCCAGGTAGCCGGTCTCTTCCGGGCGTCCCGACACATACCCGATTTCAGCCCGCCCCGGCAATAATAAAGCTGACAGCTCGGCAAATTGACGGCTGAAGTCGGCGAGAAAGTCCCGGCGCAACTGCTCCAGAAGCATGGTCTGGTTTGCCAGTGTTAGCTCCCAGGCATCCAGCTCCGCCGGTTTTGCCCCGCGTTTGAGCAAGGCGTTGCGCTGGCGTAGCGCGGCAAAACAGTCCTGCCAGGTGGTTAGATAGTTTTGTTCCACGTGGAACATCGCCCAGTCCAGCCAGCGACGGCGTAATTGCGGCCGACCGGCCAATAATTCATGGCTTTCCGGCGTCAACAACAAAATCGGGAGTTGGCGGGCATGAGCAGAAAGGTTACGCACCGGCTGGCCGGCCAGGGTCAGTCGGGTCTGGTTGCGGTTGCGCTCCAGACAAACCGAAAGGGGCCGGCCACCTGCCATTTGCCAGCCGGCAACCAGCCGTAACTGCTTTTCCGGGTAAGCAATGAGTTCGTTAATCCGGTGGCTGCGAAACGAGCGGCTGCGACTCAGCAGGTATATGGACTCGAGCAACGCAGTTTTACCGCTGGCGTTCGGTCCCGCAATAACATTCAGGCCGGGGCCGGGTTGAAGATGGAAACTGGCCAGATTACGAAAATTCGTAATCTGTAAATCTTGCAACCACATCAACTACAGCCGCATTGGCATCACAACATATTTGCTACTGTCTCCGGTCGACGGAGTTAGTAAGCAACTACTATTGGCGTCAGTAAAGGCTATATTCACCTTCTCGGTATTAATTGCTGCCAGCGCATCCAGCAGATAGGAAACGTTGAAGCCAATCTCCATTTCCGCGCCACTGTACTCAATCTCGATTTCCTCCTCGGCCTCTTCCTGTTCCGGGTTGTGCGCCAGCGCCCGCAAAGTGTTCGCCTGGAGCATCAGCCGGATACCACGATATTTTTCGTTGGAGAGAATGGATGCCCGCGCCAAGCTTTGGCGCAAGCCTTCGCGATCGGCGCTAAGAACATTATCCGAAGGCGCCGGGACGACGCGTTGATAATCCGGAAAGCGACCGTCGATCAATTTACTCGTCAGCTGGATCCGGCCGGTGTCGAGGCGAATGTGATTCGGGCTAACCTCGAGGCTAACGCTCTCATCGTTGTTGTCCAGCAATCGCAACAGTTCCTGCACGCCCTTGCGCGGTACTATTAACTGCAACGGTGACTCCACGTCGATTGCCATGGCAGCATCACTCATCGCCAATCTGTGGCCATCTGTCGCCACCGCCCTTAGTCCCTGCGCCGACAGCTCCAGTAGCAAGCCATTCAGGTAGTAACGCACGTCCTGTTGCGCCATGGCAAAATGCGTGTCATCAAGCAATTGGCGTAATGTGCCTTGCGGCAAATTCAGCGTTACAGTTGGATTAATGGCTTCGGTGCTCGGATATTCATCCGCAGGCAGGCTGGCCAGGGTAAACCGGCTACGGCCCGATTTCACCTTGGCACGATCGCCATCGATGTCCAGTTGTATAACCGCGCCTTCCGGCAGCGTCCGGCAGATATCAAGCAGCTTGCGTGCCGGTAAAGTTGTTGCCCCCGCCGCCGCTACTGACAAAGGCAAGCGCACCTGTAGCTCAACCTCCATGTCGGTTGCAGTCAATGCCAAACCCTGTTCATCGACCATGAGTAGCACGTTAGCAAGAATCGGCAAAGTCTGACGGCGTTCGACGACCCCGGCAATTGTCTGCAACGCAGGTAATAACAATTCACGCTCAATAGAAAACTTCATAAGATATATCCTTAAAAGAATAGAAGTTTTAATAATTAACCAATCACAAGCTTGTTGATAAATCAGTATTATTATTTATAATCAATAATTTATTTTAGATAAACGGTTGTTGATAACCACGTTCTAAGCGGCGATTAAAGCGTGTATAACAGCAGGGTTATTAGAATGCTTAAAAAACGAGCATAGTTATCCACAGCTTGATGCACATCAGGTTGTCAGGATACGCACAAGGTTATTGTAATCTTCTTCAATGCGCTGGTCAGATGCGCGCAAGTCTGCAATTTTCCGGCAGGCATGTAATACCGTTGTATGGTCACGGCCGCCATAGGCATCGCCTATTTCCGGCAAGCTGTGATTAGTTAGCTCCTTGCTCAGTGCCATCGCCATTTGTCGTGGCCGGGCGATGGAACGGCTGCGGCGCTTGGATAATAAATCAGCCACCCGGATTTTGTAATATTCTGCCACGGTCTTCTGAATATTATCGTAAGTGATCTGTTTATCCTGCAGGAGCAGCAGATCCTTCAGGGCTGCCTGGGCAAAATCCAGTGTGATCGGATTGCCCGTCAGATTGGAATTGGCAATAACCCGGTTCAGTGCGCCTTCAAGTTCACGCACATTTGAGCGAAACCGCTTGGCGATCAAAAAAGCGACGTCATCAGGCAGATGTATACGTGCGCGTTCAGCCTTGCGATTCAGGATCGCCACCCGCGTTTCCAGTTCCGGCGGCTCAATAGGAACAGTCAGCCCCCAGCCAAAACGTGATTTAAGCCGCTCCTCAAGACCATTAACCTCTTTTGGATATCGATCGCAGGTCAATACAATCTGATGCTGGCCTTCAAGCAGGGCATTAAAGGTATGAAAAAATTCTTCCTGTGAGCGCTCCTTGCCGGCAAAGAACTGGATATCATCAATTAACAAGGCGTCGACAGAGCGATAGTAGCGCTTAAATTCAGCAATGGCGTTGTGTTGTAATGCCTTGACCATATCGGCAACAAAGCGCTCGGAATGCAGGTAGGCAATAGTCGCACCGGGCTTGTGTTCTGCAATGGCGTGGCCAATCGCATGCATTAAATGGGTCTTGCCGAGGCCAACACCACCGCATATGAACAACGGGTTGTACGCCGAGCCGGGATTTTCGGCGACCTGGATCGATGCCGCCCGCGCGAGTTGGTTTGATTTACCGTCAACAAAACTGTCAAAACTGAATTCCGGGTTCAGATTGCTGGCGTGCCGGAGTGTGCGGGGCGTCAGGCCATTGACATTGCGTTTGACGGAAGAATTGTTGCTAGGGGCCTGGTCATTGATCGGGTTGCTGGCCGGGGTGGTGACGCTGATAACTTGCGACCCTACCTCCAGCTTGATCTGAAAATCATCGTTTTTAACGTCACTGATAATCTGCTGCAGGCGGCTTAAATACTGCTCATTGATCCAGTCGAGCACAAAACGGTTTGGCGCCAATAAGCGCAAGCTATTGACGTCTTCGACACCCTGTAGTGGCCGGATCCAGGTATTGAATTGTTGCGGATTCAGTTCGCCTTCCAGGCGCTCCTGACAATATTCCCAGATAGACTTCGACACCTTGCGAGAACTCCGAATCTTTAAACATAAACGCCGTTGAATTCCGGTCTATTAAAGACCGGAAACCGGCGTATTTGCGTGAGTATAATTACCGCGCCCAGGCAACAATCAGAAAGCCTGGCGCCACCATTACAATGTCTGAAACAAACTGCTGGTTACTTAAATAAAGATTGTCCTGCTTGGTTCGTTCAGACTCCCCGGGCAGCACCCAAGAGGGGTATCGAGTGTATACCCGTTATCGGGACTTATCCACACCCCATATAAGTCGATAATATTGCGGTTTGTTTTGCCCCGGGCTATGCCTGAAGAGCTCTTTATTGCAGGTCCGGATTGCAAACTGCCATGCCAGACAGTATGATCCGGGCCTTTTCCGCCACCGGGATATTCACAGCTGAACCGGGAATATTCGATCCGGTCACGGAACCCCTGATTGCAGTAATGGATACACAGCCATGAAAAGAACATTTCAACCCAGCAAACTCAAGCGTGCGCGCGTACACGGCTTTCGTGCCAGAATGGCCACCCGTGGTGGCCGCGCCGTTATTAATGCCCGCCGCGCCAAGGGCCGTAAGCGTCTGTCTGCCTGACAGCCCACCCAGAGCGGTTGGATTTATGGTCGCGGGCCGGCAGTGTTACACGCGTGAACAGCGCCTGACCCGTGCAGCTGATTACCAGCGCCTGTTCAAATCTGCGCAACGTTCCAGTGACAATCACCTGATAGTGCTGGCCAGTAAAAATACTGTTGGCTGTGCCCGGCTGGGTTTTGCCGTGGCACGCAAGAAAATACCCTCGGCTGTTGGCCGTAATCGAATCAAACGGCTGGCACGTGAAAGCTTCCGCAAGCAGAATGAATTTGATGATTTGGATGTTGTTGTCATGGCACGCCACGATCTAACAGAAGTGAGTAATAGCACATTATTCGAATCGCTGGCGCGACACTGGTCGCGATTTACCCGTCGCCAGCGCTAGCCAGCCCGGCGCGCCAACGCAGTCATATTCCCCGGAGAGAAGATGGACACGAAGCGGTTCCTGTTATTTGTAGCGCTGGGTCTGGTGTCGTTGATGCTCTGGCAAAACTGGCAGCAGGAATATGCCAGCCCCGCGCAAACCGGGCGTACCACCTCGGCACCATCGTCAGGCGACGATAACACTGACGCAGCGCCAGCCGAGCCTGATCGCAGCATACCCGAACTCCCCGCCGAAACCGCAGATGGCCGCAGCGAACCGGAGATCGTTGCCAGCAGCCCGGCTGAAAGCGCCGAACAAATTCGTGTTCAAACCGATGTTTATGAACTTGCTATCAGTACAGCGGGCGGCGATATACGTGAAGCAAAGCTGCTTGAATATCCGGTATCAGTAAAATCTCCTGACGATCCTTATGTGTTGCTGACAGATGCCCGGCCACTTTTGTATGTAGCCCAGGGTGGATTGTTGAGTGAACAGCCGGCACCGACTCACAAGTCTGTTTATCAGGCCGAACAAAGCGAGTATGTGCTGGACGAGAATGAATCTAGCCTGGAAGTAAGGCTGCGCTGGAGCGATAGCAACGGTCTGGCCGTAGACAAGGTCTATCGTTTTGAACGCGGCAGTTACGCGATCGATGTGCGTTATGAAGTCAGCAACAACAGTTCCAGTGATTGGCGTGGCTGGGCATATGGCCAGTTGCTGCGCAATGATCCCGATGGCGGTGGCGCCCGTCTGATTTATACCTATACCGGCGCGGCACTTTCCAGCCCGGACAATCGTTACGACAAAATCAGCTTTGACGACATGCGTGACAAGAAGCTGGAACGGCGCACGGTCGACGGCTGGGCCGCCATGCTGCATCATTATTTTGTTACCGCATTGATTCCGGCCAATCGTGATGATGAATATCGCTATTACTCGCTGGTAGTCAACCGCAACACTCCGGATGAGGCGTATGCGATTGGCGCAACCACACCGGCACAGACTGTTGCTGCCGGGGAACAGAAGGTGCTGGAACACCGCCTTTATATTGGCCCGAAATTGCAACATGTGCTTGAAGATCTCGCCCCGAGCCTTGAATTAACCGTTGATTATGGCTACCTCTGGTTTATTGCCAAACCACTGTTCTGGATACTGGAAAAAATTCATGATCTGGTCGGTAACTGGGGCTGGTCAATTATTCTGTTAACAATACTCATTAAGCTGGTGTTTTATCGCTTGTCGGCAGCGGGCTATCGTTCCATGGCCAAGATGCGCCGTGTGCAGCCACGGCTGTTGGCAGTGCGTGAACGCTATGCGAATGACAAGCAACGTCTGAACCAGGCGATGATGGATTTGTACAAAACGGAAAAAATTAATCCGTTAGGCGGCTGTTTTCCGATACTGGTGCAAATACCGGTGTTTATTGCGTTGTACTGGGTGTTGCTGGAAAGTGTCGAATTACGCCAGGCGCCATTCATACTCTGGCTGAATGACTTGTCGATTCCGGATCCGTATTTTGTGTTGCCACTGGTTATGGGCGTGACCATGTTTATTCAGCAAAAACTGAATCCGGCGCCGCTGGACCCGGTACAGGAAAAGATCATGACCGCACTGCCGATCGTATTTACGGTCTTCTTTGCCTTTTTCCCGGCTGGCCTTGTACTTTACTGGGTGGTTAACAACGTGCTGTCAATTCTGCAGCAATGGATGATTACCCGGAACCTGGAAGCCAATCCGGCCTGATACCAAGGCGGATTCAGCCGAGACCATGGCGGACGAATCCACAAGCAGCGATACCATTGTGGCTGTTGCCACGCCGCCGGGCCGCGGCGGCATCGGTATCCTGCGTTGTTCCGGGCCGGCGGTTAAAAATATTGCCGCGGCCCTGACCGGCTCTCTGCCCGCCCCGCGCTTTGCTCACTACACCAGTTTCAGGGATCCGGCCGGCATATTGCTGGATCAGGGTATCGTTCTGTATTTCCCGGCACCGGCATCTTATACCGGTGAAGACGTGCTTGAACTACAGGGCCACGGCGGTACGGCGGTATTGCAGCAATTGCAGACCGCGGCGATTGCTGCCGGTGCACGGCCCGCGCGACCGGGTGAATTTACCGAGCGCGCTTTCCTCAATAACAAGCTCGATTTACTCCAGGCTGAGGCCACGGCGGATCTGATTGAAAGCGCGTCGGCGACGGCGGCCCGCAGTGCATTGCGATCCCTGCAGGGCGTTTTCTCTACACAGATAAGTGAATTACAAAACCGCCTCACCGATATTCGCGTGAGTCTGGAAGGCTGGCTGGATTTTCCGGATGAAGAGATCGATGCAGTCAGCCAGGACAAACTGAACGCCGGCTTGTTGACCTTGCAAACAGAATTGCTGGCCTTGCTTGATCAGGCCAAGCAAGGCCGTTTGTTGCGTGACGGGATTGATGTCGTGATCGTGGGTGCGCCGAACGTCGGCAAGTCCAGCCTTATTAACCGGCTTGCCGGCTATGCGGCGGCTATCGTGACCGAAATCCCCGGCACTACGCGCGATCCTATTCACGCCAGCTGTTTGCTGGAAGGTTTGCAGGTCGAGATCACCGATACCGCCGGCCTGCGTGATAGTGATGATGTGATCGAGCAGGAAGGTATCCGCCGGGCCCGGGCCGCGCTCGAACAGGCGGATATCATTGTGCAGGTGTTTACAGATACCGCATTGGCCGATGCCGGCACCGGCCCGCTTACCACGCCGAGAATCAATGTCCGTAATAAAATTGATTTGACCGCGACCGCGCCGTATCGCGAGGTACAAGACAGTACAAATATGGTAATTGGTCTGTCAGCGCTGACCGGCGCAGGCCTGGAATTATTAGTCGACAGTATCAAACAGCTGGCCGGATTTCGTGCCGCCGGTGAGGCAACATTTATTGCCCGTGAACGCCATATTACGGCGCTGGCTACAGCACATGAACATATCGGTGTAGCCCAGGCGGCGCTGATTGAAAAACATAACCTGGAATTAATCGCCGAAGAATTACGCCTGGCCCAACACGAGTTCGCCACACTGACCGGCGAGTTTACAGCGGATGATTTGCTCGGAGAAATTTTTTCACGCTTTTGTATTGGTAAATAAAAGCACCGGCATTAACGGCAATATTATTGTTTTGTTGCGAGCAGATTCTGGATATGCCGGGCTGCCTTTTCCGCTTCATTAAGTGCCGGATAAGACCACTGCTCGAGTTTGCCGCTAAACGGCCGGGTAATGCCGGCAGCGCGCAAGTCAGCATGAAAGCGCTGCAGACGTTTACCGTAGTTTGCCAGATCAATCACCTGCACGGGTTTGCCGGTGCTGCAGGCCTCCGACACCATTGATACGGAGTCGCCGGTAACAAGAATATGATCGGCGCAGGCAAGCAGGCCCTTATAAGGGTTTTCACCGTTGCCGTCCCAAAAGTAACAACCGTCACGATTTGCAAAACCCTCCTGCAACAAAGCGGTACTGGCACTACCCGTGCGCCGTGACGTTGTGATTGCCAGCCCCGCACCCTGACCCGACAGTGTCCGGAGTTGAGTGATCAGTTGTGTAATCATAGATGTCGACATCCGCGCATGGCGGTTGCTGCCGCCTATCAACACCGCTACCAGCGGTCTGGGCAAAGCGGCAAACACAGCCGACCATTGAGCCCGTGCCTGCGCGAGCACGTCGGCATTGATGTGATTGATTGCGCCGCGGCTGGTGATCACATTGTCACCAGACAAATGATCGTGGGCCGGCGCGACCACCAGATCAAAATAACGCGCCGGGATCTGCGGATCCTGAATATAAACCGTGAAGGTTTTACCCCCGCTTGACCGTTGAATTGCAATCGCAATACCGGTGCTGCGCCGGCCACAGGCAATGAGTAACTCCGGCCACGGCGGAACAACGGGATCGCTGTCCGGCGTTAATCCATTCAGCACCCTGTATTGCCAATGCCCGGGCAACCAGCGCCAGGGCCGGCGCAAGTCAACCGTGCGCGTTTCAAATGTTACGCCAAGCGCTGCGGCCAGTCCGGTGGCCTGACTTACCATGCCGGCCTCGCCTGTTGTTAATACCCAGCAGTCTGCTGCCTTGTTCATAGCCATGATGCAACCGTCGATCAGGTCGATTGACCGGATGTTGAATCATCCTGGGCGGGTGGATGATGAATACGAATGGCGGCATACATCAACCCGGTTAACCACCATAAAAAAGCGGACCAGTATGAACCATAAAAGGCCAGATGCGCGTTGACTGGAAGAACCGCTGTGATAACAGCCAGACCCAGCACCCAATGATAACCGGCCTGCCGGTTACGCAATCCTTTCCACAGACATAGCAAGAAGACCAAATACCCGGCCAAACCTGTCACGCCGGTTCCAACCGCGATCTCGAGAATATGCAAATGCGGTTGTGTCGGTGCTGTCTGTCGCAAACGCCAGTAATCGTTCGTGTCGGCATAGTCCATGTAGGCATAGCGAAAGCCACGTGGGCCAATGCCATTAAGCCAGCGATCCTGAAATATCGTAACACCGGTGCGCCAGATGTCGGTTCGTTGTGACGTTGCTGCAGCAACGAGCTCGGTATCGCCACTGAACAAACCCAGTGCCTGGTTAAAACGACTGGCAAAAGGCGAGTAACTGTTATGCAGCACAGCAATGGTTGTTGCCAACAATACGCTTATTACTATTAAACGGCGCCAGCGCAACAAGCCAACGACCAGCCATAAATAGACAACATAGCCACTGGCAGCGAAGGCCAGCATCATCCAGGCAACCCGGCGGCCGGACAACAAAACAATCGTGACGATAACAAGCGCAACCAGCATCAACCATAAACCATGCCAATGCCGCCGGCGCAGAATTTCCAGCACGACTGGAAACAACACGGCACAAATATGCCCGATGGACTGTTTCTGGAAAAAAATACCCATGACCATGCCGGGCTTGGGGTTATAGCCAAAGATTGACCAGATGCCCGCCAGTGCCAGCAAGGCATCAATGCACCAGACTAAAACGACAACGGCAATACCGGTTAAAATCTTGTCGAGGTCTGATCGGTTGATATATGCGGCAATATAAAAACCGGCCAGGCCATAGCCAATGTAGGGCAAGGCTTTCTTCGCGCTGGCAGAAAAATGATAAGCATCCACAAGCGCTATCAACTGTGGCAACCATAACGCCAGAAATGCGACAACAAACAACACCAGCGGTGGCTGTAAGAATTGATCGCGGTGGCCCGTGGTCAGTCGATAGCAGGCGAGCGCCGCCAGCAACAGCAGCGGAATATTGTAAAGCGCATTCTCCCGAAACAGCGGCAACACGGCGATCACCAGTAGCCAGGAATAATTGGTTTGCAGCCAGATGATGACAGGATGTTTTAGCAGCATGATGTTTTTATTATTGGCGCTGTTTTAATGCGTTTGCTGCAGTGAAGTATAGGTGGCAATTGTTGCGGCCAGCATGTTTTCAAGGGTAAACGGATTCTCCCGGCTGACAGCCGGCGCCTGTAGCAGCAACTTGCGCACAAGCATGGCGGCGGCGGCAGTATCACGCAGCGGGGTCAAGCCTGTCGGATAAAGTTGCCGGAGTATCTCGGCATTACCGCCATGATCATACGCGATCACCGGCCGGCCCAGGCTGAGCGCTTCCAGTGCGACGCGGCCAAAAGATTCCGGCGCTGTGCTGAGCGATATGACAAGTGTTGATATGGCCATGATGTCTTTCAGATCATCACGCTGGCCGGTAAACAGAATATGATTTTCCAGCGCATGCTTTTTGACAAGCGCATGCAACGATTCAGCATAAGCATGATGTTTCGGATCGACGCCGCCAACAACAAGACCATAAGCCTTGATGTTATCAGCGTGCAGTTTGCGCATGATCTCGATAAAGTCCTCATGACCCTTGCGGCGGGTAAGCCTGGCCGGCAACGTAACAAGCCATTGTCCTTGCAGTTGCGGGTACTGCTGTTGCCAGCCGGCCTGCCATGAGGTTGACGGCTGATAGCCATAGGGAAATTCGTCCGGATCAATGCCACGCGGAATGACGCTTATCCTGTCAGGCGGGGTTTCGGGATAGTGTTGCAGAATATAGTCGCGAATAAATCCGGAAACAGCGATGACCTTCTCACCGCGCGTCATGATCCGGCTATACCAATTTACACTATTGGCCCCGTGAACCGTGGTAACAAAGTGTGGCCGGTTTGATTCTCGCATACCACGCCAGGCGAGATAACTCACCCAGGCGGGCAGGCGTGAACGCGCATGCAGAATATCGACCTGCTCGGTTTCCAGCAGCCGGCGGAGTTTGGGGATGAAACGCAGACTCAGCGGTGACTTCTGGTCGAGTGGCCAGGCAATATGTTCGCTGCCGTCCGCCTGCAATCTGTCAACCAGGTGGCCGCCGGCCGAAATAACAATGGATCGATGCCCAGCCCTGACCAGTGCACGGCCAACTTCAAGTGTGCCGCGTTCAACGCCACCCATGTTCAGCGCAGGTAATATTTGCACAACCGTCAGGCGCATGTCCCTGGCCTTTTGCTATGAATGAGCCGCGCTGATACCGCTGAATTATTCCGGCTTTTCGAGACTGAATTCCGCACCACAATAAGGGCACTTGGCCTGTCCGGTTGTTTCAATCGGCAGGTAAACACGCGGGTGTGAATCCCACAGGCGCATGCCGGACATCGGACAGTGCAACGGCAGATCCGCAGGCTTCACAACATAGTGATCCTGATCATTGGGTGTTTTCAGTTCAGCAGTCATGGCGATATTGGTGTCGTGATAACGTGTTTGCGGAGCTGCCGGGATAACCGGCAGCTCCAGCCAGAAGCTTTAAATATAGTCGAGCCAGCCACTGTATTTTTCATGCCGACCATAAACCAGATCAAAATAAAGCGATTGCAGCTGCGTCGTTATCGGGCCGCGTTGGCCGCTGCCGATACGGCGGCCATCAAGCTCACGAATGGGCGTGACTTCGGCCGCGGTGCCGGTAAAGAATGCCTCGTCCGCTACGTAAACTTCATCACGGGTGATGCGCTTCTCGATCGTTTTATAGCCGAGATCGCTGGCCAGTTGCATAATGCTCTCGCGGGTGATGCCTTCCAGTGCAGACGTCAGCTCCGGTGTATAGAGTACATTATTGCGCACCAGGAACAGGTTTTCACCGCTACCTTCCGCCGCATAACCTTCGCTGTCGAGCAATAAAGCTTCATCACAACCGCAGGCCAGCGCTTCCTGCAGTGCCAGCATGGAGTTCATGTAATTGCCGTTCGCCTTGGCCTTGCACATCGTGATGTTGACGTGATGGCGGGTGTAGGATGAAGTGCGCACACGGATACCTTTTTCGAGCCCGTCCTTGCCCAGGTATGAGCCCCAGTGCCAGGCTGCGATCATCACATGAACCTTGAGATTGTCGGCGCGCAGTCCCATGCCTTCGGCACCATAAAAACACATTGGCCGGATATACGCAGAGTCGAGTTTGTTTTCACGGACGGCCGCGCGGGTAGCGGCATTGATCGTCGCCTTGTCATAGGGCATGGTCATATTGAGAATATGCGCCGAACGGAACAACCGATCAGTAT
Source organism: Gammaproteobacteria bacterium (assembly GCA_040905025.1). GTDB lineage: Bacteria > Pseudomonadota > Gammaproteobacteria > Methylohalomonadales > Methylohalomonadaceae > JBBDSJ01. The sequence continues at coordinate 30,400 of JBBDSJ010000084.1, forward strand.
GATCAGATAGTCGGAAGATCGCCGGGCCGCGCGGCGTTTCATAGGCACGAATACCTTCGAACACGCCCATGCCATAGTGCAAGGTATGCGTCAGGACATGGATTTTTGCCTCACGCCACGGCACCATCTCGCCGTCCAGCCAAATTACTCCGTCCCGATCCGCCATCGACATCCGTCAGGTCTCCTCATTCAAATAATGCTGTTAGGGAACCTCTGATTTATTCA
>JBBDSJ010000085.1:0-29503 GCA_040905025.1 Gammaproteobacteria bacterium
CAAAAAACAGCTACAGCGCATCAGCGATATTCTGTAAGGCTGGGGGCAAGGCAAGGATGTGTGTAGGAGCCGGGTTTACCCGGCGAATGCAGCGTTAGCATTATTCGCCCGCTAAAGCGGGCTTCTACAGAAGTTAATATCAGGCAATAAACACGCCCTGCATCAGCCCAGCCAGCCGGCAATCGTCATAATACCCAGCACACTTAACCAAACAATCAATGCGCGTTTCTGCAACGCATGCGCCGCATCCAGCCAGCTGATGATGTCGTCATCACTGAGTTCCTCGGGCAAACCCTCTTCACCACTGCGGTTTTCATCGCCGTAGATATTGCGAAACTGCAACGCGCCCAGACCACTTTCACGGATTACGGCTTCATTAACACGCACGTTTGCAGCTTCTGCCGAACGCCAGTCATCCAGCGCCTCGACCAGGCTGCCAGCCAGTGCATGAGCGAGCGCCAGTAAACGGCTGCCGGGCCAGTTCAGCAAGTCATAAAGATCCTGGGCGGCCGCGGCGAAATTCCTGGCATCACTGGCCGGTGTCTGTTTTTCATCATTATCATGTTCAGTCAGATCCAGCTGGTGTAATTCTGTCGTGAGTCGATAAAGCAAGGCACCGACCGGACCCAGTACGACAAACCAGAACAGTACGCTGAACAGCCGCACATTGGACTGCTCAAACAGACTCGCCAGAATGCCGGCCAGTCCCGGCGGTTGCCGCTGCCGATCATGGAATCCGTTCAGTGCTGCCTCGGCTACGGCCGGATCGTCTTCCTGCAAGGCGTGTTGATATTGTTCAAGCTGCTGGCGCAGATCCACCGGCCCCAGGCACAACAGCAATACAACCGTTGCCAGTACAAAATTCAGGACAATACTGTACTCATGCAACAACAGGCTCACCCCGGCCAGCACTGCCACGGGCAACAACAAAGCCAGCACCACACCCAATGGCCCGGCAATGAATCTCGATTGTCCGGCCTTGTGCAAGAGCCAGTGTGTGCTTGTATGAAACCAGCCGAAGTCACGCAGATGGTCGACGACGCCAATGAACCGTTCTATGGCCAGCGCGATCAGAATAGCAATCAGTGTCATACCGTAATCTCCTTAAGCAGGCGGCGAAAATATTTCCAGTCAAATCCCGGGCCCGGATCAGTCTTGCGGCCGGGTGCAACATCACTATGCCCGACTATACGTGTTGCGGTAATAGCCGGAATTTCTTGCTGCAATAATCCGGTCAGCATACCGAGCTGGCGGTATTGCGGTTCGGTATAAGTCTGCTCATCACAGCCTTCAAGCTCAATACCCACAGAAAAATCATTACAGGCACTGCGCCCGGCAAACATCGACTCACCCGCATGCCAGGCCCGATCCAGCAGTGACATAAACTGCGTCACCTGACCGGCGCGGTCTATAAACAGATGTGCAGATACCCGCAAGCCGGCGATTTCGGCGAAATACGGGTGCGCTTGTGGATCCAGTGTATTGGTGAAAAGTTCTTCAACATGGCCACCACCATACTCCCCGGGTGGCAGGCTGATACCATGAATTATCAGCAGATCAATCTCAATGCCGGCGGGCCGTGCATCGCAATTCGGCGATGGCACATGACGCACGCCTGCCAGCCAGCCCGCCTGGATCGGGCCGCAAGCAGGCTTTATAGTCGCAGACTCAGTGTCGGGCATGGGTTCAGTCACACGTCCATGCTAGGCTAACGAACGTCACGGATAAAGTCCGGGTTCAAATCCACTGCTTTCTTGATTGTTAATGTTATGTGCCGACTCGCCGCCTACGCAGGCCCACCGCTACTGCTTGACCGGTTGCTACTTGCGCCTGAGCACAGTCTATACAAGCAGTCCTACGCGCCTAAAGAGATGCAAAACGCGCTGTTGAATGCCGACGGTTTCGGCGTCGGCTGGTATGACGACCATGGCAAGATTCGCAGCTATACCCGTACCTTGCCCATCTGGTCAGATCACAATCTGCCGCATCTGGCCGCCAGCCTCGAAGCCGGCATGTGGCTGGGCAATGTCCGCAGCGCCACACTCACTGACGGCGTCAGCGAAGCCAACACCCAGCCATTTTGTCATGGCCAGCTGATGTTCATGCATAACGGTTATCTGCAGGGCTTCAATCGCGACGTGCGCGAGCACTTTCATGAACGTCTGTCCGCAGGCATTTGCGCCAGCCTGCATGGCAATACCGACTCCGAATACCTGTTTGCGCTGGTACGCCAATACTTGCAGGAGCAAGGCGACAACGACCTTGCCACGGCATTACAGGCGGCGGTGGCCGAAGTCGACACCTGGCTCGCTGGCCGCCAGGCGCTGCACGGGATCATTGTCAGTGACGGCAAGCAATTGGTGGTATTGCGCCAGGGCATGCGCTGTCTGGCACCGTCACTGTACTGGACGAACCGGCACCCGGACTTTCCCGACGCGCTGGTGGTGGCATCCGAGCGGTTTGATGATGACACCAGCTGGCAACCGGTGACCGAAGACCTGATCATGGCCGGCAGTGCTGGACAGCCGCTGGAACAGGCATGTTGAAAAAACTGCGGCTGCGGCTGCAACGCTATCAGCAACTCGTGCTCGGCAGCGTCGCCGAATTCAGCCATAAAGCGGCACAACAACAATTTCATCCGGATTTAAGCCCGGCCGGCTGGCACCTCGGTCACTGCGTCTATACTGAACAATACTGGATTGACGAAGTCGCGCGCCGGCAACCCCTGGCCGCTGAACTGCGCACATTGTATGTCCCCGAATATGCACCCAAACCCGAGCGCGGCAACCGGCTGCCGACCAGAGAAAAGCTGTTGGCATGGGCGCAGGAACAACAGCGGCTCAATCTCGACAAAATCGAGCAACTCTATACACAAAAGCAAAGCTCGCGACTGTTGCGGCGCGGTTATCTGATCGATTTTCTAATCCAGCATTATGCCCAGCATTACGAAACGCTGTGCCAGATCAAGGTACAACAACACCAACAGCTGGCAGCAAATTACCGCGTCAACAAGCCTTTGCATGGCAATACGATCACACCTGACCTGTACGTGCTGCCTGCAGGTATATACGAGGTTGGCAGCACGCAATCTGACCGCGCCTATGACAACGAGCATGATCGCCATCAGGTAAAACTGGCAGGCTGCAACCTGGCGCAACAGCCGGTCAGCAATGCCCAGTATCTGGCGTTCATGCGCGCCGGTGGTTATGAAGAAGCCGGGTTCTGGTCCGACAACGGCTGGCGCTGGCAACAGAAAAACAACATTGTCCGGCCAGACCACTGGTGCCAGGATGCCGACGGTCGCTGGTACAGCATCGGCATTGACGGGCCTGCCGATCTACCGGCATCTGGTGCTGTATCGGGCTTGAGCTATTATGAAGCAGAAGCCTGTGCACGTTGGCTCGGTGGCCGCCTGCCACACGAACATGAATGGGAAACGGCACTACGCCAGGGCGGTTTGCAGAAAACCGGTCAGGCCTGGGAATGGTGCCGGAATCCATTGTTCCCCTACCCGGGTTTTGCCGCATTTCCGTATGACGGTTACTCAATGCCGTATTTTGATGATGCGCATTTTGTCATGCGTGGCGGCAGCCGCTACACACAACGCGTAATCAAGCGGCCCAGTTTTCGCAATTATTTCGAAGCCGACAAACGTCATCAATTTGCCGGATTGCGTGTGGCTTTTGATTAAACTGCTTTCTGAACCAGAAGATAACAATGCTCATGGAACAAATAGAATCCTTACTGGGTGACATCAGCGGTTTCATCTGGGGCCTGCCGATGCTGATCATGCTGTTCGGGGTCGGCCTGTATCTGACCTTCGGCATGCATGCGATGCCATGGCGCAAGGTCGGCGCCGCCGTCCGCTATCTGTGGCAAGGCCGCGCAAGTGATGGCAAGGAAGGTGACATATCGCCGTTCCAGGCGCTGATGACGGCACTGTCCGGCGCGATTGGCACCGGTAATATTGCCGGCGTCGCCACCGCCATCTATCTGGGCGGCCCCGGCGCGGTATTCTGGATGTGGATGACAGCACTGGTCGGCATGGCCACCAGCTTTACCGAAGGTTATCTGGCGGTGCAATACCGCGAACGCGATGCCCTCGGCAATTACGTCGGCGGGCCGATGTATTACATCAAAAACGGGCTCGGCAAACGCTGGCTGTGGCTCGCCGGCACATTTGCGTTTCTCGGCACCTTTGCCGCGTTCGGCATCGGCAACATGGTGCAGGCGCATTCGGTGTCCGATGTCATGCAGTCCACGTTCAATATTCCGGGCTGGGTCACCGGTGCCGTGCTGGTACTGGTCACCGGTGCCGTGATCCTCGGCGGTATCAAGCGCATTGCCGAAGTCGCCGGCAAGCTGGTGCCATTGATGGCGTTTTTTTATATCGCTGGCGCGCTGTGGCTCATCGGCCGGCATTTTGATGCGGTACCGGCGGCACTGATGTTGATCGTCACCGATGCATTCACCGGTACAGCCGCCGCCGGCGGCTTTGCCGGTGCCGCCGCCTGGGCGGCGATCCGTTATGGTGTTGCCCGCGGTGCGTTTTCCAACGAAGCCGGCATGGGCAGCACACCGATAGCACATGCCGCGGCACGTACCAATGATCCGTTCAAGCAGGGGCTGCTGGCCATGCTTGGCACATTCATTGATACGTTGATTGTCTGCACCATGACCGCACTGGCCATTATTCTGACCGGTGTCTGGACCAGTGGTGATACCGGTGCACCGTTATCGGCACTCGCCTTTGAAACTGGCCTGCCCGGTCCCGGCGGCTGGATTGTCACGTTCAGTTTGATGATTTTTGCCTTTACCACTTTGCTCGCCTGGAGTTATTACGGCGAACGTTGCGCCGAATATCTGTTTGGTGAACGCATCATCATGCCGTATCGCTATGCGTGGCTGGTGGTCATTTTTATCGGCACCTTGAGTAAAGTCGGGCTGGTCTGGATCATTGCCGAGATCATGAACGGCCTGATGGCAGTGCCTAACCTGATCGCACTGGCGGCATTGAGTCCACTGGTATTCAAGGCCGTGAAAGAGCGGCTGGCGCGGGGCGATCTATGATTGAACCGCCTTCGGTTAAAACTGTTCAGCATGACGTCGCCGAGGCATTGGCTGAAGACATCGGCAGTGGTGATCTCACAGCCAGCCTGATCGATGCCGAAGCTGTAGCAACTGCAAACGTTATTTGCCGCGAACCGGCTGTATTGTGCGGCCGGCCCTGGTTTGATGAAGTCTTCCGGCAACTGGATGCGGCCATTCAAATCACCTGGCAATTTAATGACAGTGATGATTTGCCGGTGCAGGCAACTGTATGTTCACTGACGGGATCGGCGCGCGCCCTGCTGACCGGTGAACGCACCGCATTGAATTTTTTACAAACGCTTTCAGGTACAGCCACTACGACCCGCCGCTATGTCGATGCCGTCAAACCACATGCAGTCAAAATCCTTGATACCCGCAAAACCCTGCCCGGACTGCGACTGGCACAAAAGTATGCCGTGCGTTGCGGTGGTGGTCATAACCACCGTATCGGCTTGTTCGATGCGATCCTCATCAAGGAAAACCATATCGCCGCCGCCGGCAGTATCAGCGCGGCAGTCAATGCAGCCCGCCAATCAGCACAACAGGTCTTGATAGAAATTGAGGTGGAAAACCTCAATCAAATAGATGCAGCCATGACTGCCGGCGCCGATCGCCTGCTACTGGATAATTTCAGTCAGGACGATCTGCAGGCTGCCGTGAAACAGATCAATGGCCGGGTTGAGCTGGAAGTCTCAGGCGGTGTGGATTTGAACACCGTGGCAGCGATTGCTGCCACCGGTGTCGATTACATTTCGATTGGCGGTCTGACCAAGCACCTGCATGCGATCGACTTTTCAATGCGATTTGTGAACAGTTACCAATCAGTCGATTAAACAGCTACCATGACTTTTGAAGAGTAAATTTTTCCTGAACAATACCAGAAAAGACAGTGTTATGGCAGGGCCTTGGTGCACTTCGCCATGCTCGAATGTAAGCTTCGAGTCCACTCTATCAGGTCGGAAAATGTTTTAATTTGCATGATCGATCTCTCCTAAATCGCTAAAATAATTTCGCCATCATCCAGATACAATCTCTGGGATGATTGGACCCCAACTATCGTCATCTTCCGTTTGGGTAATAGCCTAATGCTGCTTAGTGGTGATGATGAGTGTGAGGGTCTTCATCTTCTGACTGCGCGGATTCTGGTGACGTTTTCAGGAAAACCTGTTCCGCTACGGCGATCACAATCATGGTAACAACCGCCACGCCAACCACAAACGGGTCGGTGTTCAGCTTGACCCAGACAAAGCCACCGAGCGCGAGAAGGTCCAGCACAATAGCCGTCACGGGTACCCAAGCCTGCGCCTTGATATCCTCCCTCAGATAGCGAAGAACGCCCCAGTGAATGGCAATATCCATGATCAAGTAGAACACAATACCCAGCGCGGCAATCCGAGATAGGTCAAAGAACGCCGTCAACACCAGCCCGAGCACTACGGTATAGACCAGCGTGTGCTTTTGAATGCTTCCTGGCATACCGAAATGGCTGTGAGGCACCAACTTCATTTCCGTCAGCATGGCCAGCATACGCGAAACCGCAAAAATACTGGCCAGAATGCCGCCGGCAGTGGCCATCATGGCAATGGCCACTGTGAACCAAACACCGTAATCGCCCAATGCCGGTCGGGCGGCGGCAGCGAGAGAGTAATCCTGCGTCTGGATAATTTCGGAAAGCGAGAGATTGCTCGAAACAGCAAAGCCGACCAAGGTATAAATTATCACGCACGCCGCAATGGAAATCACTATCGCACGCCCAACGTTGCGATGGGGGTCTTGCACCTCAGAGCCACTGTTGGTAATCGTTGTGAAGCCCTTGAACGCCAGTATTCCGAGGGCGGTCGCCCCCAGAAAATTGCCCAAGGCGCCGGCCTCTAAGGTGCTGGAGAAGTCAACGGAAACGCTGTCGGCAATCCAGACACCCACCAGCCCGAAAATCACAATACCCGCGATTTTCAAAATACCGATAAAGGACGCCACCCCCTGAATCATTCGGTTGCCAAGCAGGTTGATCAAGAAGGCGGCGAGGATGAGCGACACCCCAAGAATGGGCACCATGCGACCACTCTCATCTCCGCCAAACAGCTGCATGGTGTAAGAGCCGAAGGTGCGGGCAAGGAAGCTCTGGGCGATGACCATCGAAAAATACATCAGTAAGGCATTGAAGGCCGTCGGCAGACGGTTTCCATAGGCCTTGTGCAGGTACATGCCAATGCCGCCGGCTGACGGATAGGCGTTGGAAATCTTGATGTAGGAGTAGGCGCTAAAGCTGGCGATCACCGCGGCCGCCAGAAATGCCAACGGGAAAAGAGCGCCGGTCATCTGTGCCATTTGGCCGGTAAGCGCAAAGATGCCCGCACCGATCATGACGCCGGTTCCCAGCATTACGGTCCCGGCCAGCGTCAAACTACCTTCCCGGTAATGCGTTGTTCTGTCTTCCTGCTTCGCCATAAACCCTCCGATTTAAGTTGCCCAGGCTAACGAACGTCATTGAATCCGCTGGAACGCTCTTACTTCTGGGCATTCGTCAACACCGCTGCCAGCTCCAAACGCAGTTGAAGGTAAGATACTTGTGTCAGGCGGAGGCCGTACTCGTCCGGGTCATCGACGGCAAGTGCCAGGTCCGCGGTATCACGAGATTTCGTCGCCCATATGGTTTCTGGCCTCAAAACCAGAAAGGTCGGGTTTTTCAGCCAGCAGACGTTTGACGTCGGACGCCGGTATGTGCCCCTCGATGACATAACCACCCACCACCGCGGTATGGCATGAGCGCAGTGAAGCCGGAACGTTGAATTGCTGCTTGAACCGCAGCCATATCGCTCGCGGTCTCGGAGCGGACAACAAAGCCTGCCTCGCGCATATACGCCATCCACTTGCCGCAGCAGCCGCAGTTCGGGTCGTGATAGACCACCATCTCCGGGAGTGAATCCGAGCCGGCCTCGGCGGGCGCGCTCGTGGTGAAAGAGGAGACCAGAAAGACCAGGGCTGCAAGTACGATTTTCAATGTTTTCATGATGAAGCCTCTTTGCTGAAGCTGCTGAGTTTCCACAGTGAGTACAAAACCGGCACGACCAGCAGTGTCAGAACGGTGGCGCTGATCATGCCGCCGACCATCGGCGCTGCGATGCGGCGCATGACCTGGGCGCCGGTACCGGAACCCAGCATGATCGGCAACAGACCCAGCACGATGGTGGCAACCGTCATCAGGATCGGCCGCACGCGCAGCAGCGCGCCGTCGGTAATCGCCCGCATCAGGTCGTCTCTGGTCAATACTTTGCCTTGGGACTCAAGTTCTTCGCGCCTATCGTTGAGCGATTGATCCAGGTAGGCGAGCATCAGCACGCCGATCTCGATGGCCACGCCGGCCAGCGTGATCATCCCGACAGCTACGGCTACCGACATGTTGTAGCCCAGCAGGTAGAGCAGCCAGTAGCTGCCTGCCAGTGCCACCGGCAGCGTGCCGAGAATAATCGCGACCGAAACCAGGTTGCCAAAATTCATGAACAGCAGCAGTACGATGATGGCGGCGGCGACCGGTACGACAAGCTTGAGCCTTGCCTCCGCCCGCTCCATGCTCTCGAACTGGCCGGACCAGCCCAGCGAATAGCCGGCCGGCAGCTCGACGTTATCGGCGACTGCCTGTTTGGCCCTGCGCACATAGCCACCCAGGTCGGAATCGGTCACGTCGACATAGATCCAGCCGTTGAGACGCGCGTTCTCGGTACGGATGACGCCGGGACCGCTTTCGACATCGACGTTGGCAACCGCAGACAAGGGTATCTGTTCGCCGCCGGGAGTGACGATGGCGAGCTGACGCAGGTCAGTCAAGGAAGCGCGCAGGTCGCGCGGGTATCTGAGGTTGATCGGATAACGCTCGAGGCCCTCGACGCTCTCGCCAACGCTCATGCCACCGATGGCCGAGCGCACGATATCGTGCACATCGGCGATGTTCAGGCCGAACCGAGCCGCGGCCAGGCGGTCGACATCGATGGTCACGTAGCGGCCACCGGTGACTCGTTCGGAGTACACCGATGCCGTACCGGGGACCTTCTTCAACGTTCGCTCGATCTGCTCACCGACGTCGGAAATGACCGCCAGATCCGGCCCCGCCACCTTGATGCCGACCGGCGTCTTGATGCCGGTGGCCAGCATGTCGATGCGGTTCTTGATCGGCATGATCCAGGTATTGGTCAGGCTGGGCACCTGAACCAGCGCATCGAGTTCGGCCTTGAGCTTGTCCATGGTCATGCCTTCGCGCCACTGGTCGCGGGGTTTGAGGCGGATAGTCGTCTCGATCATCGTCAATGGCGCCGGGTCGGTCGCGCTATCGGAACGCCCGGCTTTGGCATAAACCGTCTCGACCTCGGGCACGGTCATGATCAGCCGGTCGGTCTGGCCGAGAATTTCGGCCATCTTGCCGGCCGAGGCGGCCGGGAACGCGCTGGGCATGTAGAGCAGGTCGCCCTCGTCGAGCTCGGGCATGAATTCTGAACCCATGCGCTGGTACGGCACCAGAGTGCTCGCCACAATCGCAAGCGTGACCGCCAGCGTGACAAACGGGCGCCGCAGCACCAGCGCCAATACCGGCCGATAGATCCCAATCAGCGCGCGGTTGACCGGGTTCTTCCGTTCGGGCATGACGCGACCGCGCACCAGGTAGCCGATCAGCACCGGCACCAGGGTTACGGCAAGGCCGGCGGTTGCGGCCATGGCGTAGGCTGTGGTGAATGCCAGCGGCTTGAACAGCCGGCCTTCCTGGGCCTCGAGCGCGAAGATGGGCACAAAACTCAGCGCGATGATCAATACCGAAAAAAAGAGGGCCGGGCCGACCTCAGAGCTCGATTCCGCGACCGCATCCCAGCGTGCCTTGCCGCTGAGCTGCCCTCCGGCTTTTTCCAGTCGCTTGTGAAAGTTCTCGATCATCACGATGGCCGAGTCGACCATCGCGCCGATCGCAATCGCAATGCCGCCCAGCGACATGATATTGGCGTTGATGCCCTGAATGTTCATCACGATGAACGCCATAAGCACGCCCAACGGCAGGCTCAGCAGCACCACCAGCGAAGAGCGGAAATGTAACAGGAACAGCATGCAGACCAGCACCACGATGATGAATTCCTGCACCAGCTTTTCACCCAGTGTGTTTACCGCTCGCTGAATCAGGTCGGAGCGGTCGTAGGTCTCGACGATCTCGACGCCCTCGGGCAGGCTTTTCTTCAGTTCCTCCAGCCGCTCTTTGACGCGCTCGATGGTGCCCAGCGCATTCTCGCCGAAGCGCATCACGATCACCCCGCCGACCGCTTCGCCCTGGCCGTTGAGCTCACCGATACCGCGCCGCAGCTCCGGGCCGTACCGGACCCGGGCAACATCGCGGATCAGCACCGGCACGCCTTCAGCGGTGGTCTTCAATGGTATGGTTTCGAGATCCTCCAACGAATTGACGTAGCCGGTGGCGCGGACCATGTACTCGGCCTCGGCCATTTCGATCACGCGGCCGCCAGTTTCCATGTTGCCGCGCCGGATGGCATCGCGCACGCGGGTCAGCGGTATGTCATAGGCGCGCAACTTGTCCGGGTCCACCACCACCTGATACTGGCGCACCATGCCGCCGATGGTTGCGACTTCGGAGACGCCCTCGACGGTCTGCAGCTCGAACTTCAGAAACCAGTCCTGGATGGAACGCAACTCGCCGAGATCGTGTTGGCCGGTGCGATCGACCAACGCGTATTGATACACCCAGCCGACCCCGGTGGCATCGGGGCCCAGCGCGGTGCGGACCCCGTCGGGCAGCGTGGGCGTGACCTGGCTCAAGTATTCCAGTACCCGCGAGCGCGCCCAGTACAGATCGGTGCCATCTTCAAAGATGATGTAGACGAATGCATCGTTGAAGAACGAATAACCGCGTACCGTCACGGCGCCCGGAACCGCCAGCATGGCGGTGGTCAGCGGATAGGTGACCTGGTCCTCGACCACCTGCGGGGCCTGGCCGGGATAGCTGGCCTTGACGATGACCTGCACGTCGGACAGATCCGGAATCGCGTCCAGCGGCGTGCGCAGCATCGAGATTAAGCCCCCGGCGGCCACCAGCGCCGAGAGCATCAAGACCAGGAAGCGGTTGGCGATCGACCAGCGTATGAGATTCTCGATCATCGGCCTTCTCCGCCGCTATCCATGGCTTCCATGTCGTGATCGGAAGGGTCCATTTCCTCCATGCCATCGCCCGCTTGATCCATACCCTCCTGTTCCTGCCCGATCATGCGCAGCAGGGAAGCGTCCATGCTGGCTTCGGAATCCATCAGGAACTGGCTGGAGATGACGATCTGTTCGTCTTCGCCCAACCCTTGGAGAACCTCGACACGGCCCTTGCTTTCCAGCCCGGTGCGCACCTGGGCCGGCCGGAAATAGCCGTCGCCAAGCGCGAGAATCACCCGCTCCTGGTCGCCTGTCCGAATCACTGCCTGGCTGGGCACATGAACCACGCCGTCGCGCGGCGCACCGTCGATCGCGACGCTTGCATACATGTCGGGCTTGAGGGCCAGATCCGGATTGTTGAACGTCAAACGGACTCGTGCGGTGCGGCTTTCGGCCCGGATCGTCGGATAAACGTAGTCGACCTCACCGACCCACTCGCGCTCCGGCGCGAACGGCAGTTTCATCCGCGCGGCCTGTCCCGGGGCGACCCAGTCGATCTGGTTTTCGAACACGTCGACGTCGACCCACACCGTACTCAGGTCGGCCAGACTCATGATCGTCGTGCCGGGCTGAACGAACATGCCCGAGCGGACATTGAGTTCCATGACGAAGCCGTCGATTGGCGAGCGCACATCGAACAGCTCGCGTGCGGTGCCCCGGCTTTTCAAAGCATCGATCTGGTCGTCCTGCATGCCGAGTGCCCTGAGGCGGGTCGCGGTGGCACGCATCAAGGCCCGCTGACTCGAATGCATCGCCAGCAGATATTCATCCTGCGCGCTCACCAGCGCCGGCGAGTAAATCCTGAACAGCAACTGGCCGGCTTCGACGCGATCGCCTTCTGTATCGGCGGCAAGTTCTTCTATCCAGCCCTCGGCGCGGACGTGGATGTCTTCGAGGCGATCCGCGTCGGGCGTGATGAAGCCCACGGTCTCGATATCCCGGTACAGCGTGCCGCGCTCTGCCGTAGCGGTCTTGACGCCGATGTTGTTGATCACGGCTGGATTGATCCGAAGCGATGGCTGATCAGTGCTGACAGCGCCGTCCGCATCAGCGTAGACCGGCACCAGGTCCATCCCCATCGGCGACTTGCCGGGCTTATCACTGCGGTAATTCGGATCCATCGGTCCGACCCAGTAGAGAATTTCGCGCTCGCCTTCGGCGGCCGATTCGCTGCTCTTTGAATCGTTTGTCAGGTTGGCAAGCCACCAGCCAGCGGCGCCGCCGAAGATGGCCGCGGCAATCGCAATCACGATCAAAGTCTTAGTCTTGGTCACGAAGGGTCTCCTGTAAGCCAGGCCAGCCGAGCCCAGCTCTGTGCGGCCTTGATTTCGAGTTCGGCCAGTTTGAGTTCAACGTCCAGTTCGGCGAGTTGGCTTCGAATTAACTCAGCAAAGTCGGTCTGGCTGTTGGCGTAGGTGGTGATTGAAGCCTCGGCGGTTTCACGGGCGCGCCTGCCAACCGCTTGGCGATAGAGTGCGATCCGCTCGTTGAGACGTTGCCAGTTGGCAAGCTCCTGCTCGAGTTGCCGCTTCAGATCGAGCAGCAATGTCATGCGGTCAAAAACCCGCGCACTCCGCCCGTGCACGGCTGCCGCGCGCCGGCGGTCCTGGCGTTTATCGGTGAAAAGTGGCAGCGACAGCGTGACGCCGATCGTGGCCAGATCCGGCCGTTCGGTGCGCCGGCCATAACCTGCTTCAATCGCGAACTCGGGCTTGTAGGCCTGCTCGGCCAGTTCGATGCCGAGATCCGCGGCCTCGACCTGGGCATCGGTGACGCGGACCTGGGGATGTCCGACCAGGCGGCTTTCAAGTGCGGTCAGAGCTTGCGGCTCGGAAAACTCCGGGATCGCTTCGGGCAACGGTCGGAAGGCTTCGCGCCCGATAAACCGGGCCAGTGCCTCGCGTGCGACGTCCGCCTGACGCCGGTGTTCGACCAGGCGATCATCCAGCAGGGAGAGTTCAAGTTGTGTACGCAGCACATCCTGGGCGTGCATCCGGCCAGTGGCGAAACGCGCGAGAAGTGAATCGATCTGTTTGTCGATCGCTTCGCGACTGGCCGTGACGATTCGAATCGCGCGTGTCTGATAAGCCAGATTCAGCCAGGCCGTGCGCGTGACCAGCGCCACTTCGCGCAGCGCGACCTCGCGCCGGGCGCGCTCGGCGCCGGCTTCGGCCTGCCGTTGCTGGCCCCGAACCTTCAGTGTTTTCCCGGCCGGAAACTCCTGGCGCAGGCTGAGGCGGAGTGCCTGGGTCATGCCGTCCTCGTCAAACTCGAACGAATCGGTCGGTACGTTGGCCACCTGGCTGGTGAGTTTCGGATCGGGGAGTTGTGCGTCGGCCACGGCCCGGTTTTCCAGCGCCTGGGCGCGCGCTGTGAATCGTTCGAATTCCGGGTCTTCAGCAGCAAGCGCCGTTGCGACCGCCTCGTCGAGGGTCAGAGGCTGCGATTCGCCCCAGACCGGACCAGTGGCTACGGCTAGCAGCAGAGCAATGACGTAAAAATTGGAATAGGATTGTCTAGCGTGTTGCATGTTTGTACTCCGTATAAATAAACCACATACACCGTGCCCGATGTGGAAGGACATTCAGGCCCGAATTGACGGCAATGGTCGCCTCTAGCGCGTCCTTCGCCAGTGGCGGCAATTCGTCGCGGTAGAGTTCGAGGAACTGCAACGTCTCCAGGGTCAAAGTCCGACTGCCTTCCAGTTCTGCCAGCAATTGATTGCGACGATCAATCAACTGCCATTTACTTGCCTTAACTGCTGCCTGCGCCACACGCAAGCTGGCGCGGCGTTTCGATTGATTCAACGGAATATTGATAGCTATGCCTACCATGAGCCGGTGTTTAGGATCGTTGCACATACTGTACGACCACTGATTTGGTACTCGATCTGTATCAGTTCCGGATGGCCGCTACAGGCGAATTCTGCGAATCGCTCCAGCGCTGGTAGTCGCCGCGGCGCAGCCAATGCTGCCGGTGCCGGCAACGCGGGTTCAGCCCGTACCGCCGTGGCTCGGTCAGCCCGCTTACCCGGCCACGGCGCTGCGATTAATTTCGCCGCTACCGCCGAACTGCCGTGGCGCGACGCTGGTACTGAGCATGGGGTCATCCAGATCGCCGGCCGGTTCGATACGTGCAATCGTTGCCTGCTCGGCTGCTTCAAGGGCAGCGATTCCGGGATTTTCAGCGACTACTGTCTGAATCAATTGTTCGCGTGTCAGCGGTCCGGAAAGTTCTGCCGCAGCTGCGGGCAACCCGTAGCCGCCCATCAGCATTGTTACCAGTAGCTGGATAAGTCTGTAGTTCATGATAGATCTCCCGCTCAACCGAGCGGCTGTTGTTAAAGATCGAATAAACGATTAAACACAACGCCGGTTATGACCGGCGTTGTGCAAACAGCGGGAGATGAAACTCAGAGTCTGAGTCGTTGTGTCAGCAGGTAAGGCGGTAGTAACGAAGTGGTAAGGCTGGCCGGCCGATCCTTGAAGACAAGCGTTAGTGTCGAAGTACAGCCGGGGAGTAAATCCGTATAATCAGATGACAGTACAGCCAGGTAGCCGGGAGCATCGTGAGTTTGCGGTTGGGTAAGCAAAAAGCCGGACTCACCTCCGCGCAGGCCGTTGTCAATATTGAACAGGCAACATTCGCGCTCTGGATCTTCAGGCAACGCGGGCAAGACTGGTTCATGACAGGGCTGATCTGTATTGTGTAGTTGACTGATCGGGCTGCCATTCGTGTCCAGCAGCGGGATACAACTGTAAGCCAGCGGTGTCTTGACCAGGCCCAGCAATAACACGACAAATACCAGCCAACGGCCGGTAAGCCGCAAGCCGCGTAGCAAACTGTCGATGCCGTACCACTTCATTACGACATTATAGACCTTGTAGCAGGGTACAGGGTCAAGTAGTTTTCCAAATTATATGTGTACTGGACCATCGAAGCCGATGTGGCTATACAGCTCTGTGTGCTGGGCATCCGATGCGATTTCAGGGGTATATTGAATATTGTTGATCCATCAAAAACGAGCCGTTTCCACCGGCCCGGTATTTGTAAAACCGGCCATTGACGTCTATGTTACTCTCGTGATTACCCTTAATTCCAACCGCTACCGGAGCCATCAACGTGAATTAATAATGATCACGTTGATCATGATGTTGTTCGTTCAGGCCGCTGATTTACACATGCATAATCATGAAGTGCTGGATCAGGGTGCCTTTACGGTGCACGTAGTTGGCGGTCAACAACATGCCGTGGCACATGATCAGAGTGGCGAAATTGATCTGTCGTTCAGCGCCCTATTGGCAAAAAGCATGGCTTCATTAGATGTTCATGTCGTCAGTATTTTGTTGTTATTATTGCTGCCACTGTTTTTCTTCCGCTTAAAACGAGTTCCGGAACCTCCTCCGCGGCTGTATTCGCTTGCCTTCCGGCTGCGACCACCATCACGCGCCTCGCCGTTATAAATCCCTACTGCCGTTTTTTAACGGCCTGAACCTGTAGCTGGTTATGGATGTATTTGCACATTTTCGTGTGACGTAACACTGTAACCACTACTGATCCGTGTTGACGTTGCCCGCCTGTATGTGGCGCGTCATGGTAGAGGTTTTCATCATGTTGTTCTCAATTTGTCGTTACCGGTGGCTGGCCGCTGTGCTGATGTCGCTGCTGCCGCTTGGTGCCAGTGCAGACCCGATCACCCTGGCACAATCCTTAGCGCGTGCACTGACAGACAGTCCGCGCTTGCAATCATTCTCCTATGCCATTCGTGCCAGCGAAGCCGAACGCCTGCAGGCCGGTCTGCGGCCGAATCCCGAACTCGGTTTGCAACTGGAAGACTTTGCCGGTACTGGCGAGATCCGTGGTGTGCGTGGTCTGGAGACGACGCTGATGCTGAGCCAGTTGCTGGAGCTTGGCGGCAAGCGTCAGAAACGCGAACTGGCGGCCGCACGTAATACCGGTCTGGTGGAAGCTGACTATGACATCGCCCGGCTCGATGTACTGGCCGAGGTCGCAAGGCGGTTTATCCACGTGGCGCGCGATCAAAAACTTCTAGATGTTGCGGAAGCAGCCGTTGAGCTTGCCGAAAGTAATCGTGAAGCCGTCGCTGATCGCGTCGCCGCTGCCCGTGCCATGAAGGCAGAACTGAACCGTGCCGAAATAGAACTCGCGCGCGCAGAAATCCAGCTGGAACATCGTGAACATGAATTGCTTGCCGCCAAACGCAGACTCGCGGCGGCCTGGGGCAGCGATAAAGTGGATTTCGGAACCGCCAATGCAACGCTTTTCGAATTACCTGAGACGCGTTCACTGGATGCTTTGTTAGAGGAGCTGCGCAGCAGTCCTGATTTGCAGCGTTTCCTGAGCGAGCGGCGGCTGCGCGAGGCGGAGCTCGAACTGGCGCAAGCCCGGGCCGTGCCCAATGCCAAGATTGGTGCGGGTATTCGGCGACTGGAAGGCATCGACGAACAGGCTCTGATGCTGAATTTCAGCATGGACTTGCCGCTGTTTGATCGCAATCAGGGCAACATCCGTGCCGCGCGCGAGCGGCTTGGGCAAGTGACAGTGAACGAAACGACAGCCTACATCGAAGCGCAGTCGATATTGTTCACCGCCTATCAGGAACTGAAACACGCGCGTACTGAGGCGGATACCCTGCGCGAGGTCGTGATACCGCAGGCGAAAACAGCTTTGCAGTCCTTTGAGGCAGGTTATCGCCGCGGCCGCTTTTCCTATCTCGAAGTCGCCGATGCCCGGCGCGAGTTCATCGAATTGCAGGCTGAAGCCATTCGCGCGGCGGCGTCCTATCACAGTTATCTGATCGAAATCGAACGTCTCACCGGTATTGGCTTCGGTCTGTCCAAAAATGAAACAGGAAAATGAATCATGAAGTTTTTTATCAATATTGTTCTGTCAGCGGCCGTGATTATTGCCGGCGTTTATGTGGGTCAGCAGTGGTTGCAATCTTCATCTGCAGCCGCTGATGGCAAGGGCCACGATGATTCAGCTACAGGACCACACGGTGGTCGCCTGCTCAAGGCCGATGACATACAGCTTGAAATCACAGTATTCGAGCGTGGCGTGCCGCCGGAATTCCGGGTGTATGCCTATCGTGATGACAAACCAATCAAGCCCGAAGCGTTCGCTATGACGATGGAATTGACGCGACTCGGTGGCGAGATCAATAGCTTCACGTTCGTGCCACGCGGTGCATACCGTGTCAGTAATGAAACCGTCAACGAACCACATTCATTCGATGTGCGCATCAGGGCAAGCCATGACGGACACGAACATGAATGGTCCTATGCCCAGCACGAGGGCCGCACGATCATTGCCGCGGATCAGGCTGACGCAGCCGGCATCGAGACCGCGACCGCCGGCCCCGCAACTATCAAGCAAACCGTCGAGCTGCAAGGTCGGATGCACTACGATGACGGCCGCCTCCGCCAGGTGCGGGCGCGCTACGCCGGTATCGTGCAGACGGCCGGCAAGGCCGTGGGTGATCGTGTCGCCAGGGGCGAGACGTTGGCCCGGGTCGAGAGCAATGACAGCCTGCAAACGTATACGATCAGTGCACCGACCGATGGTGTCATCATCGCGCAGCAGGCAGCTGCCGGTGAAGCGATTACCAATGATCAAGTTCTGTATACGATTGCCAATCTGGATCGCCTCTGGGTAGATCTGGCCGTGTTTCGTCAGCAGATGGATCGCATCGCCGCCGATCAATCCGTGCAGTTGCAAAGTCTCGATGGTGAACTGAACACCACTGCTCGAATCGATTATCTCCTGCCGATGACGGACAGCCGCAGTCAGGCGACTAGCGCGCGTATCCATCTAGACAATTCCGATGGTCGCTGGCGTCCGGGCATGGCCGTTACCGCAACAGTGACCGTCGGCAAGACTGAAGCCCCGCTGGCGGTACGCAACAGTGCACTGCAAACCTTCCGCGATTTCGACGTGGTATTCGCACGCTACGGCGACACCTATGAAGTGCGCATGCTGGAACTCGGCCGCAGCGACGCGACGCATACCGAGGTGCTGTCCGGGATCGACGCCGGCACTGAGTATGTGGTCGGCAACAGCTACTTGCTCAAGGCCGATATTGAAAAATCAGCCGCCGCCCACGCGCATTGAGGTTGTTGATGGATACCATTATAAAATTCGCGATCGAGCAGCGTTGGCTGGTGATGCTGGTCGTCGCCGTCATCGCCGGTCTCGGTGTTTACAACTATCAGCGTTTACCAATCGATGCCGTGCCGGACATCACCAACGTCCAGGTGCAGATCAATACCGAAGCGCCCGGCTATTCGCCCCTTGAGGCCGAGCAGCAGATCACGTATCCGATAGAGCTGGCGTTGCAGGGCCTGCCGAAGCTCGACTACACCCGTTCGATTTCCCGCTACAGCCTGTCGCAGGTGACCGTGGTGTTCAAGGAAAATACCGACATTTACTTCGCCCGCCAGCAAATTACCGAGCGGCTGCAGACCATGCGCAATCAGTTGCCGGCTGATATCCAGCCGGCCATGGGGCCAATTGCCACCGGACTCGGCGAGATCTTCATGTATGTGGTCGAGGCCGAACCCGGCGCACGCAAGCCGGACGGCTCGGAATACACGCCGATGGATCTGCGCGAGATCCAGGACTGGATCATCCAGCCGCAACTGCTGCAGGTTGACGGTATTACCGAGGTCAATACCAGCGGCGGCTATGAGCGCCAGTACCAGGTGATGCCGGATCCGGCGCAGTTGATTGCGCTCAATATCAGTCTTGAAGGCATCGTTGATGCCTTACAGGCGAATAACGCCAACACCGGTGCCGGATACATCGAGCGTTCCGGCGCCCAATATCTGATCCGCATGCCAGGTCGAGTACAAACCCTGGCGGAAATCCGCGACATCATCGTTGCCGAACGTGATGGTATTGTGATCTCGATTGGTGATATCGCCAAAGTTGATTTTGGCATGCCACTGCGCACGGGTGCGGCCACGCAGGCTGGGGTTGAGATCGTGCTGGGTACGGCGATGATGTTGATCGGCGAAAACAGCCGCACAGTTGCCGCCGCCACTGCCGAAAGACTGAACAGAATCAATCGTTCGCTACCCGAAGGGATTACTGCGCAACCGGTATACGATCGCACGGGGCTGGTGGACAAAACCATAAAAACGGTCAAAACGAATCTGTTCGAAGGCGCACTGCTGGTAATTGCAGTGCTGCTGATATTACTGGGCAATATTCGCGCGGCGTTGATCACCGCTGCCGTCATTCCGCTATCAATGCTGTTCACCATCACCGGCATGGTATCGAACAAAGTCAGCGCCAATCTCATGAGTCTGGGGGCACTGGATTTTGGCCTGATCGTTGACGGCGCCGTGATTATTGTCGAAAACTGCGTCCGGCGTCTGGGTGATGCGCAGAAGGACAAACGGCAACTGAGTTACAGTGAACGACTGATTATCGTGAGTGAAGCCAGTCGCGAAGTCATACGGCCGGCAACTTTCGGCGTGTTCATCATCATGATCGTGTATCTGCCGATTTTTACCTTGAGTGGCGTTGAGGCGAAGATGTTTCAGCCCATGGCGCTGACGGTGACGATGGCGCTGGGCGCGGCATTGATACTGGCGCTGACGTTCGTACCGGCGGCAGTGGCCTTGTTGCTGGGTGGCCGGGTAAATCACCGGGGAAACTGGCTGATGCGCAGCGCCCGCAGTCTTTACCGGCCAGTGCTGCAAGCCTGTCTGACCATGCGCTGGGCAGTGGTGACGACTGCCATGGTCATCGTTGTGCTATGCAGCCTGCTCGCCGGGCAGATGGGCGCAGTCTTTATCCCGAAGCTGGATGAGGGCGATATTGCCATGCATGCATTACGTGTCACAGGTACCGGCCTGCAACAGTCAATCGACATGCAGGCCAGTGTCGAGGAGACCGTCAGCCAGTTCCCTGAAGTGGAACGGGTATTCAGCAAGATCGGTACGCCGGACGTGGCGACCGATCCGATGCCGCCGAATGTCGCCGACACATTCATCATCCTCAAATCGAGGGCTGACTGGCCACAACCGGATAAACCCAAATCACAACTGGTCGCAGAGATTGAAGCCGAGGTAGAAAAGATTCCGGGTAACCAATACGAATTCACTCAACCGATCGAGATGCGCTTCAATGAATTGATTTCGGGCGTGCGGGCGGATGTCGCCGTAGAAGTGTATGGCGATGATTTTGATCAACTGATCGCACTGGCACAGCAGATCGAACGGTTGGCCCGCACGGTGCCGGGTGCGGCCGATGTACGCATGGAACAGGTCACAGGACTGCAAACGCTCAGTATCGAGCCGGATCGTGAAGTCATGCAGCGCTACGGACTGAATGTTGCTGATGTGCAGAATAGTCTGCAGATTGCCTTCGGTGGTCGCCAGGCCGGTTTGATCTTCGAAAAGGATCGGCGTTTCCCGCTGGTCGTGCGGTTGCCGGAAGCATTACGTACCAATCCTGACATCATCCGGCAATTGCCGGTGCCATTACCCGAATCGACAGCGGCTGCTACTCCCATGATGGATGTCAATAACAATACAATGCAGGCAGATAGCGTTGATTACATTCCTCTGGGTGAGGTAGCTGATGTGAAACGGACCGAAGGACCGAGCCAGATCAGTCGTGAAAACAGTAAACGACGCGTCTTTGTCTCGGCCAATGTGCGTGGCCGGGATTTGGCTTCGTTTGTCGATGATCTGCAGTCACGGATACAGCAGCAGATCGATTTACCCGCCGGCTACTGGATTGATTACGGTGGCAGTTTCGAGCAGTTGATTTCTGCCGCCCAGCGGCTGCAAGTAGTCGTGCCGCTCACATTATTGTTAATACTCGCATTACTGCTGGCTGCCTTCGGCAGTCTGCGCGACGCGCTAGTGGTATTTACCGGCGTACCACTGGCGCTGACCGGTGGCGTGCTGGCGCTGTGGCTGCGCGAAATACCGTTGTCGATATCTGCCGGCGTCGGTTTTATTGCCCTGTCCGGAATTGCCGTGCTGAACGGTCTGGTAATGTTATCCTTCATCCGCCAGCGCTGGCATGAAGGATTATCACTGGATCAGGCGATCGTCGACGGTGCGTTGACCCGTCTGCGGCCGGTGCTCATGACGGCATTGGTCGCGAGTCTCGGTTTCGTGCCCATGGCGTTCAACACGGGCGTGGGCGCGGAAGTGCAACGGCCGCTGGCGACAGTGGTGATTGGCGGCATTATCTCGTCAACGATTCTGACCTTGTTAGTGCTACCAGCACTGTACCGATTGGTGCATCGTGATGCAGTTCATGGATAATTAACCGGCAATAACAGAAGCGTGATCTAGCAAATGCAATGCTCCCCTTCCCACGTGGGAGAAAGGAATGAATTTTGAGACCGCTTCCAATTACCAATCACAATTTACAAACGCGATTTGACGATGGCATAAATCTCATCAGTCAGTTCACGCGCACCGGCCAGCGCCTGCTCAAGTTCCTTTTCACGTGAGCTGCGAAACGTCTCATCCTTGATGCCGCCGATATTGATATACACATTCAACGCGGCGCTGCGCAGTGCCGCTTCACCTGCCAACACGGCCACGCCGGCATCGCTGATCACGTTCTTGTTGCCCTTCTCGGCCAGCGGTTTGCACACTTTGATAACTTCAGCGGCGGTTTTCGCACACGCCAACGGTACATCAGTGGCAGCCTTGAGCGCTTTCTGTATCGCTTCACTGCGGGCAGCCTTTTGCTCGTCGGTGTCTTTCGACAGGCCGTAGGCCGCCATGACCTGATCGAACACATCGATATCGGCCTTGATCATGTCGGTCATCTCCGCCCGCAGCTTTTCGGTCTGTGCCAGCAGCTCGCGCATCTCGGCATCAACATCCTCGTAGCCTTTTTTGCCGACAGTGAAATTGCCGACCATGCTGCCGAGGGCTGCGCCCATGGCACCGATGATCGCGGCGGCACTGCCACCTCCCGGGGTTGAGGCCTTGCTGGCGAGTTCGTCGAGAAACTGTTGCACCGGCTGATCCTTAATCATGTTTGTCTCCTGCAAAAAATCGTTAATCTTGAAGTAAATACGTTGAAATAATTATCATCGCGGCGTTTTTCCAGCCGCTGAAAGTACTGTAAAGTGCTTGATTATACAGAAAATGCCAGACTGCGGCCCGGCAGCAATATAACCTTGCATCAAGTTGTCCGGTGCGGCTGCATAGGTTAACTTATGCGGCAAATGCCCGTCTGTGACAGTTACCGGACCGGCTGCCGATCTGGCTGCGGCTCAGTAGCACAAATATAATTATTCATAAAAAGCAGAGACTCTTCATGAAAAAACTGTTATTTCAACTTGATACCGACACCCACCCTTCTGTTTTTGACACCGTGGTCGCCTATGATGGCGGCGCTGATCATGTCATCGGTCATGGCAGTCTGACGCCAGATAACGTTGGCGCATTGGTAGAAGGCACAATTTTTACCCGTGCTCCCAAAGAAAAGAAAAATACCGCCATTTTTGTCGGTGGCAGTGACATGGCCGCCGGTGAAAAGCTGTTCAAGGCCGTGCAGAAAATGTTTTTTGCCGATTTCCGCGTGTCCGTCATGCTCGACAGCAATGGCAGCAACACGACCGCCGCCGCCGGCGTCGCCAAACTGTTAACCAGCGGCAGCGTCAAGGGCAAACAGACCGTGGTGCTGGCCGGTACCGGACCGGTCGGTATGCGGGCCGCCGCGATGCTGGCGCTCGAAGGTGCTGAGGTTACGTTGACTTCCCGCGATCAGGGCCGCGCCGATCAGGCCTGCAAGAATATTGAGGAGCGCTTCAAGGTCAAGGTCAAGCCGGTTGCTGCAAAAGACAATGAAGCCCGTGCCAAAGCCATTGAAAATGCCCAGGTGGTATTTGCGACCGGTGCCGCTGGCGTCGAACTGCTGCAGGAAGAACACTGGAGCGGTAACGCCAAACTCGAAATGCTGGCCGATGCCAACGCCACACCGCCGCTAGGTATCGGTGGCACCGAAATGTTCGACAAGGGCAAGGAGCGCAACGGCAAGATCATCTGGGGTGCAATTGGCTTTGGCACCCTGAAGCTGGCACTGCACCGCGCCTGCATTGCCAAACTGTTCGAATCACACGATCAGGTGTTTGACGCCGAGATGATTTTTGACCTTGCCAAACAAATGGATTAATGCTGTTCCCATGAGTACATCCGCCCGTATGCGCCACCTTGTTTTCTCGCTTGCACTACTGACCACTACGGCAGTTTCCGCGCAGTCCTATGATGCCGGCCGGCAGGCATATCTGGACAAGGACTACGCCAAAGCCCTGGAGATTCTGCAACCACTGGCTGAACAGGGTGACAGCGATGCGCAGGTCACACTGGGGCTGATGTACGACTACGGCCATGGCGTAAATCGTGACCAGACCACGGCCATCAAGTGGTATACCAAAGCGGCCGAGCAGGGTATTCCGGTAGTACAGCATGATCTGGGTGTGAAATATTTTCAGGGCAACGGTGTTACACAGGATTACACCAAGGCAGCCGACTGGTGGGAACAGGCGGCCAATGCCGGGCTGGCCGATTCCCAATTCAATCTTGGCCTGATTTATTACCGCGGCCTGGGTCAGAAGACTGATTATGACAAGGCCCAGAAGCTGTTCACCCGGGCCGCTGATCAGAACCATGCCAATGCCCAGTACAGTCTGGCGGTTATGTATGCCTTCGGTCAGGGAGTAGACAAAGACTACGCTACTGCGCGCAAGTGGTTTAAAAAGGCAGCGGAGCAGGATATTGCCCAGGCGCAATATAACCTCGGCGTATTTTACGAAAACGGCTACGGGGTAGAATCTGATCTGGATGAAGCCCGGCGCTGGTATCAAAAAGCCGCTGCCAACGATGTCGACAAGGCGCGTGAACGGCTGGCCGAACTTGCTGGCGATGGCCCATCAGCGAAAGCCGCTACACCAGCAAAACCGGCGCCCCAATCCGCTACCGCAGCAACCGCTCCAGCCAGTACACCTGCTGCAACTGGCAACAATCTGCGCCGTGATGACTGGCTGAGACAGCAAGATCCGGTCAGTTTTACCATCCAGCTCATCAGCCTGACCGATGAAGCCGGTGTTGCCAAATATCTGCGGCAACAGGATCTAGGGCCCGAGGCCGGTTACATTGCGGTTATTGTCAATGGCAAAAGGCACTACAATGCGATTTATGGACATTACGCCAGCCAGCAGGCAGCAGAAGCTGGCGTCAGTAAATTGCCGGCAGCAGTCCGGGCAAACAAACCGTGGATACGAAATGTGCGGGTATTGCAGAATTTGTTACGACCGTGACACCGGCACAACATTTTGAAGCAGCCGGCAACGCCTGCACCAGTATCATTCAGGTCAAAGCCAGACGATGACGGCAGCAGTGCAATTCAATACCCTGCTACGGGCACCGGAAGAAGAACTGCTCAAAACTTTCTATGAATTCCGCTCGCTTACCGTCAAAGGCAAGAAGAAAGCCGGCCAGATAGCCTTGAAACTTGGCCTTAACAATGGCCAGTTAATGTGTGCAGTCGGCTTCAACCACCATGCCGAATCATTGACGGATGTCGTCGCATTGCTCGGTTTTGAACGCTTTGCTGAAATTGAGGAACGCCGTAATGAGTATTTCAGCAAGGATATCTACCGGCGCCTGAATCTTGATAATGTGCTGGCGATTTATGGCGCCATCAAGGACAATCCGGATCAGTTGCAAAGTATGCAGTACTTGTTGCGGCGACGGCTGCAATCAATCGAAAACCAGATCGAAAGCACTGTGAATTCGCTGACGATTGAAAAATACAAGGCCGAGATTCGTGCTATTTATGCTGACGGTATTGCCGGTATCGATTTTGCCGAGGAGCGTCTGAATCAAATGGACAGCGGGTTTCGTGCGCTGGTCAATGAAGTCAGCATGATTGTTGAAAGCCGGCTTATACCGGTAGGTGAAATATTTTTTATGGACACTATTTTGCCGGCGGAAAAACGGCGCTTGCTGGAACGTGGTTTGATCCCGATTGAACTGGTCGAGTCCCGGTTTGATAGTGGCAAAGCCAGTACTGCTGAACAGAAAGTTTTACACGAATATCTTCAGCAACAGCGGGATCAGGATAACAATATATGAGCGACACAATGGAATTTCGTGATTTGCTGACAGCCTCAGATTCGGATCTGGTGCGCATCTTCTACAAAATAAAATCTGATCCGAAAGATGATTTCATTTTGCGAATCAACAAGGCTGCTGCGCAACTCGGGCTGAATCATACCCAACTTGTTTGCGCGCTGGGATTCAACAAGTATATCCGCGAACTGACCGATATTCTTTCGGTGCTTGGTTTCAAGTCCTACAAGCTGCTGATGTATCGCAGCAATGAACTGTTCCGTACCGATACCTATAAGCAATTGTCGATCGATAATGTAATCGATATATATTCCGAGCATCTGGCTGACGAAGACATCACCCACGCAATACGCGAGTTGCTGAGCCCGCGTCTCAGCAGTATCGAAGCAGCCATTGACAGTAGTGACGATTCATCACTGACCATTTGCTATCGCATGGAAGTGCATGCCATTTATACCGCAGCTCTCGCCGATCTCAAGTTTGCAGAAAAACGTCTGGGCAGCAATATCGGCCGTTTCCGTCTGCTCGCGGGTGAAGTCAGCATTATTGCCGACAGCAACCTGATTCCACCCAGTAACATGTTTTTCATGGACTCACTTACGCCCGATGAGAAAGTTGAACTGATTGAGAAGAAGCTGATCAACCAGTCCATGATTGAAAACCGGCTGAAGAACGCGAAAATTCCACCGGAAGAGCGTGATGTGCTGGAAAACTATATATAGACCTGTTCCATTCCTGTCACCACAAGTGATTATCAAGCCTGATTAATAACTTGCAATTCAATGTGACACACCAGCGCAGCAGCATCCTCTCCAGAATACATCCGGGTCCGCTGTGAAATATCCCTGGCATATTTCTGGGTCAGTTGCCTGCGTGGGCACCTGCCGGCTTCCAGACATTACGAACCGGTCGGCTGGCAAAATATCGGCAGGAAAATATCCTGCCGATATTTATCTATTCTCCTAAATTATTTCCGGGAATTTACGCATATAGTTGCACTCGCTCAAACGCTGTACTTTTCTGGTCCACATAACAGTCCGCCGCGTATAGCGGCAACCAGAATAAATAAATGACAACAATCGGGGAGATTCATGATGGGAACCAAACAACCACCGGTCAGCATGCGCAAGACACTACTTGCAGCGCTCATTGCCGGTGCGCTGCCAACTGCGGGTCACAGCCAGGACAACACCCAGGACCTTGATATCGTGGATGTTATAGGCAACACACCAACACTCGGCGTTGGCTTGCCAGCAAACAAGATACCTTACAATATACAGTCGGCAACTTCAGATGACCTGGAGAAGGGCAGCAGTCTGGACATCACGGATTATATGAACCGTAATTTCAGCAGTGTGATTGTTAATGATGCCCAGAACAATCCGCTGCAACCGGATATCCAGTATCGCGGCTTCTCGGCATCACCCTTGCTCGGCCTGCCACAGGGGCTGGCGGTATACCAGAACGGCGTGCGCATTAACGAGGTCTTCGGCGATACCATCAACTGGGATCTGATCCCCGAATCTTCCATCGCCAACATGAGCCTCATCGGCGGTGCCAACCCGCTTTACGGCCTGAATACACTTGGCGGCGCCATCAGCCTGGAAACCAAAACCGGCTTTAGCCATCCCGGTCACAGTGCGGAAATCTACGGCGGATCATTTGACCGCTATGTCACATCAGTGGAAAGCGGCGCCAATAACGGCAGCCTGGGTTATTTTGCGACTTTCCAGTACTTCGATGAAGAAGGCTGGCGTGACCTGTCACCGTCGGAAGCAAAAAACATGTTTGTTTCCCTGAACTACCGGGATAATGCGACGACTTCGCTGGATCTGAATTTCAATTATGGTGATACCAACCTGATCGGTAATGGCTCCATTCCCATTGAGCTGGCGGCCATCGATCGCGAGGCCATCTTCACTGCGCCGGATCAGACCGAAAACGAAATGTTTTTTTTCGAATTGCAAGGTGAGCACTGGCTAAATGACCTGACCCAGATCGCCGGTAATGCCTTTTATCGTGACAATGACACAACCTCATTCAACGGTGACGGCAGTGAATTTGAAGACTGTGATGAGGCAGGTGGCCCTGCCGGACTTCTGTGCGAGGAAGATGACGATGATCCCATTCTTGACCAAAACGGCAATACCATAGCCGTCGACGGCGGCAACGGCGAGCGCAATGCCATCAATAACCGCAGCCTGCGAGACCAGAAGAACTGGGGCGGCACATTTCAGAGTACTTTCATGGGCGATCTTTTCAACCGCGAAAATCAACTCATCATCGGTGGCGGCTATAATTATGGTGAAGTCGACTTTAATTCCAATGTCGAAATCGCGCGTTTGAATGCCCAGCGCAGCACCCTTGGCACCAACCTGTTTGTTCCCGAGGAAGGTACTTTTGTAAGCTCGGAAACCAGTAGCTGGTCGATATTCATCACTGACACATTGGCAATCACAGACAAGCTGGATCTGACGCTGTCCGGCCGTTTCAATCATACCAATGTCCAGCTTCAGGATCGTGGCGGTTCTGATGGACTCTCGGAACCCACCCCGGAACTGAACGGCGATCATGATTTTGATCGTTTCAATCCGGCCGCCGGCATCACTTACGCGTTCCAGCCCAACCTGAATGGCTATTTCAACTACAGTGAATCATCACGCGCACCCACTGCCGTCGAGCTGGCCTGTGCGCGGCCAGATGCGCCCTGCAACCTGCCGAACTCGTTTCTCGCCGATCCTCCCCTAGAACAGGTGGTCGCCAAGAGTTTTGAGGGCGGTTTCCGCGGCGAGCTGTCACAATTCGGCATCCTGAACAACATTGGCTGGCACGTTGGTGCTTTTCACACAACCAATGAAGACGACATCATATTTCAGAACACCGGCGGTGTATCAGGTAACGAGGGCTTCTTCGACAACATTGGCGATACCGAACGCCTTGGCATGGAACTTGGCCTGACTGGTCAACTCCAGCGTCTCGACTGGTTCCTCAACTACAGTTTTGTCAGCGCCACATTCGATACACCGTTCCAGGCCTCCAGCGCCAATAATCCGGCTGCAGATAACAATGAGCTGATTAACGTGCAGGCCGGAGATGATATACCCGGTATACCAGATCACACCTTCAAGATTGGCGGCGACTATGCACTGACCTCCAAGCTGAGTATTGGCGGTGATTTATTGTACAAATCCGGTGTTTTCCTGCGCGGTGATGAATCCAACCAACTTGGCAAGCTGGATGGCTACACTACCGTTAATATCCGCGGCTCATATCAGATCAATGACATGTTCAGTGTCTTTGCCCGGGTCAATAACCTGTTTGACAAGGATTTCGAAAGCTTCGGCCTTCTGGGTGAACCGGATGAAATACCGGGCTTTGACAGCTTTAACGATAATCGTTTTGTCGGCGTCGGTGCGCCGATCTCGGGCTTTGTTGGCATTCGCATGAAGCTGTAAGCTGTTTGCATTACAGACCAAAAGGCCCGCTTACTGGCGGGCCTTTTTTTATGGATTGGTGCCGAAGAGAGGATTCGACAAATCGGCAGGATTGCCGATTTGGACGCACGCAGTGCGCCCGCAGGGACGGCGACAGGATGTCGCCGGTCAGCCCCGACCCACACCTTGCGTAATGCGTGGGGATGCAAAACCATATCCTGAAATTTCATAACTCGAATGGTGCCGAAGAGAGGATGACTCCGCACATCCTGTGCTCCGCCTTTCAGGCCAGATTCGCTGCGCTCATCTGTTCAAATTTGCTCCCGGCAAATTTGTCGAACCGGATTATATGGTCGGAGGTTCTAAACCCTGGCTGAAAATCTATTAAAAAGCCTGTCGATGACAGGCTTTTTAATAGATTGGTGCCGAAGAGAGGATTCGACAAATCGGCAGGATTGCCGATTTGGACGCACGCAGTGCGCCCGCAGGGACGGCGACAGGATGTCGCCGGTCAGCCCCGACCCACACCTTGCGTAATGCGTGGGGATGCAAAACCATATCCTGAAATTTCATAACTCGAATGGTGCCGAAGAGAGGACTCGAACCTCCGACCCACGCATTACGAATGCGTTGCTCTACCAACTGAGCTACTTC
>JBBDSJ010000086.1:0-4898 GCA_040905025.1 Gammaproteobacteria bacterium
ACCTCCGACCCACGCATTACGAATGCGTTGCTCTACCAACTGAGCTACTTCGGCAATAACTATTTTTAAACTATTAATTTGGCGTCCATACCGCTACATCATGCCCAAATAAACACCTGCCCGGCCGTCCTGGCCGGGCGCTCGATTGGCAACGAACATTCACTGGATGTTCGTTGCGGTCTCGCCCATGATCAGGCGTTCGCATTGCTGCGTTTGTCCCCGATCCAATAACCAGGGGGGACAAACGGTCAATACTCACCTGAGCTACTTCGGCATTTAGGAAGGACGCGAGTATAGAGAACGGCTGCCTGTGGCTCAACTGCCGGTAAGCGGAAATACGGAAATCGGCTAGCTTTTGCTGTTACGCAGATGAATAGTGACCGAGATTGCTTCGGTAGAGGTGCCCTGCGGCAAAGCCGGCAACTGCTCAAAGCTGATGTCACTTGCCGGGATATCAGTGATAACGCCGGTGTCTTCATTGTAGAAATGATGATGTGAATCCAGGTTGGAGTCGTAAATAACCTTGCCAGGCACCACGACCATATCTTTCAACAAACCATTTTTTACTAATAAATTCAATGTATTATAAACTGTCGCCTTGGCCGCAGCGAGGTTTTTTTACGCAGATTTACCAGTACCTGATCGGCCGACAGATGCTGCTTTGCGCTAAACAGAATCTCGGCAATGTGCAGGCGCTGACTGGTGGGCTGAATATCGTGCTGTTTCAGCAGTGAGCCCAATTGCTCACGCGTCAGGGGTGGTGTCGATGTCGTTGTCATTCTGTTTTAATTATAGGAAGCTGAGGCAAAAGTCTCAATGCCGACCGGCGACTCAATCATGTCATGAAGCGTGCGGGCAAATAGGGTTGAGCCGGGCAAAAGGCTTCCCTGCCGAGAAACTGGTCGGCCAGTAACCGGGCGCTGGCCGGTGCCAGCAAAATGCCATTGCGAAAATGACCGGTGTTCAGATACAAGCCAGCGATCCTGGGATGTGGGCCAATCAGTGGCAACTCGTCTGTTGTCGCCGGACGCAAGCCGGCCCAGTGCCAATCTGGCTCGCGGTTTGTCAGGCCAGGCAACAATCGTTGCGCAAATGCCTGCAATTCGCCGCTTGCCTGCGCCGTGGTTTGATCATCAAAACCCACCTCTTCCACGGTACTGCCTGCCAGAAGCACGCCGTCATTGCGCGGGATAAGGTAATGACCATGCTGAAAAACGATATGTTTGCATGGTGGTTCAGGCAACTGATAGGCAATCATCTGGCCGCGAACGGGATACAGGCTCGCCGTGATTTCATCTTCGGCCAGCAGCTTGCTGGCCCAGGCGCCACTGCAGACAACAGTATTTATAGCCAAAACCTGTTCATCTGCCACCCGGATGCCCGGGCAGCGGGCGCCATCAATGATTAACTCCGCTGGCGCATTAGCTGATTTCAAATCGACACCAGCTATTCGGGCAGCAGCCTGCAATGCCCTGATAAGGCGTGGATTCCGGATTTGCTCAATATCCGGATTGCTCAGGCCATGACCCGTTGCCGCCACGTTCAGATTAGGTTCAAGAACGGCAAGCCCGGACTGATCCAGTTTGTTACCGATACGGCCATGACCGACCAACCAGTCCAGGGCGGCTGTTTCATCCACCAGATCCAGCCATAGCAAGCCCTGCGCTTGCAACCCGACATTAATGCCGGTTGTCTGTTCCAGCGCTGGCACAAGCTCACGGTACGCAGTCCGGGACCAGTCGGCCAGACAGTGAATCGCCGGCGGCTCCTGCCAGGGCCGCAGCGGTGAAAGAATACCGCCGCCAGCCCAACTGGCCGAGTGGGCTGCCATGGCGGTATCAATCAGGCAGACATCCAGCCCGGATTGGCGCAATTCCAGTGCCGTAAACAGACCAATTACGCCAGCACCAACTACAATGACATCGTGGTTTTTCATCGAATAAAAACGGCTGAAACAGGATTTACGGGAGCGCTACTACCGCGCAGATGCCGCTGGTCGGCCGGATTGTACCGTTTGTCCAGTCAGGCCTGACAAATATCTTACCAGCAACTATAAAGAGATCATGAAAAATATATCCGGCTTTACCATTATTGAAGTCATGATTGCGATCGTCATAATCGGTGTTCTTATTACGATCGGCGTGCCAAGCTTTCAATCAACGGTCATGAATAACCGGCTGGTGACCCAGACAAATCTGTTTGTCACGTCCCTGAATCAGGCCCGCAGCGAAGCCGTCAAGCAGAACCAGCAGGTATCCATCTGCGCAACGAACAACGGCACCAGCTGCGCCACGTCCGGCACCAACTGGGAAAATGGCTGGCTGGTGTTTGTCGATCGCGATGGTGACGGCACTATTGATGACGGCGATGATTGCGGTGACGCTGCCACGGACGACTGTATTCTCACGATTCAGGAACCCCTGGCAGGTGAACTGACCCTGAGCAGCGATACGAGAATCATCACCTATAGTGGTAATGGTACTGTCGATAACAACAGAATGCTTGCACTATGCGATTCACGCGGTGCTGACTATGCCCGGGCCATCATGA
The DNA here is from genome assembly GCA_040905025.1 of Gammaproteobacteria bacterium. Taxonomy (GTDB): domain Bacteria; phylum Pseudomonadota; class Gammaproteobacteria; order Methylohalomonadales; family Methylohalomonadaceae; genus JBBDSJ01. Next base: position 2,551 of record JBBDSJ010000086.1, read on the forward strand.
TTGGCAATACCGGCCGGCCAAGCACAGCCTCCAAAACAGAAGCACCTACCCTGACATGCCCATAATGAAATTCTCCAATTCCAGAAACAATACCAACAGCCGTGGCTTTACGCTGCTGGAAGTGTTGGTAGCAATTGTCATTTTTGCTATCGGCCTGCTCGGCATCGCCACATTACAGATTGCCGGGTTGCGCTTTACACACGGCTCACAGTTGCGTCTGGCAGCAACCATGCAGGCGGAAAACTTGATCGACCGGATGCATGGCAATCAAGGTGGAACCAGTGACGGCGAATACAATATTACCGGCGCCATGCCTACGACTTATGACACCAATTGCGGAAATGAAGTATGCACCGCTGAAGAATTTGCCGCCTACGACCTGGTCACCTGGAATACTGAAAATGCCGATCTCTTGCCCAATGGTGCCGGCGTCGTATGTATCGACTCAACGCCCAATGATGGTGATTCGACTGACTGGGCCTGTGATGATACCGGCGACATCTATGCCATTAAAATCGGATGGTCAGAGCGTGGCATTGGTGATAGTGAAGACGCCGAACTGACCCAACGCCTGGTAATGAGATTTGTACCATGATGAATAAACCAGAGTTAAACCCCATGCACATTACTTCGAATCAGGGCCAACGTGGATTCTCATTGATTGAAATCATGGTGGCTATTGCAATATCGCTTATCCTGCTTGCCGGTATTATTCAGCTGTTTTCCAGCAACAGGCAGGGCTTCCGGATACAGGAAGGTTTCAGCCTGCTGAATGAGAATGCACGTTACGCCGTCTCGCGCCTGCAATATGACATGCGCATGGCCGATCACTGGGGCGGTGTCGATGTCAGCAACGTCACATCAGCAGCACCGGCTATAACAGATGATTGCTCTGCCGGATTTGCCACGGATACTCAGGGTCTGCTGGGTCTGGAGGGGGGTGCGACAGCACCGGCTGCGGTAGCAGGCTGTCTGGATGGTGGCGACTATATTCCCAACAGTGATGTCATCGTCGTGCGCTATGCCGATCCAAAACCGGTGCCCACTGCCAGTCTTGTTGGCACAGATCTTTATGTACGCAGCTCGGCCGGCCGTCGCGGGTTGATATTCCAGGGCAGCAACTCCGGCAGCCTGCCCAGCGATCTGGCGGTTGAAGCACCGGAAATGGGTGGCAAAGTTAATTTACCCTATCACTTTATGATTTATTTCCTGCGTGAATGCACCGCGTCTGCCGGCACCGGTGCAGGTATATGCCTGGCAAAACGTGAACTCGCCGGCACCGGTTTGTCAGCGTCAAGTGATGTCATTGAAGGCGTCGAACAGCTACAGGTTGTTTATGGCATCGACGAAAACGGCAACCAGAATGCCGATATCTACCGGCCCGCAACTGATATAGGTGCCAATGACTGGGGCAATGTTGTCACTGCACGAATTGATATTCTTGTACGTTCGCCGGCGCTGGACCTCAGCATTGATCAGGCCGGCGAAACCTATGACATGGCAGGTGGTTTCACTTATACAGTGCCGGATTCACTGCGGCATTACCCGCGCAAACTGTATAGCAAAATTATTCAGGTCAGGAACCAGATACGCTCATGAAAACCTCATTTTCCAGACATCCCTTTACGACAGGCAAATCCGGCCAGCAGAACGGCATGGTATTGGTCATTTCCCTGATACTGCTGGTTGTACTCACGCTGGTTGCCGTCGTGGCGATGCGTTCAACCAATGTCGATATGCAGATGACAACCAATACCCTGCTTAAATCACGGGCATTCCAGAATGCAGAAAGTGGCCGGCAACTGACAGCCGGCGTTATCGGCGACCATGTCTTTTATCGTGGCTGGCCGAGTTCCGCCGGCGGCACGGTGCCCGCCAGCAGCAATTTCACGCTGCCGGACAACTATACCGTCGTCGATACCGATGAAGAACTCTATGTTGAAAATGCGGAGCTCGCTGATTTAATAAGCGACAGCCGGCCGATACATCTTGAATACCAGGTGGACGCCGATGGTGATGGTCTTTATGTCGGTGCCAATGACATCAAGGCCGGCATCTCCGTACTCAAAACCACCACTGTCGCCGCGCCCGGCTCTGATACGGTCCAGGTTTCCGGTTACGCCGGACTCGGTGGCGGCGCGGCCGGCGGCGGCGCCTATATGTTTTTTGACGTTCGCAGTTATGGCGGTGGTCCGGGCAATGCCCGCGCCGATACCGGTATCGATTACCGCCACGTTGTTACGAATTAATTGAGGTAATAAAACATCATGCTCAAATCATCCATCGTACATATCAAAAGACTCTGCAAAAGCGGGTTGTTTCTCGGCCTGTATTTCAGCCTGAGCGCG
>JBBDSJ010000087.1:0-16046 GCA_040905025.1 Gammaproteobacteria bacterium
GAATCATCCGCACAGGAGGTGCGGCGTGAAAACGCAGTTTTCACGAAGCCCAACAAAAATCACATTTTTGTTGGGCGCAACAGCTTGAGGGCAGGAGCCCGAAAGCGGCATGTAACGGGTCGTTAGCTCAGTTGGTAGAGCACTGGACTTTTAATCCATTGGTCGAAGGTTCGAATCCTTCACGACCCACCATTTCTTACTCATTACACTGATAGCCCATTTCCTGTAACGCTTCCTGTAAGTAATCAGCGACCAGTGGCGAGCCAAGTAAGTATTCTGCGGTACGGCTGTTCCAGCTGTCATAAGCCTGCTTGATAGCATCCTGCCATTCATCAATGGCAAAGTCGCCGCGTCCCATCCACATCAGTGCAACCAGTTCGACCTGATGCGACGGTTCCAGATCGTCAATTAAATATTTGAGTTCCTGATATGTGCTGTCGTCAGCATGATCGGCCAGTACCTGCATGGCCCAGTCGTCGTCGTAGTCATCGCCAGCATGAGGAATTGAAACACCTTCCTGACCATGGAATTCATGACATTTCTCAATAATGGCGCAGACGATGTCCGGATTCAGGTTGAGCATGGTTGACGACTCGTTTCAGTAGAAGCGGTCTCAAAATTACTGCATTTGCCGATACGGTGTTGAAAGTGGGCTCAAAATGCTCATGTATTATTTATACACTCCGCTTTTTCGTCCCCTTTCGCCTGGTCTCGGCTGTATTCGTGACATTTTGAGTCCACTTCCAGTTAACCCCTCTAATAACAAAGATAGCAGCTTTTTGTGCGGACGTGATTTTTGTTGGCGGGATGTTACAGACGGCGGAATTCGTTTAATTCGAGTTGGTAGGAGCCGCGGTTGAGAACCTGGCTGGTGGTGGTCTCGACGCGCTCTGACTTGACAAGCCCAACGTCGGGGGCATACCAGTCAGTCGTTTCAACTGAAATGGTCGTGCGGCCAAGATGACCGCCGACATCAATACTGACCTGGCCACTACCATCAATACGCAGGCAATCACTGAAGTCACCGGCAGCTACACGCACGTTTTCTTCAAGACTGGTAATTTCATAGCGCATATTAATGGGCCTGCTGAGCTGATAAAGGGTATCAAACGGCGGCCCGCTCATTTCCAGTACGGCAGTTTCCGAACGCATGGTCCAGGTCGTACCGACCTCAAGTGGAAAACGTAACACATATTGATTCGGTGCAATGGCTTCACTGAGTTCAGTGCCGATTTCATCATCACTGGTTTCTTCTATGCCGCCGATACGCAAGACGCCATCATCATCGGCGCGATAATAATAGGTGTAACCGGATACGCTATGGCGCGGATAAACCGTTTCACCATCGACCTTGATTGGATCAGCATTGGCGATAATACGTTTGTTCGCACGTGTCTCATCCATCGTGGTCACCGTTTCAACATATTCCCACCAGTAGCCGGACTCCAGCGGGAAATAACTGCTGCCCGGATCGCCACAGGCATTAAGTGTCAGTAAAACGGTTGCCATCGTAGCGCATGCGAACCGGCGTAAATAATTTTTCATTATGGTCGTTTCTTGATATGCAGCCACCAGAATACTGCAACCAGCAATAATAACCAGAAGGCAGATAACCAACCCAGTCGTGGACTTGCCGAGTTGACCATAAAATCAAACGGACTATCCGCGGCCGGCACCATGATGTACTTGTCCAGCTTGATCATCATGATAATACCGGCATGTACAGCTATCGCGCTCAGGATATGTCCATCACGCCGGCGCAGCAGACACAGCAACACGCCGAGAAAAAACAGGGTTAAAAAATAATCCAGGATCGCAATATCCGTCAGCCGCACGAGTGCTTCGGGGAACAGTTGCACGCCTGTGAGCCAGCCAGTATCCCCGGCCGGTTCCGGATAACTGATAAAATGTACGGCGGCAAACAACAGGCTGCTGAGTAATGTTGCCCAGATGGCGCTGGTGCGTGCCTGCAGTGCACTGAATAGTGCGCCGCGAAACAGCAGCTCTTCTATCAGGCTGACAAACAGCCCGGTGAACAAACCCTTGATGAGGACAAGCAGCACACTGCCCGGCGTGAACCCGCGGCTAACATCGATCACCTGAATGCCGAGCAGGCCAAGCGTTATTGATAACACCAGCAAAATGACACTGCCCTGCAGCAGGCCAATGCCGAGTATGCGAATAATGGTGCGCAGCGGTTGTGTCGAAGCCGGCAAGCCGAAACCAAGCGCACTGGCCGTAAAAGGCAGTGTAAAGCGGACATAGGCCAGACTGGCAAGCAGGCCGCAGACAAGGCTCAGGCGTTCGGCCAGGCTGCTGAACCTGATGTCCGGTAACAGCAGGCTGGCAGGGTATGCGAGCAATGCGCCAAGCAGCAGGGCACTGACAACTACAGCAAGAAATATCAGAATTTGCGGGATGAGCGAACGATACATGCGCTTGACTTAAAAACCCTGGCTGCTGTGGAAAGGAAATAAACTGCCCCGATTCATGGCTGCAGTTTATCGGATTCCAGCCAGAACATCGTGTATTGCGACGGGTGTGAAGATCTAGAACAATAACTCGCGTTCAAGTGCCAGTTCATTTTCAAAATGCTTGATACGGGCACTGATGCGCTGCTGTTGATAATAATTAATACCCGGCTGGCGTTCAGTATACTTGAGCCGCTCAATGGCCAGGCTGGTGTCACCCAGCAGAAAAAATTGCTCAGCCCGCGCAATCCCGGACTCGGCTTCATTACCGGCCTGTGCTTCAGCCTGACTCAACAGTTCATAGTACTGATGATCGGTGGTATTGGTACGGCCATAGTCGCGCAACAATGTCCGCGCTTCAGTACCGCGCTTCATTGCGAGTAATGTTCTGGCATGGGCCAGCACCAGTGGCCGGTAATATGGATACAGCTTATGCATGCGCTCATAAATATCTACTGACCGGTCATAATTGCGCTGCGCATTCTCGAGCTCTGCCGCCAGTAACATGAAGGCAGCTTTCTCATTATCCTGTTCCAGCAGCTTGTCGACATGCAAACGTGCTTCGCTGAATTCGCCCGCCCTGATTAAGGCAATGGTCAGGCCATAACGTGTTGCCGTGATTTGGTCCGGTTTTGCATTCTGCATTTTCTCCCGGAACAGCTTCAGTGCATCGGCCTCGCTTTTCTGGCCCGTCGCCATCAGCTTCATGCGGATAAGTTCATAAGACCCGGTGTTTTTGACTTCAATATCGGGATAGTTTTCAGCACGCGAGCGGGCATCAGCAATACGATTGCTGGTAAGCGGATGCGTGCGCAGGTATTCAGGCGCGTTGCCGGCGTAGTAGCGTGATGTGCGATGCAGACGTTCAAAAAAATCCGCCATCCCGCGCGGACTGAAGCCGGAACGGGCAAGAATCTGCATGCCAATGCGGTCTGCTTCTTCTTCATTCGCGCGCGTGAAGTTGATGCCGTACTGTGCCTGACCGGCAGCTACCGCTGTCATCGCTGCCTGGCCGGCCTGCGGATTGACAATAGTCAGCGCGACCGCGCCGATAAGTGCCGCCAGCATGGGCAGGGCGAGTTGTTGCTGACGTTCGAACATGCGTGCCAGATGGCGTTGTGTGACATGCGCAATTTCATGTGCGACCACGCCGGCAATTTCGCTTTCACTTTCGGAGTTCAGGATAATGCCGGTATTGATACCGATAACGCCGCCGGGTGCGGCGAATGCGTTCACCATCGGGTCATCAACCATGAAAAATGTGTAGTTCTGGGCATTGTTGTCACTGTTGGCTGCCAGCCGGTAGCCAAGCGAATGGATGTAGGATTGGACTTCCGGATCCATGACGATATTGGCATGCTCACGAACGTTGCGTAAAAACAGCTGGCCGATGCGCCGTTCCATCTCCGGTGAAATGACCGAGCCGGAGGAATCACCCAGATCCGGCAAATCCTGTTGCCGGACGTCGGCGTGCACGGGCGCCGGGCTGAGCAGCAAGCTCAGCGCCAGAGTCAGCAGGATGTTGGAGAATTTCATGGCAGCCGGGGTTAGATGACAGCAAGTATCTTTTAGTTTAGTTGCGATTTGTTGGTTTTGTGACAGCTTCTCTCGTGATTCGTTCTTTGATGCAGGGCTGAGCATGTCGTTACAGACGCATTGTTTTTATCAGTCCCACCAACAATAATAGGCGCATTCAATTCATCACTCAAAGTCCAGACCATGCCCAAAGCCCGTAACGCCTTTTATGCCCAGTCCGGCGGCGTGACCGCCGTCATCAATGCCAGCGCCTGCGGTGTCATCGAAACTGCGCGCCAGCACAAGGATAAAATCGGCAAGGTATATGCCGGCCGCAATGGCATTATCGGTGCATTGACCGAAGATCTGATTGATACCAGCGCGGAATCGAAACAGGCTATCGCTGCTTTGCGGCATACGCCCGGCGGCGTGTTCGGTTCCTGCCGTTACAAGTTGCGCAAACTTGAGGACGATGCCAGCCAGTATGAGCGCCTGATTGAAGTATTCAAGGCGCATGATATCGGCTACTTCTTTTATAACGGGGGTGGTGACTCCGCTGATACCTGTCACAAGGTTTCACAACTGGCGGAAAAACTTGGCTACCCACTGCAGACAGTACATATCCCGAAAACAGTCGACAACGATTTGCCGCTGACCGACAGCTGCCCCGGCTTCGGTTCCGTGGCGAAATATGTGGCGGTATCGGTGCGCGAGGCAGCGCTGGATGTGATGTCGATGGCGAAAACGTCGACCAAGGTGTTCATTATGGAAGTCATGGGTCGGCATGCCGGCTGGATCGCAGCCGCCGGCGGACTGGCCGGCGAAACCGCGGCTGAACCGCCGCACGTGATTTTGTTTCCGGAAGTTGCATTTGATCGGCAGAAATTTCTCGCCCGGGTCGATCAGGCGGTCAAGCGTTATGGCTATTGTGTCGTGGTCGTGTCGGAAGGTGTGCGCGGGCCGGATGGCCGTTTTCTGGCCGAGGCCGGCAGCAAGGATGCCTTTGGCCATGCCCAGCTGGGCGGCGTCGGGCCGTTTATCGCGCAACTGATCAAAGACGAGCTTGGCCACAAATACCACTGGGCCGTGGCCGATTATCTGCAGCGCTCGGCCCGGCATATCGCCTCGAAGGTTGATGCCGAGCAAGCCTACGCGGTCGGCCGGGCGGCAGTAAAATTTGCGCTCAAGGGGCAAACCGCCGTGATGGTCAGCATTGAGCGGACCTCGGACAAGCCGTACCGCTGGAAACTTGGCAGCGTGGCGTTAAGCGATGTCGCAAATCGCGAGCACAAGTTGCCGAAAAATTACATTAGCAAGGACGGCTTCGGTATCACCGCAGCGGCGCGCAAATACCTGGCGCCACTCATCCAGGGCGAGGACTATCCGCCCTACAAGCACGGTTTGCCGGACTACGTCACGCTGAAAAACAAGCCGGTGCCGAAAAAACTCAAGCAAAAATTCGCTATTTAGCTGATAGCCGATAGTCGCTGCATTTATGCTGCAACTGCACATGGATATGTTGAGCCTTGATGCCGTATGCTGCAGCTGTAAAACTGGCATCTGTGGATTAACCATCTATGCTTGGATGTTGGTTGCATATCAGAACCGCTGTTATAAAAGTTCAATATATGCAATTTGCCAATGCTGGCCGGAAATATCAGCGCCAGCCTGCAACATGCTGTCCGCACAAAAAAACAAGAAAGTATGCCTGAGGGATCTCTGCCTAAACCGCGTTCAGGTTTATTCAGGGCTTGAAAAAAAACAAACTCACGGGAGTGTCTGTCATGTCTAGTGCTTCAATGGCATTAAGCTTTGCCATCATTTGCAGTTTGCTTGCGATTGCCTATGGCGTCTGGTCGGTTAAATGGATTCTGAAATTGCCGGATGGCAATGATCGTATGCGCGAAATAGCCCTGGCTATTCAACAGGGTGCTGCGGCCTATCTGAACCGGCAATATTTTACGATTTCAGTTGTTGGTGTCGTGTTGCTGGTGTTGTTGTGGATCGTACTGGGCTGGGCGACAGCCATCGGTTTTCTGATCGGCGCCGTGTTCTCCGGGCTGGCCGGTTATATCGGTATGAATATTTCGGTACGGGCCAATGTGCGTACTGCCGAAGCTGCAAACAACGGTCTTAATGCCGCCATGCAGGTGGCTTTTCGTGGTGGCGCGATCACCGGCATGCTGGTGGTTGGTCTCGGTTTGCTCGGTGTTGCCGGCTATTACGCGATTGTCTTGCCGATCATCGGTGAAGAAGATGCACTGCATGCGCTTATCGGTCTGGCGTTTGGTGGCTCACTGATATCAATTTTTGCACGTTTGGGTGGCGGTATTTTTACCAAGGGTGCGGATGTGGGTGCGGATCTGGTGGGCAAGGTCGAGGCCGGGATCCCGGAAGATGATCCACGCAATCCGGCGGTGATTGCCGATAACGTCGGTGACAATGTCGGTGACTGCGCCGGTATGGCGGCGGATCTGTTCGAGACGTATGCCGTGACCGTGATCGCGACCATGCTGCTTGGTTTTCTGATGCGTCCCGAAGTCGGCGCGAACGGCGTATTGCTGCCGCTGGCACTTGGTGGCGCGTCGATTATTGCCAGTATCGTCGGTACGTTTTTCGTCAAGGTGAAATCCGGCAGCAAGATTATGAACGCCCTTTATAGAGGAGTGATCGTTTCCGGTGTACTGGCGGCGATTTTGTTTTATCCGTTAACACATATGCTGATGGGGGATTCCAGTCTGGGCGCTGGCAACCTGTTTTATGCTGCGTTGATTGGACTGGCATTGACCGCCGCGATGGTCGTGATCACGGAATACTATACGGCGACCGAGTTTAGTCCGGTGCAACACATCGCCTCGGCCTCGCAGACCGGCCATGCCACCAACATGATCGCCGGTCTCGGTATCTCGATGAAATCAACGGCGGCACCGGTGATTGCGGTGTGTCTGTCGATTTATGGCGCGCATGAGCTGGCCGGTTTGTATGGTATTGCGATTGCAGCCACAGCCATGTTGTCAATGACCGGCATGATCGTGGCACTGGATGCTTATGGGCCGATTACCGATAACGCCGGTGGTATCGCCGAGATGGCTGGTCTGGATTCGAAGATCCGCGATATTACCGATCCACTGGATGCTGTCGGCAATACGACCAAGGCTGTTACCAAGGGTTATGCCATCGGTTCGGCCGGTCTTGCAGCGTTGGTATTGTTTGCTGATTACACTCACAACCTCGCAGCCAAGGGCAAACTGGTTGAATTCAGCCTGTCGGATCCGGCGGTGATTATCGGTTTGTTTATCGGTGGTCTGGTACCCTATCTGTTCGGCGCAATGGCGATGGAAGCGGTCGGTCGTGCTGCCGGTGCGGTGGTCAACGAAGTCCGGCGGCAGTTCCGGGATATCAAGGGCATCATGGATGGCTCCGGCAAACCGGACTATTCGCGGGCGGTGGATCTGTTAACAAAAGCCGCTATCAAGGAAATGATCATTCCGTCCATGCTGCCGATTCTGGTGCCGATAGTTCTGGTCGTTGTGATGAATTTCCTGATGGGTGATGGTGCCGGGACGAAGGCACTCGGCGGTCTGCTGATCGGTACGATTGTGACCGGCCTGTTTGTTGCAATCTCGATGACTACCGGTGGCGGTGCCTGGGATAATGCCAAAAAGTATATTGAAGATGGTAATTTTGGCGGCAAGGGATCAGAAGCGCACAAGGCCGCGGTGACCGGTGATACGGTCGGCGATCCATACAAGGATACGGCCGGGCCGGCGATTAATCCGTTGATCAAGATCATGAACATCGTCGCGCTGTTGCTGGTACCGTTGTTGTAATGATGTCAGCCTGCCGGTAATACCGGCAGGCTGATGCGGGTCAAGCGCCGTGGCTGTCTTTCCGGACAGCCACGGCTTTTTTATTTGTATGTTGTAACTGTTGCCGACGATATAATGTCACTCATATCAACTTCTGCCTTGAACGGACTGACTAATTTATGAATCTTGTCGTGTTGGCAATGTTTATTGCCGGGCTGGTGTTGCTGGTATTTGGTGCCGAGTTACTGGTGCGTGGTGCCAGCCGGCTTGCTGCCAGTGTGGGCATCTCGCCGCTGGTTGTCGGTTTAACGGTCGTGGCGTTTGGTACCAGCGCACCGGAGATGGCCGTCAGTGTGCAGTCAGCGTTATCCGGTCAGTCTGGCGCCGATATTGCTATTGGCAATGTGGTCGGCAGTAACATTTTCAATGTACTGTTCATATTGGGGCTGTCTGCCATCATCACGCCGCTGGTTGTTTCACAGCAGCTGGTCAGGGTGGATGTGCCGATCATGATCGGTGTTTCAATCCTGCTCTGGTTGCTGGCGATTGATGGCAGTATCGGCCGTGTTGATGGCGTGGTGTTGTTTGCCGGCATTATTGCCTACACTGTTTTTGCGATCATGAAAGGACGCAGGGAAAGCCAGGCGGTTGTCGCCGAGTACGCTGCCGAATATTCCGTCCCGGCAGAGAACAGCCTGCTGAAAAACCTTGTGTTGATCATCGTCGGTTTGGTGTTGTTGGTGCTTGGCGCACACTGGCTGGTGGAAAACGCAATAGTGATAGCTCGCCTGCTCGGCATGAGTGAACTGGTGATCGGCTTAACCATTGTCGCTGCCGGAACTTCGATGCCGGAAGTGGCGACATCAGTGATGGCAAGCATCAAGGGCGAGCGTGATATTGCTGTTGGCAATGTGGTCGGCAGTAATATTTTTAATATTCTGTCTGTGTTGGGACTGGCATCACTGGTCGCCCCGGCCGGTATTAATGTCAGCGCATCGGCACTGCAGTTTGATATCCCGATCATGATTGCCGTTGCGGTGGCCTGCCTGCCGATTTTCTTTACCGGCTATACCATTGCGCGCTGGGAAGGCTGGTTGTTTCTGGGATATTACGCGTTCTATACGGCATTCCTGATCATGAGTTCAACAGCCAGTGGCAGTGTTCAGGGACTTGCCGTAGTCATGCTGTGGTTTGTGTTGCCACTGACGTTTATTACGCTTTGCGTGAGTGTCTGGCGCGCAAGATAAGGTGTTGGAAGCCGGCCATTGTTCGCCGGATTCTGTCAGAGCAGGTTTGCCTGACGTAACAGTTCGGTAGTTTCGAACAGCGGCATTCCCATCACGCCGGAATAGCTGCCGTGGAGTTCACTGATGAAACCGGCGGCGTGCCCCTGAATGCCATAGCCGCCAGCCTTGTCGAGTGACTCGCCGGTTTCCACATACTTACGGCACTCATCAATGGATAATGGCCGGAAGCTGACCCGGCTGATACTGAGCGCGGTGTAGTCCTGATCGGCAATCAGGGCCACAGCAGAATAAACCTGATGGGTGCGGCCGGAGAGCTGTTGCAGCATATTGACCGCGGCATCGATGTTATCCGGTTTGCCGAGTGGTTTGTCATCCAGAAACACTTCCGTGTCGGCAGCCAGTACCGGCCTGTGCGGATTATTGCTGACTGAATCATACGCCGCGCGTGCCTTGCGCAAGGCGAGCATGGGCACATGAATATGCGCAGCTGCTTTACCATCCCAGGTTTCATCAATATCAACATCAATTACTTCATAGCGGATACTGATTTGATCCAGCAGTTCGCGCCGACGCGGGGATTTGGAAGCGAGGTAGATCATGATGCAAGTGAATAGATTATGGAAGCTCTGAATAATTCATCCATGAATTCTCAGAGCACGAAAATCGAAAATTGTGATTTTCGATTGTCTTCATTTTTCAATCACTTAAGTGGTTGAAAAATGGCAGTACATCCATGTACTGCAGGAACCTCTGAATAAATCAGAGGTTCCTTATAGTTAATAGTTGATAGTGAACGCCTATGAAAGCAAGTGCAGCGCAAGTTTATTGCCAGTCGATCTGTTAGTCATATTCTACCAACTATCATCTATAAACTATTCTCTATGATAAGGGTGCCCTTCCAGCAAACTCCAGGCGCGATAAAGTTGTTCCGCGACCATGATACGGGCCAGGCCATGCGGCAGGGTCAACGCTGATAACGACCAGTGCCAGTCAGCACGATCCAGGCAACTCTGATCGAGACCGTCGGCGCCACCGACAAGCATAGCCACATCGCGGCCATCCTGTAACCAGTCGTTGAAATGGTTTGAAAGTTCGCGGGTATTCAGCGAACGTCCGTGTTCATCCAGGGCAATAACCACGGCAGTAGCGGGAATGGCTTTTAACAGCCGTTCGGATTCTTCGCGTTTGATGCGTTCAATATCCGGTGTCTGCTTGCGGTTGCCGGCGGTAATTTCATGCAATACCAGTTTGCAGTGTGCCGGCAGCCGTTTGGCGTATTCGGCAAACGCGGTATTGACCCAGTCGGGCTGGCGTTGACCGACTGCGAGTAGTAGTAAACGCATATTCGCGTTTCAGAACTAGTGTTGGCGTGGTTGGCCGTGTAGTAGCGGTTCAGCGTCTTCGAGTAAATCCTCCGGCCGGCCATCATCACTGAAATCACCCGACCAGAGCTTTTCCAGCTGATAATAGGCGCGCGATGTCGGATGCATGAGATGCGCAACGACATCACCCAGATCAACAAGAATCCACTCGCCGGATTGTTCGCCCTCGGTGCCGAGTGGCCGTACGCCGTTTTCACGTGCCGCATCAATAACGGTATTGGCAAGCGCACGGATCTGCCGATCCGAGCCGCCACTGGCGATGATCATGGTATCGGTCATTGATGTGAGTTTGCGTACATCCAGAATCTGGATATCAATCGCTTTCATGTCGTCGAGCGCTTTGGTAATTACGGCGGTCAGTTGTTCGCTGGCTATCATGCTTGGACTTTATAGATTTGATGTTGCTGGATGAAGTCAATAACGGTGTCGGGCAGCAAATGTCGCAGGCAATGGCCAGCGGCAATTTCAGCACGAATACGGGTAGAACTTATTTCAAGATACGGGATGGACTGGAACAGAATCAGGCCGCTATCGGCGTTATGCAATTCAGTCGGGTTTTGACAACGGCGTTGCTGGATCAATTCTGAAATAGCGGTACTCAAGTGGCTGTTTTGCAGGCTCATGCCGGGCCGGTCAACGACCACCAGATGCGCAAGCAACAGCAGTTCGTCCCAACGGTGCCAGCGATCCAGCTGCTGGAAGGCATCGAAGCCAAGGAACAGGCATAAGGGTGTGGCATCAACCTCCGCACGTAAACTTTCAAGTGTACTTACCGTATAGGATAGCCCACCGCGTTCCAGTTCGCGAGGGTCAAGTTCACAGCCGGGCAAATCATGCAGTGCCAGTTGCAACATCTGCAGGCGTTGTTGCGGTGTGGCAACTGGTTGTTTGCCAAACGGATGATCGGCAAGCGGGATAAACCGCACTGCGGCCAGATCCAGTGTGGCGCGTAATTCCAGTGCCATACGCAAATGGCCGACATGCACCGGGTCAAACGTTCCGCCCAATATACCTATTGGCTTCATGACCGTGAACCGGGAATCGTGAAACGGGAATTGTGATACAGGAAAGACGAACGATGATTCACGAGTAACAAATCACATGCACAGTTACGTGCGCACCTGGCCATCGCCGAGCACGATGAATTTTTGTGATGTCAGGCCTTCCAGTCCAACCGGACCGCGGGCGTGGAACTTGTCGGTACTGATGCCGATTTCGGCACCCAGGCCATACTCAAAGCCATCGGCAAACCGCGTCGAGGCATTGACCATGACCGAGCTGGAGTCGACTTCACGCAGGAAACGTCGGGCACGGCTGTAATCTTCAGTCATAATCGTGTCGGTATGCTGTGAACTGTAGTGTTCGATATGCGCAATCGCGGCATCCAGATCCGGCACGATTTTCAGTGACAAAATTGGCGCCAGATACTCGGTCGCATAGTCAGCATCGGTTGCGGCAGTGATGTCCGGATATAACGCGCGGGATTTTTCGCAGCCACGGATCTCCACACCGGCGTCACGATACAGGGGCACGAGTTTGTCGAGCACCGTTTTCGCAATAGCATCCGCCACCAGCAGGCACTCCATGGTGTTGCAGGTACCATAGCGTTGGGTCTTGGCGTTGTATGCCACCCTGATAGCCTTGTCCGGATCCGCACGATCGTCAATATAGACATGGCAAATACCGTCCAGATGCTTGATCACGGGAACGCGGGCTTCAAGACTGATGCGTTCTATCAAACCCTTGCCGCCGCGTGGCACGATCACATCCACATAGTCGGGCATGCTGATGAGCTCTCCGACCGCCGCCCGATCGGTGGTTTCGATGACCTGCACCACCGTTTCCGGCAAGCCGGCAGACTTCAGGCCGCTGCTGATACAGGCAGCAACCGCCTGGTTCGAATGAATCGCTTCGGAGCCGCCGCGCAGGATGGCCGCATTACCGGATTTCAGGCACAAGCCGGCGGCATCGGCAGTCACGTTCGGCCGCGATTCATAAATGATCCCGACCACACCCAGCGGCACGCGCATGCGGCCAACCTGAATGCCGCTCGGGCGGTAACTCAGATCCGTTATGGTGCCGATCGGATCCGGCAATGCCGCGATCTGGCGCAGGCCTTCAGCCATGCTCGCAATACGTGCCGGTGTCAGTTCGAGCCGGTCGAGCAACGCCGCTTCCAGTCCATTGGATTCGCCGGCGGTCATGTCGAGCCGGTTTGCCCTGGTCAGTTTGTCAGCTTCGGCTTCAATTGCCGCCGCGATAGCTGCCAGCGCCATGTTTTTCATGCCCGTGTCGGCACGCGCGATCTCCCGGGCGGCGGCGCGGGCCTGTTGCCCGCATTGCTGCATGTACTGTTGAATATCCATAAATGTATCCGTTTTGGTAGCGGCGCTGCTGATTGTTGTTACGGCGCGGCAGCAGGCAACGGATCGTACCCCGCCAGACGCGTCAATAGCCAGCCGAGTGACTGCCACGGATTGCCGTTACTACGGTAGCCCTTGAGCTGGCCGTCAACCCGGTTGGCATGCCAGAGCAGCCGTTGCAGTGAGCCGCTATCGAGCCGCTGCATGGCCTGTTGATAGGGCAGGCGGCGAGCATCAAAAATATACAGTTCGCGAAATACCGCCTCGGCAGACTGGCCCTGGGCGCAGGCCTCGGCAACATGACAAATACGGCGTAATTGCCACATGAGTGCGCCGTAAATTGCCCGTTCCTCGGTACCTTCAGCCTGTAACCCGGCGAGCATGTGCAAAGCGCGCGGCAAGTTCCCGGCACACGCCGCCGCAATCATTTCAAATGTGTCATAGCGGGCGCTGTCGGCAACGGCGTTGAGTACGGTGGCCAAATCAATTGTGGTTTTATCGCCGGCCAGCAAGCGCAATTTCGCGATTTCCTGGTTGGCGGCAAACAGGTTGCCTTCGACGCGTTCGGCGATCAATTCAGCGGCATCGGCGGCAATTTCCAGTCCCTGCTGACGGCAACGTGCCTGGACCCAGCCGGGCATTTTGGCGGCTTCGACCGGCCAGACAGCACTGGTCACGCCGATCTTGTCGATGGCCTTGAACCATTTGGCCTGTTGGCCCCGTTTGTCGATTTTCGCCATGCTGATCAGCACCAGCGTGTCATCGGCAGGCCGGCTGGCGTAGTCAATCAGTGCCGGACTGCCGTCATTGCCGGGGCCACTGCCCATGCGCAGTTCAATGATGCGTTTTTCGGCAAACAGCGACAGACTTGCAGCAGCCTCGTTGAGCCGGTTCCAGTTGAAGCCGCGGCCGGTTTCAAAAACCTCGCGTTCGTTGTAGCCCTGTTCACGCGCGGCCTTGCGGATTGCATCGCAGAGTTCGAGTTGTTGCAGGGGTTCGTCACCACTGATCAGATAGATCGGCGCCAGCGGCGGTTTTTGCAGACGGGCAAGAAGCTGTTCCGGTTTCAGTTGCATGCCGGGTTAGTGATTGTGGCGTGGTACATGCCCGGCTCGATCATTCTGCGGCGGCGGTCATTGCGCAGAGTTTCCCTGGTCATTGCGGATGGCAGCCTGCAATCGCAGCAATGCCTGGGTACTGACCAGTTGTTCCAGTTCTTCGCGGATTAGCGCCTGCTCATCACCGGACGCCAGTACAGCGGTTTCATCGAAGGCATAATCACGTGAAGCGTCCAGTAATTCGCGGTCGACCAGTACTTCGCCATCGTTACGAACAACACTTAAATCGACGCCGACATAAAGCTCATATTCCTGCACCCGGCCGCTGAGTGGTGATGCCGACAGAATGTCGCGGCGATAGCGGTGATTATTGACGCCGACCATGTAGTCCGGATTTTCAGTGCTGGCCACCAGCGTAATGCCGGTCAGTTCCATTTGTTCCTGTACTTCAAGACCAATCTCGCCGCCGCCGCTGGTATCAAGATGGATGCGGATATCATCGTCTATGCCCAGACCGGAGCTGCCGCGTAATTGAAAGCCACAGGCCGCGAGCAGCAGCGGGATTAACAGCAGGAATGTCAGGCGTAGTGTCGTCATGGCTATTGGCTTGTTATCAGGGTGCCACAATATTGATCAGTTTACCGGGCACGACGATGATTTTCCTGACGGATTTATCAGCCAGGAATCGTTGTACATTATCATCTGCCAGCGCGGCGGCTTCCAGCGTTTCCTTGTCGGCATCGGCGGCAACATTCAGCCGGGCACGCAATTTACCGTTGACCTGCACGACGATATCTACCGTATCACGTTGCAGGGCTTGCGTATCGGCGATCGGCCAGCGCGCATCAATAATTGCCTGGTCATGCCCGAGCGCTTGCCAGACGGCATCGCAAATATGCGGCACGATCGGCGCCAGCAGCAGCGCTGCCGTTTCCAGGCCTTCCTGCATGATGGCACGATCATGGTTGTCATCATTGGCGGATTTGGCCAGTGCGTTCAATAATTCCATGACTGCCGCGATCGCCGTATTGAAAGTGTAACGGCGACCCAGATCATCAGTGACCTTGTTAATCGTTGCGTGAATTTTCTGGCGCAATTCGCGCTGGGCCGGACTCAGGGCTGCCAAATCGAGCGGCGGCCTGGTTGCGGCCGGGTCGGCGTTGACATGGTCAACAACCAGCCTCCAGAAGCGTTTCAGAAAACGGAAGCCACCCTCGACACCACTGTCTGACCATTCCAGCGTTTGCTCCGGCGGTGCGGCGAACATCGTAAACAGCCGCACGGTATCGGCGCCGAATTGTTCGATCAGGGATTGTGGATCGACACCATTGTTTTTGGACTTGGACATGGTGCCGATGCCGTCGGATTCCACTGGCTGGCCGTCACTGATCAAGATGGCCTGCTGTTGATCATTCACTTCAACCTCGGCCGGGTTGAAATACTGAATGCGGCCACTGTCGGTTTTGCGATAATAGATTTCATTCAGCACCATGCCCTGGGTCAGCAAATGCGTGAACGGTTCATCGACGCTGACAAGTCCGGCATCACGCATTACGCGGGTCCAGAAGCGTGAATACAACAGGTGCAAAATCGCATGTTCAATACCGCCGATATACTGGTCAATCGGCATCCAGTAGTCCGCACGTGCATCGACCATGGCCTCAACATTGTCGCGGCTGCAATAGCGCAGGTAATACCAGGATGAATCAACAAAGGTATCCATCGTGTCGGTTTCGCGCCGCGCCGGTTTGCCGCAGCGCGGACAACTGCATTCATAAAACGCCGGCGTTTTGCCGAGCGGATTGCCGCTGCCATCCGGGACCAGATCTTCAGGCAGTCTGACCGGCAGTTGATCCTCGGGTACCGGCACGTCGCCGCAGCTGTCGCAATGAATAATCGGGATCGGGCAACCCCAGTAACGCTGGCGTGAAATACCCCAGTCGCGCAGCCGGTATTGAACGCGTTTGCTGCCGAGACCTTTTTTGCCAAGTGCTAATGCGATGGCATCAACCGCCGACTGAAAATCCAGACCGCTGAATTCGCCCGAGTCGAAAGTAATGCCGTGTTCGATAAAGGGGAGTTCAAATTCACCCCCACCCTGACCCTCCCCCTGGAAGGGGGAGGGAATGGGATGTGAGTCCGTCGCCTGCGAGGGAATGGGATGTGAGTCCGCTCCCTGCGAGGGAATGGGATGTGAGTCC
>JBBDSJ010000087.1:16146-28292 GCA_040905025.1 Gammaproteobacteria bacterium
TGCGAGGGAATGGGATGTGAGTCCGCTCCCTGCGAGGGAATGGGATGTGAGTCCGCCCCTTGTGAGGGAATGGGATGTGAGTCCGCCCCCTGCGAGGGAATGGGGTGTGTTTCTGCCCCCTGCGAGGGAATGGGATGTGTGCCTTTCCCTTGCGAAGAGGGCCAGCCTTTTTCTCCTTCCCCCTTCCAGGGGGAAGGTTGGGATGGGGGTACGACCACCGGCTTGATCGGCAGATTGTGCTTCCGGGCAAATTCAAAATCGCGTTCATCATGCGCCGGTACCGCCATGACGGCGCCTTCGCCATAACTCATCAAGACATAATTCGCGATCCATACCGGTAATTTTTCACCCGTCAGCGGATGCGTCACATGCAGACCGGTCGCCATGCCTTTCTTGTCCTGCGTGGCCAGATCCGCTTCCATCACCGAACTGCGCTGGCATGCCTCGATAAAGTTTTTTAATGCCGGATTGTTTGCTGCTGCGGCTTGCGCCAGCGGATGCTCCGGCGCCACGGCGACGTAGGTCGCGCCCATGAGCGTGTCGCCACGGGTGGTAAACACTTTCAGTTGACCATCAGATTCAAGATACGGAAATACGATCTCAATGCCTTCGCTTCTGCCGATCCAGTTGGCCTGCATGGTCTTGACGCTGTCCGGCCAGCCGGCAAGCTGATCGAGTCCGTCGAGAAGTTCATCGGCGTAGCGGGTGATAGCGAGGTAATACATCGGGATCTCGCGCTTTTCGACTTCGGCGCCGGTGCGCCAGCCACGGCCATCGATGACCTGTTCATTGGCGAGCACGGTCTGGTCGACCGGATCCCAGTTCACGACACCGGTTTTTTTGTAAACAATGCCCTGTTCCAGCAGTTGCAGAAAAAACCACTGGTTCCAGCGGTAATAATCCGGCTGGAAGGTGGCGAGTTCGCGATTCCAGTCAATGGCAAAGCCGAGTGCCTTGAGCTGCCTGCGCATGTAATCGATGTTGTCGTAGGTCCATTGCGCGGGTGGCACGTTGTTGGCCATCGCCGCGTTTTCGGCCGGCAGGCCGAACGCATCCCAACCCATCGGTTGCAGCACATTCCTGCCCTGCATGCGTTGATAACGCGAGATAACATCGCCGATGGTGTAGTTACGTACATGGCCCATGTGCAGGCGGCCGCTTGGATACGGGAACATCGACAGGCAGTAGAATTTTTCCCGTGCCGGGTCTTCTTTGGCGGCAAACGCCTGCATGTCGTCCCAACGCTGGCGGGCACGGGTTTCTATCTGGGCGGGATCGTAACGTTCGTCCATCTGGGGTTCCGGAAAATTCTGGCAGAAAAGCCGCCAAGGATACCGTAATCACAGGACGTGCGTGAAGCTTGACGGGATCAGCAGTTCAACGGCGACGGCCGGGGCCGCCGCCACAATATAGCGGGCGGGTTAATTGATCGCAGGCCGCGGGTCTAATTGATCGTGGCCGCTGGCTTAGCAGCAGGTTGATTTTGAACTGCCGCAACCACTGCCGGCATCGGTGCTGGCCACTGGCGCTAACGTCGGTGCACAACAGGCGGAAGCCGTTGCGGCGTCATGGTCAGCATCGGTTTTAACGCCCGACACACCATAGTCAACAGTTTCACCGAGACTGCGGAAGCTTTCCCAGCGCAGGCCAGCCGGATCCTCGACCCAGGTCTTGTCGGAGCGCGCATAACAGCAGGTGGTGGCTTCCTGCTGCAGCGTCTGGCTGCCGGCGGCATGCAGTCGCTCGGTGATGGCGTCGAGTTCAGCCGCTTCATCGACCTGAATGCCGAGATGATCGAGTCCGGGAGTAGCGCTGCGGGTTGAAATCGCAAAATTAACGTGCGGATCATCGAGCGACCATTTGGCGTAATCGGGTTTCTGTACGTTCGGCCCGCTACCAAACAGGGTGGAGTAAAAATTGACCGACTGAGTCAGATCGGCGACGGCAACGTGTATATGTAAGCGTTTCATGGGCGTATTCTCGTTTATGCAGATTTTTGTTCGGGATCGTTACAGCAGTTGGCGGTTAACGGATTCGGCTGGCAGATCTCGGGACGGTTCTGGCAACAGTCCTCCAGCAGATAATCAATCAGCCCGCGCATATTGTCGTAACGGACGCAGTAGATCATTGACCGGCCCGCCCGCCGGGCCTCGACCAGCCCGGCATGACTGAGCACATTCAGGTGCGCCGACAAGGTGTTTGCCGGAATACCCAACTGACGGGCGATTGCGCCGGCGGACAGCCCGTCCGGGCCGGCGGTGACCAGCAGGCGGCAGGCCGCCAGCCGGCTGTCCTGGGCCAGGGCAGCCAATGCACTGAGCGCGGTCTTCGTATCCATATTTCCAGAATAATGGAAATAACTTATTCCGGCAAGTCCAATTTGAGCCAGTCGGGTATGGAATGAAATATGGAATAAAAAAGGGCCTCAAGTGAGGCCCGTCAAGAGAGAATGTGAAAGGTGATCCAGTTACTGGTGATCTAGTTACTGGCCGTTAGCCGGTCACGATTATTGGCCAGGGTTTTCTCGCCGATGCCGGGGACTTCCTGCAATTCGTCGACAGCAACAAACGGCCCATTGGCTTCGCGGTATTCAATGATGGCGTCAGCCTTGGCTTCACCAATGCCATCGATCTGCATCAGCGCAGTCTTGTCGGCAGTATTGATATCGATGCTGTCAGCGGCGAAGAGTGATAACGGCAATAACAATAGCGGTAATGCCAAAAACATTGCCAGAATAGATTGACGTAGATTCATCATGATGTGTCTCCTTGTAAACGTATCTGATTTCCGTATGGCCTGCGGGTAGCACAGCCATGTGCCGCCATGAACGTTTGCATTCATGGCTTGATAACAGCCTAGTGGCTAATACCTGATAATGCGTCACCCAAATGGGTGATTTTTGCATGCTGCGCGCAGGAATTTTTCCGACGGCAATAAAAAAGCCCCGCCGAAGCGAGGCTTGGAGAGGAGGAAATGCGAGAGGATGGTGTAGCGATACTTGATTTACCAGAAGACTTGGGCACGGGCCTGGAACGCAGCAGGCTCTGCGCCCGGGAAGTTGCCGCCGGTATGATCCAGTACGGTGACATAATTACCCATGAAGCGAATATTCTTGGTAGCGTACCAGTTCAGACCGAGCGTCAGGATGTCCTGATCGCCGCCGTCTACCAAACCATCGCTCAGGTCGACGCTGCTATAGCGTAAGCCCACTTCCCAGGCACCGATGCCGCCCTTACCGACCGTGCTGCTCGGCGAGACCTTGTCGAAGCTGCCGCCGCCAAACTTGTACGGGCGTGTATCCTCGGTCAGGAAGAATGAACCGGTCAGGTAGTAGCCGTCGAAATCGACATCCGGGGAACCATCTTTCCGGCTGACATCGGCCATGATGTATTCGCCCTGCAGCGAGAGACGATCCCATACACCGGCGGCTTCAAGGCCGAAACGCGTGACATCATCGGTATTGGTCAGATTAGTCGTATCAACCAGACGGGTACCGGAGACATGGGTTTCGAAACGGTCACGGAAACGCACAGTGTTATCGGAGTTGGTATTACGCTGAGAAACAGCCGCACCCAGGTGGACAACCCGGCCTGCCTCATGGATCGGCGAGAACGTAACACGGCCGGTTACGCCATAGCTGGTGCCATCGTCGCCACCGTCACTTTCAACACCATCGCCAAACACGCCGCCGGACAGGGTTACCTGATCGGCGAAGCTGGTATAACCGGCGATACCCAGGTTACGGCCGGGCGCAAACGCGTTGACCGGCGTCGAGCGTTCCATGAAGGTGAGGTATTTGGAACTGGTCAGCTCTTCCAGACTGAAAGGTTCCTTGAAGTTACCGACCTTGATCTTGAAGTTGTCAAAACCACTGTAGTCAATGTAGGCGTCCTTGAGTGAGACGTCGTTGCCGGCAAAATCGACCTGCAGCTTCATGCCCCAGGTATCATAGAATTTGCCGCTCATGTTCAGCCGGGCACGACGAATCTCGTGGCCGTCACTTAAAGCGGGTTCGACGCCGGCATTGGAAGCATCGTTATCATAAATGGCATAGTCAGCCATGATGCGGCCGCCGATACCCCACTCCCAGTTGCCATCAGACGATTTGATGGCCAGTTTTTCCTTGGTCGTGATGGTTGGCAGATCCTTGACCTTTTCATCGACCTTGGCCTGCATGTCCTCGGTCTTTTCCTTGTCCGCTGCAGCAGCGCCCTTCAACAAGGAATATTCGTCCTGACTGATAGTGCCCTTCTTGTACATGATTTCGATGAGTTGCATCATCGTGTCGTTGGCGGCGTATGCCGGCGTGGTCATGGCGACCATGCCCCCCAGCATTGCTGACCCGCATAGTACGCTTAGCTTGGTACGTTTCACGGTGAATCTCCTGACATGTTGGTGATAAGTTTGAAATGTTGAATTCAACTGCGGTCCTCCCCTGCTTGAGGTTCCGCCTGAATGAAGCGCAACAGTAAAGCCCGACTGTTGCATTTGCGTGATCGGTAGATGACAGCTTGAAGAAAAAACAATGACGGGAATGTGACAACAACAATGTGTGGCGTGATTACAACGTTTTTACTGATAGCTAATATAGCCATCGTCATATCGCTGTAATATAGCTATCATCTAATGCCATGCATGCTAGAAACAACATATGATGCTGACATGAAGGCCAAGATCCTGATTGTCGAAGACGAAGCCGCGATTCGCGAAATGCTCGGCTATACCCTGATGAAAGAAGGCTTCAGCTTTAACGAGGCCGCCGATGTCGAGCAGGCACGCAGCTTTATCAGCAAGGAACGTCCGGATCTGATCCTGATGGACTGGATGTTGCCGGGGATCAGCGGTGTCGATTATGCCCGCCGGATACGCAATGACCCGGATACTCGCGATATACCGATTATCATGCTGACAGCACGTGGCGGTGAGACCGACAAGATCAAGGGGCTGGAAACCGGTGCCGATGACTATGTCACCAAGCCGTTTTCCAGCAAGGAATTGCTGGCGCGTATCAAGGCGGTTTTGCGGCGGACAACACCGGCCGGTATCCAGGGCGCCATCGAAGTCGCCGGGCTGGTGCTGGATCCGGAAACCTACCGGGTCACTGCCCATGGTGAAACAGTAGATATCAGTCCGACCGAATTCCGGCTGCTACAATTCTTTATAACGCATCCGGAGCGGGTCTATAGCCGGGCGCAGTTACTCGACCAGGTCTGGGGTCAGAATATCTATGTCGAAGAACGCACTGTCGATGTGCATATCCGCCGCCTGCGCAAGACGCTGGAGCCCTACGGTTGTGAAAACTATATCCAGACAGTGCGCAGCGTCGGTTACCGCTTCTCCATACACTAACTCCAGCTTCGGAATTTCAGCATGAGTCCGGATCGCTGGCGGCTGCTGTTGATGGCTTTCAGCGGCACCCTGTTCGGCTGGATGTTTGATCACGCCCTGCTGGGGCTGGTGGCCGGCCTTGGTCTTTATATCTATCTGCTCGAAAGTGATACCCGCACCATGCTTGAATGGCTGCGGAGTTATCGCGAAGACAGATCCCCGGTGTTGCACGGTTTACAGGAAGACGTAATCCGTGAGATCGAAGTCCTGCGTAATCATTACCGCCTGCGCGAAGACAAGCTGTCGCAATTTCTGCAACGCTTTCAGGATGCGACGACGGCGTTGCCGGACGCATTGGTCATGCTGAACCCGGATAACCGCATTGAATGGGCGAATGTTCGTGCCGCCGAGTATCTTGGTATCAACTGGCCGCAGGATCACAAGCAGCGTGTCGCGAACCTGATCCGGTATCCGCAGTTGCTGGAGTATCTGGAACAGGGCGACAGTGAACGTGATGGCAAGGGCTTGTCATTGCCGGCGCCGGATGATCCACAACTCAAGCTTGAATACCGGGTCATGCCGTATGGCGATAATCTGAAACTGCTGATCGCCCGCGACATTACCCAGATAGAGCAGATTAACCAGATGCGGCGGGACTTTATCGCCAATGCTTCACATGAATTGCGCACACCACTGACAGTGATCGCCGGTTATCTGGAAGCCATGGAAGATGATTCAGTTTTACAGGATGCCGGCCTGGTCCCGCAGGTGCGACAAATGCGTACCCAGGCGGCACGTATGCAGGCATTGATCGAGGATCTGCTGATGTTGTCGGCACTGGAAACCGGTCGCCCCGGTGACAAGCCGCAAATCGTCAGTGTCGCCGATATGCTGGAAAATATTCAGCGTGAAGCGATTTCGTTAAGTGGTCTGCGCGCACACGATATCCGGTTGAATGCTGACAGCGATATACAACTACGCGGTGATCATAATCAACTCTACAGTGCATTCTCCAATCTCGTCGTAAACGCCGTGCAATATACACCGCCGGGCGGCACGATCAGTATTGACTGGTATGCTGATAATGATGGCGCACACATGCAGGTCACCGATACTGGTGAAGGTATTGCGGCTGAACATATCCCGCGTCTGACCGAACGGTTCTATCGGGTCGACAAGGGCCGCTCACGTGAAAGTGGCGGCACCGGTCTCGGCCTCGCCATCGTCAAACATATCCTCTCCCACCACCAGGCCCACCTGCATATTGAGAGTGAGCCTAAAAAAGGCAGTGTTTTCCAGTGTAATTTCCCGCCCCAGAGTGTTGTTTTACGATCACAAAAAACGCAGACAGGCTAAAGACTTAAACGCATTCGTATTACTTGCGACTATTCTTGTCATAAAACTGTAATCCAAGCTTCACACTGCTGCAATTTCCCCCTCTGTATATTGTCGGCGTCTGCTAGAAGGTTAACGCTCGTAGAAACTGACTGGTTGTTGTGTCTCGAAAAGTTAATCGTTGCGTAGGCTGGACCGGGGGAAATCCCGAATAAAATTTTTATGTCAGGTTGTGGTGTAGTGCCATTAACCTTTAATTTTCACTATAGCTTTATCCGGAGGGAACAGTAATGTCCTTTAAGCAAAATGTTACAACAGCAGGCATGATCGCCGGTCTGTTATTCAGCGGCAGCAGTATGGCGCTGGATACCAACGTCGATCCCAATCTGCCGGAATACACCGCCGCCAGCGGTATTTCAGGTAATTTCACCAGTATCGGCTCCGATACGCTCAACAATCTGATGACGCTGTGGTCGGAAGAATTCAACAAGATATATCCGAACGTCAATATACAGGTGCAGGGTGCCGGCTCCTCGACCGCGCCGCCGGCTGTGACTGAGGGCACCGCGAATGTCGGCCCGATGAGCCGTCTGATGAAGAGTAACGAAGTCAAGGCATTTGAAGATCGGCATGGCTATCCGCCGACCGCTATCGGTGTTGCGATCGACGCGCTGGCCGTCTATGTGAACAAGGACAACCCCCTCCAGTGCATGAGTATTGCGCAGGTCGATGCCGTGTTTTCCGCGACCCGCCGTTGCGGTTACAAGGAAGATATTACCCGTTGGGGTCAGTTGGGTATGGAAGGCGACTGGGCAAATCGCGATTTCGCGCTATACAGCCGTAATGCGGTTTCCGGTACCTATGGCTATTTCAAGAAAAACGCACTGTGTGACGGCGATTTCAAGCCAACCATCAACGAACAGCCGGGTTCTGCCTCAGTGGTCCAGGGTGTAACCGAGTCCATTAACGGTATTGGCTATTCCGGTGTTGGTTATATTACTTCGGGTGTACGTGCGGTGCCGCTGTCCAAGGAAGAAGGCGGCAAGTGCGTTGAAGTCAGTGCTGAAACTGCCGCTTCCGGTGAGTTCCCACTGGCCCGGTTCCTCTACGTTTACGTCAACAAGAAGCCGAATGAGCCCTTGACGCCGCTGGAACGTGAGTTCTTCAAAATGGTGTTGTCAAAACAAGGGCAGGAAGTTGTCGTTCGTGACGGCTATGTGCCATTGCCGGCAGCTCCCGCCAAACGCGAACTGGCCAAAATCGGCGAGTAAAGTATTGACTTGCCTGTAACCAAAACAGCCCCGGCATGAGCCGGGGCTGTTTAATATGAATTGAGTCCAGCATTAGCTCAATATCCAGTAGTCATTATTTCCCTTCTGCTACTACCTGGGTTTGGCCGGCAACGCAAGTTGCCGGCCATTTTTTTGTCCCGGGCACTATCGGCCGGCTTCAGCACGGGTGACTTAGCCCGGCCATTATGGCTGACATACTGTAAAAGCAGGTTATCGATAACTTGTTGATAGTTTTACTTTTTAATTTGTATTTCAACTTTTGCCGTACCGTCATAAGGCTGTCATATAAATGCTTTAGTCTCGCGTTTCGCATTGCAACACATCACTCTGATTTCCTGAGAACAACTGATTATGGCGGAGCTTGGTAATAACTCAACGATGGCTGCCGAGACTGGCGATGTGGCCGGCTCATTCATGCCGAACGCCGCGCGGCGCAAAAAGTTGCGCAAGATTCGGGCAATCAATGATGTCTTCGCCGGTATCTTGGTAGGCATTGGTGGTGTCGGCGTAATTATCGCGCTGGCATTGATATTTGTGTATCTATTCAGTGAAGTGGCGCCGCTGTTTCGCAGTGCCCAGATCGATGAAATTAATACCTATGCTGCTCCCGGTAAAACATCGGCACAAAGGACCTACTGGCTGACGCTCGAACGCTACGATGAAATCGCCGGCCGTTTTACTGACGACGGCCGGGTAACCTACTTTAATGCAGTCAACGGTCAGTTCATCAAACAGGTCGATCTCGCTGTCCCGGAAGGCGTCGAAATTACCAGTTTTGCGATTGGTGAGCCCAAGCCGCAGATGTTTGTCTACGGCCTGAGCAATGGCTCGGTGATTGTCGGCAAGCATGACTATGACATTACCTATCCTGATGGCAATCGCGAGATAGATCCAAAAGTCAGCTATCCGCTGGGTGAGAAACCGCTTGTTCTCGATGATCAGGGCATTGGACTGGCTGCTGTTGCCGTGCAGAAAGCCGGTGATGGCGCGGGTGTTGCAGCGATAACTCGTGATGGCCGCATATTGCTTACAGTCTATGAAGCACAAACGTCATTCATGTCCGGCGAAGTCGAGATTACGCCGAAGAGCTATGAACTGCCGGGGCTGGTAGCTGATCCGTTGCGCTTGTTAATCAGTTCAAACATGAACAATTTAATGATCGCGCAAAAGAATGGTGAACTCAGCTATTACGACATAAGCCAACCAGACCAGGCGGGATTGGTAGAAACCGAGCGGGTTGTGCCGGAAGGTGCTGAACTGACAGCGATTGAATATCTGCTCGGCACGGTGTCCATGATCGTAGGCGATTCAGACGGACGTCTGGCGCAGTGGATGCTGGTCAGGGATGATCAGAACATCTATCACATTGAGCATGTGCGGGATTTTGATCAGCAATCCGCCCGTATTACATTTATTCAGCCGGAATATACCCGCAAGGGTTTTCTGGTGGGCGATGCTGCCGGTAATGTCAGTGTACATTTTGCTACATCGGCACGTTCACTTGCACTGGAGAATCTGAGTGACGAGCCGATTACCGCGCTCGGGATTTCGCCGGTCAATACACGCTTGCTGGTAGCTGATAAAGATAATCAAGTGACAGTAGCATCCCTCTGGAATGAACACCCGCAGGTGTCTTTTTCAGCGCTCTGGGGCGAGGTGCAATACGAAGGCCGCGGCACGGAGGAATATATCTGGCAGGCATCATCTGGCACTGATGAATTCGAGCCCAAATTCAGCCTGATACCGTTAACTGTCGGCACACTCAAGGCCGCCTTGTTCGCAATGTTGTTTGCGATGCCGATCGCGGTACTGGGTGCTGTCTATTCAGCATATTTCATGACGCCAAAGATGCGCAGCACCGTCAAGCCGACGATTGAAGTCATGGAAGCCTTGCCGACGGTGGTACTCGGGTTCCTGGCCGGGCTGTGGTTGGCACCATTCATGGAGCTGCATCTTCCGGCAGTATTCTCGATCGTTTTGTTGATGCCGCTGAGTTTTATTCTTTGTGCCTACGGCTGGCAACACCTGCCTGCTGCAATACGCATTCGAATTCCTGATGGTTGGGAAGCCGCTCTTCTGATTCCGGTTGTTTTTCTGGTGGGCGGGTTTTGTGTATTCCTGAGCCCATTTATCGAATTATGGTTTTTCAACGGCAGCATGCGCCAGTGGCTTACCGATGTCGGAATTAACTATGACCAGCGCAATGCGATGGTGGTCGGCATTGCCATGGGGTTTGCGGTAATACCTACCATTTTCTCGATTGCCGAAGATGCCGTTTTCAATGTGCCGAAACATCTGACGCAGGGTTCGCTGGCATTGGGTGCGACATCATGGCAAACCGTGACCAGGGTCGTGTTGCTGACGGCATCGCCGGGTATATTCTCAGCCATCATGATTGGTTTTGGCCGCGCTGTCGGCGAGACCATGATTGTCATCATGGCAACGGGCAACAGTCCGGTCGTGAATTTCAACATCTTTGAAGGTATGCGCACATTGTCAGCCAATATTGCTGTCGAGTTACCGGAAACCGAAGTTGGTGCTACGCATTTCCGGATATTGTTCCTGGCCGCGCTGGTGCTGTTTGCGATGACGTTCGTTCTCAATACCATTGCCGAAGTCGTACGCCAGCGGTTGCGTGAACGCTATAGCTCGCTTTGATTCTGACTGTTGCCTGTCATCGCCATTAATTTAATCCAGAAGACTGATTTGACATGAATAATATCAAGGCATGGTTTAGTTCCGGTACTCCATGGATCTGGCTGACAGCGGGCGCTGTCAGTATCAGTATTGTACTGGTGGGCGGCTTGCTGCTGTTGATTCTGATACGTGGCGGCGCGCATTTCTGGCCGGCACAGATCATTGAAACCACAGTGCAGGGCGAAGACGGCCAGCGTGTCCGCGTGCTCGGTGAAGTGACTGATTCGGAAACATTGACACTTGGCATGCTGAAAGCAGCAGGCAGGCCATTGCCCGATGATCCGGATGTTGAGTTCGTGACGCGGTATCTGTTCAAGCAAGGCAACAAGGATATTACCGGGCGCGATTTCGTCTGGCACATGGAAACAAACATGGATGAATGGCGTTACCCTGAAAACGCTATCATGCTGGAGCGGCGTGAGTGGGGTAATTTTTACGGCTATCCGGTTCGCATTATTGAGAATGATAAAGTCGTCGCTGAAAATGATGCGCTTGCTGTGTTTGCCGAACTGCAGGAACGCCTTAAATACAGCAATGACCTGGTTGCCCGCATCAATAATATCGAGCGCTATGCAATAGGCGATATTAACTACAAGATAGAGAATGCACGTTTGCGCTTGCGCAAGCTGGAATTCCGTGCTGATGAAATTGCGCCGGACGAGCTTGCCCGTATGCGTGCGACAATAGATGCCGAGATCGAAGGCTATACTGCCGAGTATAATGTGGTAAAGGCCGAACGCGATCAGTTGATGGAAGATATCAAGCGCGACAAGTTTGTGGCTGAAACCATGGCTGGACGCGAGATTACCATTCCACTGAGAAATATCGTTCGGGCCAATCTGCCGAATGCCATGGGCGTGTTCGAAAAACTCGGATTTTATTTCGACAAGTTGTATGAATTTATATTTGGCTATCCGCGTGAAGCCAATACCGAAGGGGGTGTTTTCCCGGCCATTTTTGGCACGATCTCGATGGTGTTGATCATGTCCGTGATGGTGACACCCTTTGGCATTCTCGCCGCGATTTATCTGCGTGAATATGCCAAACAGGGCCCGTTGCTGAAAATGATTCGCATCTCGGTCTATAATCTGGCGGGTGTGCCATCGATAGTATTTGGTGTATTCGGCCTTGGCTTTTTTGTCTATTTTCTTGGCGGGTCGATTGATAAATTGTTCTATCCGGAACTGGCACCGGCGCCGGTATTTGGTACGCCGGGATTGTTCTGGGCGTCACTAACGCTGGCACTGCTGACCTTACCGGTAGTGATCGTGGCTACTGAGGAAGGGCTGGCGCGTATTCCCAGTACAATCCGGCAGGGCAGTCTGGCACTGGGTGCCACCAAGGCTGAGACCCTGTGGCGCGTAGTCGTGCCGCTGGCGGCACCGGCGATGATGACCGGATTAATCCTGGCAGTGGCGCGGGCCGCAGGCGAAGTTGCGCCGCTAATGCTGGTGGGTGTAGTTAAACTGGCACCGACCTTGCCTATTGATGGCA